>NZ_NKHG01000126.1 GCF_002744245.1 Bacillus pumilus | reverse complement strand
GTCAAAATGACTTCCCCTTCGACAGGTGATTGATCGGCCGCCATTTGATCGGCTTCTTCGATATATGGGCGAAGCTCGGCGATCGTTGGATACTGGAATAATAGCTTCATATCGAGCTTCCAGCCCTCTTGCGTTAGCCTGCTCGCCATTTGAATACCTTTAATCGAATCTCCACCGAGGAAGAAGAAGTGATCATGAATGCCTACTTGGCTCACGCCAAGCACATCTGTCCAAATGTCACAAAGGAGCGTTTCAACCTCGTCTCTTGGGGCTTCGTATGCCATTTGATTCGCCTCTATATCGGGAGCTGGCAATGCTTTGAGATCGACTTTTCCATTTGCCGTCATCGGTAATTGGTCGAGATGGATGATCCATGATGGCACCATATATTCTGGTAAAGTGCGTTTTAGGCTTTCTTTTAAATCCGCTGTTTCTTTATCCGCGATGACATAAGCGATAAGAGCGTCTTGCTCACTTGGATCTTTGACAGTTGTCACGACTGCCTCTTTGACTGAATCAAGCGCAAGCAGCTGGGCTTCAATTTCCGACAGCTCAATACGGAAGCCTCGGATGTTGACCTGATGGTCTTTTCTGCCGAGATAAATCAGCTCGCCATTCTCTGTCCATTTCACAAGATCGCCTGTACGATACATGCGCTCACCTGGATAAAATGGATCTGGGACAAATCGTTTGTCCGTTTCCTCTGGGAGATTCCAGTAGCCTCTTGCCAGTCCTTTCCCCGCAATGACGAGCTCACCCGGTACGCCTGCCGGCGAGAGATCATATAACGAACCCAAAATGTAAAAACGGGTATTGGCAATCGCAGTTCCGATAGGAAGCGTGCCTTGATGCGGATCGATGATGCCGCTTGTCGCCACGACCGTATTTTCCGTTGGGCCATAGTTATTCACCAGTTTGTATCGAACGGGCTTCACCTGTTTCAGCTTGTCACCACCTGTTAGTAAGTAACGCAGAGAGTGGTTGTCTACCGACATAAACTGCTCACAAAGCTGGGTTGGCAGGAACGCAATGGTGATGCCTTCTTCATTGAAATACGTATTGAGCTTGATCATATCGAGGCGAATCGCTTCGTCGATGATATGCAGCTCTGCGCCGGCGATCCATGTCGGGAACATCTCCCAAATGGAGGCATCAAAGCCAAAGCCGGCATATTTTGCGGTTCGGTCTTCATTCGTCACCTGGAAAGCATCGTTGTGCCAGAAAGCAAGATTCACGAGTGACTGATGCTCAACCATGACACCCTTCGGCTGTCCAGTCGTCCCAGATGTGTAAATCATATATGCAAGATCATTTGGTTTGACATGAACCTGAATCTCGAATGCTTCTCCTTCCACTGCCTCGTCTATCAGGAGGATATGACCTGTGAAAGAAGGTGGTGCAGTAAGCCCTTTTTGAATCAGAAGCATCTCTGCCCCGCAGTCTTCCAGCATGTACGCAATCCGCTGCGCTGGATAATCGGCATCAATCGGAACGAATGCCGCACCTGCCTTGAGGACGCCAAGGACAGCAGCCGTCATGTCAAGCGATGGCCGGGTGAGAATGCCGACTCGATCTCCATTTTTTGTGCCGAGAGCGATCAGTTTCTCAGCGACTATATTCGCTCGGTTGTTCAGTTCTTCATACGTCCAGCTGGTTCCGCAGAAGGTCGCCGCCTTTTGATGAGGCACTTTGTCCGCCTGAGCCTCAATCAGTGCATGAACGGTCTGATCTGCCGGAACGTCTAGGACAGGTCCTGACCATTCGCCAAGCAGTTCT
>NZ_NKHG01000035.1 GCF_002744245.1 Bacillus pumilus | reverse complement strand
CTGACACCGAATGCGAGGGTTTGTCTACACGCTGAATCCTTTCTCTTTCATAGAGAAAGGATTTTTTCTATTAGAACATTAGACATCATGAACCCGAAGCGATATATTTTAAGAAGAGATGCTGAAAAAGGCATACATGGAAGGAATTGCTTTCAGACAAAGGAGGAAATACCGAATGACAACAGAAGTAAATGAAACGGTTCAACTCATTCAAAAGCTCGTATCAATTCCAAGCCCATCAGGAAATACAGAAAAGGTAATCGGTTTTGTTGAACGTTTTTTACAGGATTTGAATATTGAGACAAAGCGAAATCGAAAAGGCGGATTAATTGCCACAATAAAAGGAACCGACGACCAAGAACACCGCATGCTGACCGCGCATGTCGATACACTTGGTGCGATGGTCAAAGAAATTAAGTCAAATGGTCGAATTCGTCTTGCACTAATTGGGGGCTTCCAATATAACTCAATTGAAGGCGAATATTGTGAAATTGAAACAGGATCAGGAAGAACATATAAAGGGACAATCCTCATGCATCAAACGTCTGTTCACGTATATGAGGATGCTGGAAAGGCGAAACGAAACCAAGAGAATATGGAGATTCGTCTAGATGAAAAGGTGAAAAATGCAGACGATGTGAAAGCACTGGGCATTCAAGTAGGAGACTTTATCTCATTTGATCCTAGAGTGGAAGTGACGTCTTCAGGCTTTATTAAATCTAGACATCTTGATGATAAGGCAAGTGTGGCGTTATTGCTCAGATTAATGCAGCGAATTCAAACAGAATCTATCACGTTACCACATACGACGCACTTCTTAATTTCAAATAATGAAGAAATCGGATACGGTGGAAATTCGAATATTCCAGAAGAAACGGTGGAGTACTTGGCTGTCGATATGGGAGCCATCGGCGACGGTCAATCAACGGATGAATACAGTGTGTCTATTTGTGTGAAAGATTCAAGTGGTCCTTATCATTACGGTTTACGTAAGCATTTAGCAACATTAGCAGAAGAGAATGATGTTGATTACCGCCTTGATATTTATCCTTATTATTCCTCAGATGCGTCAGCAGCTATTAGAGCCGGTCATGATATCATTCATGGACTGATTGGTCCTGGTATTGACTCCTCGCATGCTTTTGAAAGAACACATGAAGACTCGCTGATCCATACAGCCAACCTTCTTTACCACTATGTTCAATCAACATTAATCACAGCATAAAAAAGAACCCCGATAGATGGGGTTCTTTTTTGATTAGCTTGAAAGCTGTGTTGGTTCAGGTACATCTTGTCCAGTCATCACGCGATGTCCTTTTTCAGAGTCATATTGCCCTTCCCATTTAGACATTACGACAGCTGCAAGTGCATTACCTGTTAAGTTCACAACAGTACGCGCCATATCCATGATACGGTCAACACCTGCGATAAATGCAAGACCTTCAGCGGGTACACCAATTGTTCCTAGTGTTGCTAGTAATACAACAAATGAAGTACCAGGAACGGCAGCCATCCCTTTTGATGTTACCATCAGCACAAGAACAAGTGTGAGCTGCTGTACGATCGTCAGGTCAATGCCATATACTTGTGCAAGGAAAAGCGCAGCGATGGCTTGATACAAGACGGAGCCGTCCAAGTTAAACGTATAGCCGATTGGGATAACGAAAGAAACAATTCCCTTTGGACATCCGATGCGCTCCATTTTATCCATGACTCGTGGTAAAACCGTTTCAGAGCTGGATGTACTAAAAGCAAGAAGCATTTCGTCTTTCATGTAAGCGAGAAATCTGAAAATATTGACGCCAATCATCTTTCCAATCATTCCGAATACAACGATAAGGAAGAGAGCCAGCGCAAAATAAACAAGACCTACGAGCTTACCTAATGAAATTAGAGATTCAAGACCAAATTTTGACACTGTGACACCAATGAGTGCGAAGACACCAAATGGTGCAGCTTTCATCACAATATTAACGACATGGAACATGGCTTGTGATACCCCTTCAAAGAAGGCGAGCACAGGTTTGCCTCTTTCACCGATTGCTGAAACGCCTAGGGCAAATAGAACAGTGAAGAAAATAATCGCAAGTAAATCACCTTCTGCCAGTGATTGGAAGAAGTTCGTCGGAACGATATGAAGGAACGTATCAGCAACTGATTTACTGCTTTGTTCTTTTTCCGTTTCAACATACTGGCTAATATCTTGTTTTTCCGTATGTCCAAAGTCAACGCCCGCTCCTGGGTGAACGACGTTTGCGAGGACAAGACCGAGGATGATCGCAAATGTTGTGATAATTTCAAAATAAAGAATGGTTCTAAAACCAAGCTTCCCTACTTTTTTACCATCACCGGCACCTGCAACTCCTAGAATTAAACTTGAAACGACAATCGGGATGACAATCATCTTAATGAGTCTTAAGAAGAAGTCTCCAATTGGCTTTAAATATGTCTCAACACCTGGGTTGCCGAAAAAGATTGCACC
>NZ_NKHG01000125.1 GCF_002744245.1 Bacillus pumilus | reverse complement strand
TTAACGCTCAATCCATTAGAGCTAGTAATTTAAATGTTGATGAGTGGAGCAGTCTTAGCAAAGTGAACGGGGTCTTAGATAGTGCCGCTTTACGAATATTTGATCAACCTGGAATGACTGTCAATGACATTTGGGCGAAGGCTCGCAAGATGAAAAGGGAATTTGAAGGCAAGGACATGATGATCATTATTGACTATCTGCAATTGATCGTCGGCAATCCAGTCCACAGAGGAAATAGAACAGCAGAAATCGGAGAAATAAGCCGTATGCTCAAGCAAATGGCAAGGGAATTGGACATTGCTGTCATTGCATTGAGTCAGCTTTCACGTGGAGTCGAACAACGCCAGGAAAAGCGCCCTATGATGTCAGACATTAGAGAATCGGGGCAGATCGAGCAAGACGCTGATGTTATCGGCTTCCTCTATCGTGATGATTATTACGACAAAGAAACAGAGAACAAAAACATCATTGAGGTCATCATAGCAAAACAACGAAATGGTCCAGTAGGTACGGTTTCACTGGCTTTCATTAAGGAATTTGGTAAATTCGTCAATTTGGATCATGGTCCTTCATGACGGTGAAAGATTGGTA
>NZ_NKHG01000124.1 GCF_002744245.1 Bacillus pumilus | reverse complement strand
TAAGGAGAAAGAGATATTCATAAACGTTGTTGGTCATAACCTATCTTTCAGCAAATGCGCCGCACTTCACGGAGTAGCGAAAGGCACTATTCAAAAAACATAGAGAGAGCGAGAAAAAAGATCGCTCGAAAGGTAGAGGAATTGAGATCGGGAGAAAGGGGATACGCTAATGTTGGGTGAACCGCCTGTAATAGACAAAAAGGAAACGAGAAAAAGAGTTGAAAGTATACTCGACAACTATCGTTTGTATCTTCTCCAGGTCCCGGACGATATGCTGCCGAAGATAACAGGAGGATTCAGCATAGTGCCGCCCGCTACTACCAACGCTTTCCGTTCGTCCACTGAAAGCACAGCCATTAAACGTATTGAGTGGGAGCAAAAGCGAAATGCCTTTCTTGAGAGAGTGCAAAAGGCTGTCAATCGTCTTCCTGCTTATGAAAGACAGATCATTATAAAACGTTACATGCAGCAAGAACCTGTTTTCGATTATCAGGTATACAATGAAATCGGCATGAGTGAGAGATCGTATACACGCTTGAAAGGAAAGGCGTTCCTAGACCTGGCGTATGCGCTCAATGAAGTTGTATTTAAAGCACCCGTTTAGAGGTGTTTTTATTTTGGCTGAATTTTGGCGTGAAAGTGGCGTATTTTTGGCGTAATGTTGGCGCAGCATGACGTGAAAAAGGTTGTAATATTGTATTATGCGATAGATTGATAGAACTATTCATATCTATGATCTATAGTGATATTGCGGATTTTTAATTTGTAGTGATGAGAGCACAGGATAATCTGACTATTTTTTAATATGATGTGATGAAAGCTAAAACTGTTGAAAGGGTGTTGATATGGGCCGCAACAGAATGGACGATTTTTTCTTTTGTTCACGTAGGAGAAAGCATTGTAAGGACGAAACAATTGTCTCGCCAACATGTAATATTGTCAAAACAACAACGAGCGAGAATACAATCAGACGAATTCATCCAACTCATATTACAAATGTAAATAAACACATTAAAAGAATTGAGAATTTTTATCCAGTGACAGAATCGTATGAGAATGAGTGCTGTGTTGAAGAGTACGATTGTGGAAGTGATTTGAAAAATCCTTGTTGTCGTCGTGTGAATAAATAAAATTTAATCTTAATTACTTTTATATTGGACGTCCCTGTGGGGCGTCTTTGTGTTGGTGATGGCTGCCTGTTCTATTTGATATAAAGAAATTTAGATTGGACGAAATAACGTGGATAGAACATTATTGTTATAAAAGTGGTTAACTTGTATACCAATTGTAATGCTAATGTAAAATAACGGGGTGTGCCTTCGTGTATAATAAGTGCAGAAATTAAACACGGAGGATTTTTTATGAAAATAAAACTTATTACCGCTATCGTAACAATAGCTAGTTTATTTGTAGCATTTAGTTTTTCAAATGAAGCAAGTGCAAAAAAAGTAAGTGGCAATATTACTTGGTATAATGGTGTCGGCAAAAAAGGTGCAGATGGAAAAAGACTAGGTCATTGGGATGCAGCAACTAAAATGGGTTTTGACGTACCGAAAAAAGGTACAAAACTAAGAGTAAGAACAAAAGCAAAACCACATAAAGTGATTACAGTATATAAATATGATGTTGGTAGATTGCCAAACGCAGTATTGGACGTGAGTCCAAAAGCATTCAGAGCATTAGGGTATAAAACAAGTAAAGGTATTGTAAAAGGGTACTACACTTATTAATATCTTTTTCTTGTGTAGAAACCCTGATATTGAACACAGTACAAACATTTGAATTCAAAGATGATGTAATCTACTACAACATTTTACTGAAAGCACTGTCTAAATGGACGGTGCTTTTTTATATGGAGACCAAACAATTATCAGGAGGTAATGGTATGAGCGACAAAAATAAAACAACCCCTGCGACAACAGAAGTTGATGATGAACGAATGCAAGCTGAACAGCTTTTGAATGATATTAATTCTGGTAATATCTCAATTAACGTTGCAAGATCTGTTCTAGGTTTGCTGTCGTTAGCGAATCCAGAAGCTAATCTAAAATATGTTGCTATTTAAAAAAGTTCTATTGAATGAATAAATGTGAAGCGCCTGTCCAAATGATAGGTGCTTTTTATTATGAGGAGAGTGTTGAAAATGTATTTAGACTTAACTTACAGAAGCATCTATGACCAACTGGATGAGGCGTTATCTAAAAAGACTTTGATTGTTACGAATAGAAAAACAAGGCGAATCGGAAAGACAAAAGCGCTTGTACATCTTGCTAAAATTAAAGAATTGCCGATTGTCGTCAAGGATTTAATGGTTAAGGATTATAGAGAAGACTATCCAAATGTACGGATTATCGGAGAGACTACCGCTAAAAGCAGTGGCTTTTTAAATACTGTGTTGGTTGACGAAGGCGTACAGGAGGAAACTATCACAATCTTAAGAGATAAGGGTGTAACAGTATCTGGATTCTATAATCCGTACGAAGAGCTAAAATATGTTGCAGGCATTAAACACGGTATTGAATATGCAACAACAGTTAAAGGTCTAGGAATCCCAACCTTGATGACCAAAGAAGAAGCAGAGAACCTTGAGCCGCGGGTGTTTGAACAGCCACCATTGCTTCAAATCACACTTAAGGAATTGGATTCAGTTCCAGAGGTAATCCATAATGGAGAGTCATTGGAAGGACGGATTGATATAGATTTCAATTGGAAAACGGGCGGATTTGATACAGTTGGCTCTACTTATATTAATCTGCGGACGCTTGGGATTAAGGGTAAGAAACCAAGTGAAAAACGGATTGAGTACAAATCGGGAGAAGC
>NZ_NKHG01000020.1 GCF_002744245.1 Bacillus pumilus | reverse complement strand
CTCACGAATGTCACATTCGCTCCGCGCCGGTACTCGTCCCTCCTAGACTTCAAAGGTTTTCTATCACGCTGAAAAGAAGACAAAGAGCTAAAATAAAGTCCATTTTAGCCCTTCGTTTCATTTTCTACGTGATTGACTGTAATCGAAGGTTTGTCAACACACTTAATTGCTTTCTAATTCCTCAATCATTAGTGACAGTTCTGTCCAGCGATCCATCGCTTGTTCTAATTCTTCAGCCACTGCTTTTTGTTCGTCCATCAGCTCTTGAATTTTCCCAAAATCACTGCCAGCCTCTGCAATGCTCGCTTCAAGCTGCTGGTGTTTTCCCTCTAAAGCCTGAATGCGGTCCTCAATCCCATCCCATTCAAGCTGGTCTTTATAGGAAAGTTTTTTTCTCTTTTTAGGTGCGGCTTCTCCTTGTTTTTCAGCAGGTCTTTCTGATTCTGTACGTTTCAGCTCTTTTTCTTGCTCCATGTAATCGCTGTAAGCTCCTTGGAAATGTGAGATGCGTCCATTTCCTTCAAATACAAGCAAGCGATTGACGACTCGGTCTAGGAAATAGCGATCATGCGATACCGTCATGACAACGCCAGGGAACTGCTCTAAATAATCCTCTAAAATGCTGAGCGTCTCTGTATCTAGATCGTTCGTCGGCTCATCTAAAAAGAGAACATTCGGCTCTTCCATCAAGACTTTTAATAAATATAGCCTGCGGCGTTCTCCCCCTGACAGCTTGCGAATAAAGGTCCGCTGCATCGATCTTGGGAATAAAAATCGCTCTAGCATTTGCTCTGCTGTCACAATGGCGCCATCAGCTGTCTTTACGATTTCAGCTGTTTCTTTGATGTAATCAATGATGTTCAGCTCTTCATTCATTTCTTTATGATCCTGCGTGTAATAGCCGATACGAACCGTTTGTCCAATGATCAATCGTCCGGTTGTCGGTTCTATTTTGCCCGCTAGACAATGAAGTAAGGTGGTTTTTCCTACCCCGTTCGGTCCAATAAATCCAATACGGTCGCCCGGCACGACTAGATCCGTAAATCGCTCCACAAGTGTCTGGTCACCAAATGAAATGGTGATGTCTTCTGCCTCGATCACCTGTTTTCCTAGGCGGTGCGAGCCGATAGCAAAATCAAGCTCACCCTTTGCATCGGGCCCTTTTTGATCCTTCAGCTCTTCTACTCTGCCAATGCGTGCTTTTTGCTTCGTCGTTCTTGCTTTCGCCCCTCTTCTCAGCCAAGCAAGCTCACGTCTGAGCAGGTTTTGGCGTTTTGTTTCTTTCACCTGAGCCTCTGCTTCTCTTTCCGCTCTTTTTTCTAAAAAGATTTCATAATTTCCTTTATACGTATAAAGCTGACCTTGACTTAACTCATAAATCCGATTGGCTACGCGGTTTAAGAAATAACGATCATGCGTCACGAGGATGACAGCACCGCTGTATTGACTCAAGTATCCTTCAAGCCATTCAATGGTTGCATTATCTAGATGGTTGGTCGGCTCATCTAATATCAGCAATCCCGCAGGCTGTATTAAATTTTTGGCAATCGCGACACGTTTTTTCTGACCGCCCGATAGTGCATGAACCCGTCGATTGACATCTTTGACACCAAGCTTTGTCAAAATCGTTTTCGCCGAAAGGTTTGCATCCCATGCATCCTCTTGGTCCATTCGATTTTGCATGCGCATGAGTGCCTCTTGTCTGGCTTCATTTTGCGGATCTTGCTCTAAATCAGCGAGCGCCTGTTCATATGCCTTCATCGTTTGAATGATCGGTGCTGTTCCAGAAAAAACATACTCAAGAATCGTTTCGTTTCCGCTCATTTCAGGATCTTGCTCTAGAAATTCGATATCAAGTGTCCCTGCTTTCGTGATGTCACCTTCCTCAAACAATTCAAGTCCTGCAATCACCTTCAGAAGTGTCGATTTCCCTGTTCCATTCGGTCCAATTAAGCCGATGCGTTCTTTTGGTTCTATATGAAAAGAGATATGATCAAACAGCGTTTTTTCGCCATAAGTTTTATATAATCCTTCAACATTCAATAAACTCATTTTTATCAGCCCTTACATAGATTCTTCCTTTATTTTAAATCAGCCAGTAGCAGAAAACTAGTTTTAAAAAACCCGCTGCTGAAAAGAATGTTTCCTTTTGATGCTCGATACACTATGAAGAGGTGATCTAAAGATGATAACCATTAGCTTATGTATGATTGTAAAAAATGAAGAGGAGGTTTTAGCGGACTGCCTATCTTCTGTTCAAGACATAGTAGATGAGATGATCATCATTGATACAGGATCAACAGACCGAACGAAAGAAATTGCTCACTCCTTTTCAGCACATGTGATGGATTTTGAATGGGTCCAGCACTTTGCAAAAGCACGCAATTTCGCTTTTTCACATGCAACAAAAGAGTATATCTTATGGCTTGATGCAGATGATGTTCTGCTTGAAGAAGACCGCCAAAAACTTCTTGAACTCAAGAAAACACTTGATCCAGCAGTGGATGCCGTCTCTATGTTTTATCACGTTGGATTTAACGAGGACGGTCAGGTGAATTTTAAATATAGAAGGAATCGGCTCGTGAAGCGTGCCTTGAACTTTCAGTGGTACGGGGCCGTTCATGAATTTCTCCAGGTCTATGGCAACATCTTTCCGGCCGATATCGCCGTCACACATCAAAAGCGCAAGAAAACAACCACTGGCGAACGTGGGCGCAACCTGAGAATTTATGAAGACATGCTTGAAAAGGGAGAGAGCATGACGCCTCGTGACCTCTTTTACTTTGCCAATGAATTAAAGGACAACGGACAGCATGTCAGGGCGATTCGTTTTTATCATGAATTTTTAGCAAAAAAACAGTGCTGGATTGAGGATGAAATTCGCACATGTCAATATTTAGCTGACTGCTATTATGCGGTCGGTTTCGAGGAAGCGGCCTTATCCTCATTATTGCGCTCCTTCTTATATGACCAGCCCCGTCCAGAGTTTTGCTGCCGAGTTGGGGATCATTTTAAAACGCAAAACAAACATCAAGCCGCTATCTTTTGGTATGAGCAGGCGCTGACGGCTCCTGAAAACGAAACGGCCTTTACACTCACACAGTATAAAACGTGGTATCCTCACCTCCAGCTTTGCTATTGTTATGATCAGCTAGGCGATTGGGATCAAGCCAAAAAACATCACCTTGCCTCCTCAGCACATTACCCAACCCATCCGAGTGTGCTGTACAACGAAAAAATATTTGCTGAATAGATAGTCTGTCATCACATCCGTCTGCCATGTGCAGGCGGATGTCTCTGTATACTTACAAATGATCTTGTGATGTTTAATACTTTATTGATTTAAAGCGTTTTTCAACCAATTGACTAAATTGCCATTTACGCATATACTAACATTCGTCTTACGAAAAGATTTATCCATTAGGAGGTCAACATGAGTTCTTTATTTCGAAAAAAGTCTCTCGACCAGCTCATGCTTGAAAGTCAAACGAAGCGGCTCAGTCGTTCTTTGAGTACGTTTGATTTAATCTTGCTTGGCATTGGCTGTGTCGTTGGGACTGGTATCTTTGTGATTACGGGGGTTGCGGCAGCTAAGGATGCTGGACCTGCGATTATTATATCTTTCATTTTGGCTGCGATCGCATGCGCCCTTGCTGCTTTTTGCTACGCGGAATTCTCCTCGTCCATTCCTGTGTCAGGAAGCGTCTATACGTATTCTTACGCAACCCTTGGTGAATTCCTTGCCTTCTTAATGGGCTGGGATTTGATGCTTGAATATGTAGTGGCACTCTCTGCTGTAGCAAGTGGATGGTCATCCTATTTTCAATCACTGCTTAGCGGATTTGGTCTGCATATACCAAAGGCATTATCGGCTGCCCCTGGCGCCGCTGATGGTGCCGTCTTCAACCTGCCAGGCGCACTCATTATCTTACTCATTACCTTTATTGTCTCAAGAGGTGTGAAAGAGAGCACCAAGCTGAATAACATCATTGTGCTGATCAAAATTGCCATTGTCCTTCTCTTTATCATTTCAGGCTTCGCTTACGTCAAACCTGAAAACTGGACACCATTTATGCCAATGGGCTTTGAGGGCGTGATTGCAGGAGCAGCGACTGTCTTTTTTGCTTACCTTGGATTTGATGCGATCGCCAATGCATCAGAAGAAGTCAAAAATCCGCAAAAAGCGATGCCGATTGGAATTATCGGTGCGCTCGGTGTTTGTACCATTTTATACATCGGCGTTTCATTTGTTTTAACAGGCATGGTTCACTATACAAAGCTGAATGTCAGTGATCCTGTTGCTTTTGCTCTTCAAGTCGTCGGCCTCAATAGTGTGGCTGGTATTATATCAGCAGGTGCCATTATTGGGATTACAACGGTTTTAATCGCCTTGGTGTATGCACAGGTTCGCTTAACCTTTGCGATGAGCCGTGATGGTCTGATGCCAAAGATTTTCTCAAAGGTTCATCCGACATCCAAAACACCCGTTGCGAACACTTGGCTGACAGGTGCTGTTGCAGCATGTATCGTTGGATTTGTGAATTTATCGACGCTGGCTAATTTAGTCAGCATTGGTACACTTGCTGCATTTACTGTCATCTCGATTGCCGTTATTGTTTTACGGAAAAAACATCCGAATGTCAAAGCAGCCTTTAAAGTACCATTCGTGCCTGTTCTTCCGATCATTAGTGCCATCATTTGTATCAAATTGGCGACCACGCTTTCTTGGGTCACATGGCGAGCCTTTCTTATTTGGGTGGCCATTGGTGTCGTTGTCTATTTCACCTATGCAAGACGAAAAAGCCATCTGAATCAAACACATTAGAAAAGAGACACGGGGATTCCCGGTCTCTTTTTTGTTTATTATCTGAATGTTGCCACTCGCTAACTATTTTGTCAGACATTCACCGCTTACGCATTTTCAAAGGAATTCATTTCGATCCGAACAAAGCCCTCTTCTTAATAATCCGCTCAGCTTTTAAGCACGATCGGCAGCCAGAAATAAACCGCAAGGACAATCGCTATAATACTGATGATATTTAACCAAAAACCCACCTTGACCATAACTGATATTTTCAACACGTCCGCACTAAAAACAGCCGCGTTTGGCGGTGTGGAGATCGGCAGCATAAAGGCACATGAGGAAGCCAAAGCAGCCGCAGCCATTAAACCATAAGGCTCAATGCCAATCGCAAGGCCAAGCCCTACCGTAATCGGAATAATCATATTGGCCACAGCTGTATTTGACATAATTTCTGTCATAAATAAAATAGCACCTGTTAAAATAATCAATAGCATGAGATACGAAAGCCCATTTAAATGCTGTAAATTTTCCCCGATCCATCCTGTTAGATTGGTCTCTGCAAAGCCGGTAGCAAGTGATAGTCCACCACCAAATAAAAGCAAAAGCCCCCATGGCAGTTGTTTCATATCCTGCCATTCTAGTATTCTCTCCCCATTTGTAGCTGGTATGAGAAATAGCAGCACCGCACCAAAAATAGCGATAGACGTATCAGATACGGTGAAACCTCCAAACAAAAAGATTTTAAATATCCACAAAAACGCCGTCATCAGAAAAACAGCAAAAACCCATTTTTCCTCTTGTTTCATTTTCCCTAAATCCTCTAATCCCTTCTTTATGAACGCCACACTCATCTCACCTGTGTGTTCTACCTTGAACTGTATCTTGGTCAAATACAAAAATAAGAGAATGAGAAGAACAATAGCGATGGGAAAACCGAACAAAAACCATTCAAAGAACATAATATCTCGATCTAGCAGCTTTTTTGACATCGCAGCAAATACAGCATTTGGCACAGACCCAACGAGTGTCGCCAAACCACCTATTGATGCCGAATAAGCAACCGACAATAAGATGCTTTTGCTGAATCGATCAAGAGATGCACCAGATAAGATTTCGTTCGTCTTGACCTCTTTAATAACAGCCAGTGCCACCGGCAGCATCATCAGTGCAGTCGCTGCGTTAGAAATCCACATAGATAAAAAGGCAGTAGCGATCATGACACCTAATACAATGCGATCACTTCTTGTGCCAATGATCTTTAAAATATGTAATGCCATTCTTCTATGTAAATTCCACTTTTCAATTGCTATGGCGATCATAAATCCGCCCATGTACATAAAGACAATCGGGTCTCCATAAGCCCTTGATGTTTGCTCCATAGAGAGCCCGCCAAGTGTTGGCAAAAGGATGATTGGCAATAAAGAGGTTGCTGGTATCGGCAATGCTTCTGTCACCCACCACGTCGCAGTCCAAGCCGTAATGCCTAATACCACTCTCGCTGCATAGGTCAATTCATCATCTGATATGAAGAAAAGAATCAACAAGAAGAGTGTTGGTCCAAGAACAAGTCCAGTCAAATTCACTTTTTTATAAACGATCACAATCCCCCCTAATGAAAACGCTTGTAAAGTATTTTTTCTAATTTTCCACATTCGATAATCTCTTAAAAAATCCTTTAAATCATTAGAAAAAATGAAGATATCTTTCACCGAAGCCTCTTATCATTTATCCACATTCATACAACCATCACATGATGCCTTGGTCTATTTTCATAGGAGAAACTATACAAACCATACGTAATAACTGTAAAATATAGAGGATCTAATCAAAAATTGAGGTGTTTTCATTGTATACAGATCAAAAAAAATCATTTTGGAAACAGAAAAAGGTCATCATCCCTCTTCTTAGCATCATCGTGATTGCTGCGGCTCTCTTTTTCTTAAAAGATATTCTTTTCTCAAAGGAAAAAAAGGCTTTGCAGACAGCCCAATCCTTTACGAAACAGATCGAGAAGAAAGACTTTACGAAGCTGGCAGATGAGGTCACGAGTTCATCTCTGAAAGCCAATGACTTCTCTAAAAAAGAACTAGTAGAAAAATATGAAAATATCTTTAGTGGAATTGGTGCTTATGATCTGAACGTTTCAAAGGTCAAAGTAGAAAAACAGGAAAAAGGAAATGGGTATCAATTTACGTATGATGTGACGATGAAAACGACTCTTGGAAAGCTGAACAAGCTATCTTACAAGGGTGTTCTCTCTGAAGAAGATGACAAGTGGAAAGTGGACTGGAAACCAAATCTCATCTTCCCGCAAATGGAAAAAGGGGATACCATCAAAGTGAAATCAGACCCTGCTGTACGTGGAAATATTGTGGATCGAAAAGGGCGTACTTTAGCTGAAACAACGGGTGGAAACGCACTTGGTGTCATCCCAGGAAAGCTTGGAACAGGAAAGGCAAAAGAAAGCAATATCAACAAAATCAGCAAAGCCTTTGATATAGATAAAGAATTGATTCAAAATCAGCTGAAACAAGCATGGGTCACTGATGACACGTTTGTCCCGCTGAAGTCTATGTTAGAGCAAGAGCCAATTCCAAAGGACATAAAAGGCGTCACCTATCAATCAAAGGAAATGCGCTACTACCCATATAACGAGGCTGCTGCTCACCTGACCGGCTATGTAGGAAAAGCAAATGCAGATGATATCAAAAGAAATCCGGCATTAAAGGCTGATCAAATCATTGGCAAAACCGGTCTTGAATTCACATTCGACAAAAACTTAAGAGGACAAGATGGCGGAAGCATTCTCATTGTCCATGATGAAACAGGCATTGAAGAAACGTTGCAAAAAACAGATCGAAAAGACGGAAAAACAGTCAAGCTGACCATTGATGCTTCTCTACAGAAAAAAGCCTATCAACAGCTGAAAGGTGAAAAAGGGGCCGTCACCATCATGAATCCATCATCTGGTGACCTATTAGCGCTTGTCAGCACCCCTTCCTACGATGTCAATCTCATGACAAACGGCATCACACCTAAGCAATATCAGGCATACAGTGAAAATCCAGACCTCCCCTTCCAAGCTCGGTATGCGAGCCGGTATGCACCAGGGTCCACATTCAAAACCATTACAGCAGCGATTGGGCTAGAAACAGGTGTCACAAAGCCTAATAAAGTGCGCACCATCCAAGGACTGAAATGGCAAAAGGATCAATCATGGGGAAATTATCAAATTACACGGGTGCACGCCAAAGAAAAAGTGAATATGGTCGATGCCCTTGTATACTCAGACAATATTTATTTCGGACAGGAAGCACTTGAAATTGGAAAAGACACCTACGAGAAAAAAGTGAAAACATTTGGGTTTGGTGAAGATTTACACATGCCATTTACAATGAAACCAGCACAAGTGTCGAACGATGGCATTCAATCAGACATCTTACTCGCTGACTCGGCATATGGCCAAGGTGAATTACTCATGTCACCGATTGAGCAAATACATGCCTATTCTCCATTTGCAACAGGAGGAAAGCTTGTCTACCCTCGAGTCATTCAAAATGAAAAAACAGCATCACCAAAACAGATCATCAAAGAAGACGCGGCAAACACGGTGAAAGACGCGCTGACTCAAGTCGTCACAAATCCAAACGGAACAGCTCACTCCTTACAAATCAAAGGAGCAGATATCGCTGCGAAAACTGGAACCGCAGAGCTAAAAAGCAAACAAGGTGCGACAGACGGCACTGAAAATGGATTTTTACTTGCGTTTAATCCTAAAAAAGAAGATTACGTCCTCGTCGGCATGATCGAAGGTGTAAAAAACCGTGGCGGCAGTGGACTTGTCATTCAAAAAATGAAACCTGTGATCGCTTCTTTTTATGAATAACCCTTTAGAGACACACGCTCCATTAAGAGCTTGTGTCTCTTTGATTTTGTGAACGAGTCAACTCCTTAATGCTCACTTTCGTCCCGCTTACCGTTGACTCATGTTAGTAATTATGGCAAATGATTATATAAATAAAGGAATCGTGTTGCTTCGTTAAAACGTTTAAAAGCTTTCTTACTAACATTGGCCTCTTTATAAGAACCATATTTCATAGTCAATAAGCCATCTTTAACAACAGTTGTTTGTGTTAAATCAGATTCAGCAATTTCCAACGCTAAATCTAACTGTTATTCATTCATTAAATTTCAATTCCCCTTCAGACTCAACAGCTTCAGCATTTGATACAGGATAAAAAACCACAGCAAATACCAATGCTAATAGAGATAGAACAATCACATTAAATTTGATAAAAACATAGGTACTATCATTTTCACATCTATTATATTTAGCTATTCTGTTAGTCTAATTTTTGAAGAAAACATTAAACTTTTCGCTTACATATCTTTAATAAGTTTGCCTATATTTTTATTAATAAAGTATATTATGGATAAAATAAATGTGAAACTACTAACTATAGTTTTCTTAGTTAACAGTATATTGATTCGATCTTCAATCATTAGCTTTATATTTCTAAACGATATTTATATAAGCATAGGGTTATTAATTGGAACAATAAGCATTGTAATAATAAGTACGATAAATGACATAATATCCAAAAACAGGACTACATAATAGTAACAAAGCAGGCTGACTGCCATGACCTCAAAGCTCTCATTCGCTACCTCATCATCTTCTTCAATTCTGATCAAAAAAGTATACCAGCTTTTCGTATTCGCCAGGAATCCTGCGCTTTTTATTTCACCCCTCCCGCAGCAAGTCCCCTCACAATCTTGCCTCGGGAATTTCTTCGGCGGTACGATGCTGTTCGGCACCCTGCTGCCGTTTATGGCAGCCGCAATGAAGAAAAAGAAATAACGAATCTCAAAAACCCCGGCACGTTTTGGAGAGCCGGGGTTTTTGATTGCTTATTTTCTCTGTATGCACCAAAATCCGCTGATTCACAAATCGGTTTTCCAAACAGCTCAAGAAAAGTCCAAAGGCTTTATTTGTTCACTAGATCAACATCAATCACTTGATAGAAAGCGTTTTCAGTATCAGCCACATCCCATACGGCAAGTATGACATGATACCCGAGGCGGTCTTCAGGAATATAAATGTGGTGAGATAAATTGCGAGATGCAGGGGAACCGTCATGCGGAACGGCGCCAATCAGTTCAAAGTCTGCGCGCTTAAGCGGTTTGTCAGGATCCCAGCCTTTTTTGGTGATATAGTAGTGCCATTGGCTCGTATTGTGGGGGGCAGTATATGTCCAGGTAAAGGTGTGTTCTCCGCCGGTCATGATATGTTTAAACCAGCGATTTTCCGACTGCTGATCAAGAATTCCGCCGAATAGTCCGCCAGCGGATGCGATTTGTCCATCTGCCGGGCCGCTATGCGGAAACCCTTTTTTCGCTTCGAGGCTTTGCGGCTCATACATCACGCTTCCACAATTCAGATTGAGAAATCCGAAAGCCTCACTGCACAGAGCCGCTCTGCTCCCAGGTTTTTCGATAAAACCATGAGCGAAGGCCTGCTGAGGAACGATGGACATCCACAGCAATCCGGCTGCTAAAATGCAAGCAGTGCTAAAGGTGGTTTTTAGCAAACGATACACGTTACAATCCCCTCTCTTTTCACAGTGTTGAGACGGATATTGATGCAAAGAGAAAACATACGCGAACATTCCAATATTACCCATTCACTTTTAACATCTGACCGTTATAAAGCCAAGGGACGATCTCATGGCTTTTTCGATTTCTTTTCCGTAGCGCTCCTGAAAAACGCCAAATTCGATTGAAAAAATGCTTTTTTGCGCTCCGGCGAAAGCCCCTCAAAAAATTCGGGGGCTGGCTGAAATCATGAACGAACAGCACCGGACGGCATCTTTCCGAATCGCGCGCTTCGTTTCCACGTTTTTTGAAATGTGCTCATTGAAGATGGACTTATAATCAATCATCTGTTGATGCAATAAATCATAATTCAGCTTGGTCCGGATCTCGATTCGTATGACTCTCTTTTTCCCTCTGATTATGAATTTGCAGACCCTTCAAATCCGCATATTGCAAATGATGTAAGACAATTTCCTCTCACCCCCTCCCCGCTGAACCGCCATGTTTCCGGCAACACTTCCATATAAGGTATTCTCTTTTTTTCTAAATCATGACAATTTGCTATTGCTTCATAGTTCACCTTATGAATAAAATGAGGGGAATGCAAAAAAAACAGTAGAATGAAAGGAGGAAGTCTCATTGACTATTGCTGCTCGTGCAAAAGATAAACCCCAAAAAGCTGTCACTGGCTCAACGGTTTACCCCATTTTATTGATGATTGGTATTTGCCATATGCTCAACGACACATTGCAGGCCGTTATTCCTGCCATGTTCCCTATTTTAGAACGCTCAATGGGGCTGACCTTTACACAATTAGGGCTCATTGCCTTCACATTAAATATGGTCTCCTCTGTGATGCAGCCCGCCATTGGATGGTACACAGATAAAAAACCGATGCCTTATGCACTTCCTATTGCTTTATTCTCAAGTGCTGTCGGTATATTCGGGCTTGCTTTCGCTCCATCCTTTGCCACCATTTTGCTTTGCGTCGTCTTTATCGGACTCGGCTCTGCGATCTTCCACCCAGAGGGCTCACGTGTTGCCAACATGGCAGCTGGTCCAAGACGAGGACTCGCCCAGTCCATCTATCAAGTTGGAGGGAATACAGGTCAAGCATTTGCACCACTTATCGCTGCATTAATGCTCGTCCCGCTTGGTCAAACAGGCGTCGCTTGGTTTACGATTGTTGGAATGATTGCTGTCGGTTTTCTTCTCTATATTTCAAGATGGTACGCCGGGAAGCTGCAAACGATTAGAGCGCAAGCGAAGACAGCTCATGCCAAAGTTGCAAGATCTGCTATTCACCGCAAATCTGCACTCACAGCACTCGGCATTATCGTCTTCCTTATTTTTGCCCGCTCTTGGTATGTGAATGCCATTTCGAATTTCTATGCATTCTATGCCATTGAACAATACGGTGTGACGATTAAAGAATCACAGACTTATATCTTCTTATTTCTCATTCTAGGTGCAGTCGGGACATTTTTAGGCGGACCGCTTGCAGATCGATTTGGCAAGAAAAACGTCATTTTGGCTTCATTATTAGCATCCTTTCCATTTGCACTTATACTACCTTTTGCCGGACCTGTTCTTGCGTACGTTTTTCTTGGACTCATTGGCATCATTTGACGTCAAGCTTCTCTGTTACGGTCGTATACGCCCAAGAA
>NZ_NKHG01000048.1 GCF_002744245.1 Bacillus pumilus | reverse complement strand
ACCACATGTTCAGGTCTTTTTTACGTATTCACTGTTCCTGCTTTTTTCGCACGATGCAGCCGTATTTTATAAATAATCAAAATGGCAGCTGCCACAACAAGGCCTTCTGCTACTGGCAAAAAGATCCCTAGAAACGTGAGAAACGTGCAGCCAAAAATCAAAAACAAATAAATCACGAGCGCTTTTAAAATCGGTAAACGTCTAGCAAAGCCGAGCTTAAAAACAATAATCGCTAAAACAAGGATGGTGCCATATAGGAGCCACATCCCCGTTTGCGGATTTTCATCGACACGAAACAGCATCGCGAAAAAGGATAAATTCTCACTTACTTCCTGATCATTCAAAAAGATTCCCTCCCCTTATCTTTCAGGGTTCTATCTTTTTAATTCTTCATGGAATTATGATAATCCTGCTAGCTTTTTCTTCTTCGCTGCTTTTTCACGTTCGTTTTTATCTAAAATTTTCTTTCTTAGACGAATAGATTCAGGGGTAACCTCACAGTATTCATCTTCATTTAAGTACTCGAGAGATTCCTCAAGTGACATAATCCGTGGTTTTTTCATACTAACCGTTTGATCTTTTGTCGCAGAACGTACGTTTGTTTGTTGTTTCATACGGCTAACGTTGACAACAAGGTCGTTCTCACGGTTATGTTCACCAACAATCATTCCTTGATATACTTCAGTACCCGGCTCAACAAAGATCACACCGCGCTCTTCAACGCCTTGGATTCCGTAAGCAGTCGCTTTACCTGTTTCCATTGAAACAAGTACACCTTGACGGCGTCCGCCAACTTGACCAGACTGCATTGGCTGGTAGCTGTCAAATGTATGGTTCAGAATACCAAAACCACGAGTTAATGAAAGAAATTCAGTTGTATATCCGATTAAACCACGTGATGGAACTGTAAAGATCAGGCGAACTTGACCGTTACCATTATTGATCATGTCAATCATTTCACCTTTTCTTGCACCCATTGATTCCATGACAGAGCCAGTATGCTCTTCTGGCACATCAATTTGAACGCGCTCTACAGGCTCACATCGAACACCATCCACTTCTTTTACAATAACTTCTGGCTTCGATACTTGCAGTTCAAATCCTTCACGTCTCATATTCTCAATCAGAATCGATAAGTGAAGCTCACCGCGTCCAGATACAACCCAAGCATCAGGTGAATCAGTTGGATCTACGCGAAGACTTACGTCTGTTTGAAGCTGCTGCTCTAAACGCTCTTCAATTTTTCGTGATGTCACGTATTTTCCCTCGCGACCTGCAAATGGGCTGTTATTGACAACAAACGTCATTTGAAGTGTTGGCTCATCAATACGAAGGATTGGCAGTGCCTCTTGGTGTTCTACCGGACAAACTGTTTCACCGACGTTGATGTCTTCCATACCAGATACAGCGACAAGATCTCCAGCTTTCGCTTCGTTGATTTCCACTCGTTTTAACCCTTGGAAACCAAAAATCTTCGTCACACGGAATTGTTTCACACTACCATCGACTTTCATTAGGGCAACTTGCTGTCCTACTTGCATCGTTCCTCTGAAAACACGGCCGATTCCAATTCTTCCAACATAATCATTGTAATCAAGTAGCGCCACTTGGAATTGAAGCGGCTCTTCATGGTTGTCGATTGGGCTTGGAATATGGTTGACAATCGCTTCAAACAACGATTCCATGTTTTCATCTTGCTTGCTCGCATCGTTACTTGCCGTACCATTGATCGCTGATGCATACACAACTGGGAATTCAAGCTGTTCTTCTGTAGCATCCAATTCAATGAACAAGTCAATGACTTCATCAATCACTTCAGCCGGACGAGCAAAGTCGCGGTCAATTTTATTGACAACAACAATTGGTGTTAAGTTTTGCTCAAGTGCTTTTTTCAGCACAAATCGTGTTTGAGGCATACAGCCTTCATAAGCGTCCACAACGAGAAGTACACCATCTACCATTTTCATGATACGCTCAACTTCACCACCGAAATCGGCGTGTCCTGGTGTATCTAAAATATTAATGCGTGTATCTTTATAATGGATCGCAGTATTTTTAGCTAAAATCGTAATACCGCGCTCTCGCTCTAAATCATTTGAATCCATGGCTCTCTCAGCGATATTTTCATTCGCACGGAAAGTACCAGCTTGATGGAGCAATTGGTCAACAAGCGTCGTTTTACCATGGTCAACGTGGGCAATAATTGCGATGTTGCGAAGGTCTTTTCGAAGTTTCACATTTTCATCTCCTAAAATAATTAGATAACTTTCATATTATATCACAATCCCCTTTAAATGCCGATCGTTTTTCTGTAAACTTATATTAACTCTAAAAAAAGGGATGGAGACAAATGAAACAAATCAAATGGCTTCTATTATTATGTGCATTACTTGCAGTCGTCAGTATGGCGTTTATTGGGGTATCTGTTGCAGAAAAAAGCATACTGGGGACATGCTTGAGTATCGTGTTCGCCATGATTTTCATGGGTACAGGATTTACATTAAAAAGAAAATTAAACGTGTCATCATAAATTTTATCAAAAGCCTTTTACATTCTATATGTAGAAGGCTTTTTATTTTGACTCAAACCAAGACCATTCACCTATGAATTGTCGAGTTAGGTTGCTGAAAATATAAAATAGTCTTGGCAAATTTAAGTAATACGCACCTCTACATTTTTCGACAAGAACTTTTATAGTTCTCCAAATACAAACATAAAGCTACAATTTTCCTATTCTTCCACAAAGTTTCTCATGGTATGCTGTTCTTGCATCAAAATTTAACAGAAAAGGGAGAGAAAAGAAGCATGAAGAAGTTTTTGAGCAAATCGCTCAGCTCTGTTGTATTTTTCGCTTTAGCTATCATTCTTACTTTCACAACAGTAGCTCCTGGGCAAGCAAATGCTGCAACTTTCAAAGGGATTCCTTTTGAACAGCAACAGGTCATTAAAGATTTATTGGAGAAGAACGGGCGTGTCATCAATATTCTCGTCAGTTCATTTGTTGAGGAAGACAACACCTACACATTCGATGTGAAAAAAGCTGTTGAGCTCGGTCTTACTGAAGAAGAAGCGGCCGCGGCTGAGAAATTCTTAGATCGCGCAGCTGTTCTTACAATCGTTTTCAGTGAAAGCATCACTAAAAACGAAAAAGGAAAATTGGTTTTTGATGCAGAAAAAGCTGTTGAACTTGGTCTTACTAAAGAAGAAGCAACTAAATTCGAAAAGCTTTTCAAATCAGTCATCAGAATCGTTGATCTTGTTGGCGATGCACTAGTTCTAGACAAAAAAGGGAACGTTGTGATTGATTCAAAAATCGCAAAAGGTCTTGGATTCAAAACTACTGAATTACTTATTTTAAACCAATTGCTTAAGAAAATTCCTCAAGAGCAATTAATAACTTTCTATGATGCAGTTCAACTTGCGAAAGAAAAGTTAAACTAAGCTCAAAAAACCCCATCTGGTTTTATCCAGATGGGGTTTTTTATTTCAACCAATATAGAATGATCATGACGGCGTACACGATACACGCTCGATATATTAGCTTTCCATAGTAGCGCATTTCAAATTTTCTTTTTTACCTTTTTGTCTATATATATGGTATGGAATCAAATTAAGGCCTCATTCGTATAGACATTTGTCTTGCCAAAAAGTTTCATCAAAAACAAAAAATCACTTCATGAGAATGAAGTGATGATGTTTATCTTTTATTTTCTCTTCCTTTTATGTAATCATGTAGGATCTTCTCACAAATAGATCGATTCCCTGCCACAATGCTGTTTTTCTCTAGGAAGGACAGTGGTTCTCCGTGAATATTGGAGTAAACACCCCCTACCTCATCAAGTAACACGCATCCGGCGGCATAATCCCATGGTGCGAGCCTTAACGTCACGTATGCGTCACTTCTGCCACTTGCAATATAAGCGAGCTCAAGTGCAGCTGAACCAATGGTTCGTGTCCCCCTGACATCACGTACGAGACGGGCAAACGGTTTGGCATCAAAATGAGGGCTTTCAATCGCCCATGTTGGGTTAATGCCAACAATGGCTTTTTCAATCGCCACATCTTTCAAAGGCGGGAGTAAGATGTCGTTCATATATGCCCCCTCTCCTTTGACTGCATGGTATAGCTCGTCATGAATGACGTCATAAATAAGACCGATTTTTCCAACACCATGTTCAAATATCCCAATTGAAATGGCAAAGTTGCGTTTTTGATGGACAAAGTTCATTGTTCCATCAATTGGATCAATGATCCACACAATCCCGCCCAATGAGGTCACCTCTTCCCCTTGCCCCTCTTCTCCTAAAATGTGATGATCTGAAAATGTCGACTGAATCTTTTCAATGAAAAAACGTTCTGTTTCTTTATCGATGTTTGTGACAAGATCATTTGGATTTGATTTTGTTTCAATTGATAGACCTTCCTGCATGGAGGCTTTAATGCGGCTTCCCGCTTCTTTTACCCAAAGCTTTGCAAGACGGTCAATTTCCATCCAGTTTGTCATCAGACTGTAAACCTCTTTTCTATGTAATACCTATTTTTATTAGCATACTGATATTATGTACGTAAAAGCAAGAAAAAAGCAGCTTCATACAAAAACGAACCGATGAATTGGTTCGTTTTTACCTCTCCTTGTTTTACCCTTGAAGCTGCTCCCATTCTTTTCTTAGGCGCTCAAGCTTTCGTTTGCTGCGGTCAATTTGGATATCATCTTTTTGCTCGATGGCTTCATGAAGCGTATAAAGCTCATAATCAACCTCTAATCTCCACACAGCGATGCGATTTTTCTTCTCTTTTCTATACCCATGCTTCACGATTTGCTTCATTGGTCAACGCCCCTTCCAGAGAATGATTCATTCCTTGTCAGTTTTCATTGATAAACAGTTTAATTGATAAGAGAAATGGTTCTTGCTTATATCGTATGAAGCGATTGCATAACCGCAACGACATTCTGAAAATTGTGTTTTTACCTATTTGTCATATACCTCAAAATCGATATTTTTAAACGCTGCATCACGTCTCTGCAATCTTACTCCTGATGGTGCATCTTTTTTTGAGCTTGACCCAAGCTATGATAAAATATGATCAGCGATAAGATACAGGAGGCATAACATGAGAGAGATGCGTTTTAGAGATGAAGATTTCGAGACATTCACAGTGGATGGTTTAGATGAACGAATGACCGTATTAAAAGAAAGAGTCCGTCCAAAGCTTGAGGCACTTGGCGAACACTTTGCGCCGCTTCTTTCTTCTATTACAGGAGACGAGATGTTTGTACATGTGGCAAAACATGCAAGAAGATCTGTCAACCCGCCAAATGATACTTGGGTTGCTTTCGCAAACAGTAAACGAGGCTATAAAAAGCTCCCTCATTTTCAAATTGGGCTTTGGAAAACTCATGTATTCGTATGGTTTGCGCTCATTTATGAATCTCCGGTTAAAGGTGATTATGGTCAATTATTTGAAAAAGAGCTAGACACCATTCAACGGAAAATACCGCAAGATTTTGTTTGGTCTAAAGATCATATGAAACCAGACGTACTGCGTCACAGTGAGCTTGACGCTGAACAACTGAAAACGCTATTTGAACGTGTTCAAACGATAAAGAAAGCTGAACTCCTTTGCGGGATCCAACTGCCTAGAGAAGAGGTCGTTCAAATGAACAATGAAGACTTTTTATCGAAAATAGAAGATGCCTTCCGCACTTTGACTTTTCTATACCGCTTTACGCAGAGAGAATCTGTATAAAAAAACGAGCCTGAATTGGCTCG
>NZ_NKHG01000113.1 GCF_002744245.1 Bacillus pumilus | reverse complement strand
ACCACCATGCTAGTCTTCTTTATGGGGATGACACATCTCCTTTTTTCTTGATACTTGCTGTAATGAGCTGTGTCAGGGTGTCAGATCCTTTTGTTGAAAGATGGACGCCATCTGGCTGAAAATAGGATGACTGTCCTATAGCGGCTGAATGCCAATCGACCAACGTGATGTTTTGATGTTGATTGGCCACCCGCCGTATCACTGCGTTGACGTCATTTTCCCAAGACCTCGGAACTCTCGTGTTCACAAGGAAAATGTGTGCTTTTGAAAACTGCTGAATGAATGATGTCAATGTGCCCTCAGTGAAATAACCATTTGTGCCAAGCTCAATAATAACAGCTGCATCTGTTTGATTAAATGAAGCGTATTGAGGGGCGATGCTGATGGCTTCATTCATTTGTCTACCAACCTTCGCATCAATGGTGATTTGTTCATATACCTTTTCGAGATTGGGGGCAATGTCTAGCATGACGGAATCGCCAATGGCAAGAACTTGGTGAAATTGTTTGTGATCCGCTGCTTTTTTCTCGTCTTTTTCTTTCTTTTTCGTCGCTTTTAATTTAGGAGGATCTCCTGCCTTTTTTGGCGCAGTCTTAATTTGTGTCACTTCTTTCGCATGTGGGGATGTATGAGACGAGCTAGACATGCCAATCGTAAATAAAATGAAGAGAGCTGCACCGATCCCAAGGAACACTTTATTGGACACAGACCATTGCTTGATCCCCTTTTTCCAAATAGACCAAGAGGCAAAATATTGTCTAAACCCAAGCTGGCGAATCGGCTGTTCGATCAAGCGATAGGAAGCCTCTGCTATTAGTAGAACCGCTATGAGCTGCAATGTGACACGCCACATGGAAGGCTGGCCAATCTCAATGACAGGTGTGGTCAGCACGATGATTGGGTAATGCCATAAGTAGACACCGTAAGACCGCTTCCCAAGCCAAACGAGCGGTTTAAAGGACAGCCATTTTCCCACGAGACTTGCAGGGTGGCATACGCACGCAATTAAGATGGCTGCATTGAGGCAGAATAAAAGCATACCGCCCTGGTAGAGAAAGCCGTCAAATTCGTCCACTGCATAAACACATAAGAGGAAAATCGCCAGCGAACCAAATCCGGCTATATGTAAAATACGTCTGCCGACAGGAAGTAATTTTCTGCTTGAGAGTCTTTGCATCGGCCATACAAATGCCAGACTGCACCCAATGAGGAGCGCAAATGCACGTGTATCTGTTCCATAATAGACCCTGCTCGGGTCAGTATCCGGCGAATAGAGAATCGCCATCCATAAGGCAGAGACGAGTGCGAGGCCAAAGGTGATCATGGGAAGGTGGGATCTATTTCTAACCCATTTCAGTCCAGCAATCAACAGTACCGGCCAAATCAGATAAAATTGCTCTTCAATCGCCAAAGACCACAGATTCTTCAGTGGAGATACAGCATTGAAGCTATCAAAGTAAGACAGCTGATGGAAAATGTACCACCAGTTACTCACATAAAAAAAGGACGATAAAGCATCTCCCCTAATGGACAATAATGCATTTGAACCAGCAATGGCGCACCAGCTGACGGTTAAAAAAATCATGACATAGGCAGCCGGAAGAAGCCTTCTGATGCGGCCCATCCAAAATGGCAGCAGCTCTTGATAGCCCAAGGCTTGTTGATGTAACAAGATCGTCGTAATCAAGTAACCAGAAATCACAAAAAACAAATCAACGCCAAGAAACCCGCCGCTTGCGGGTCCAATATGTAAGTGATAAGCAATGACTGCCATTACGGCAACAGCCCTTAGCCCATCTAATCCTAATATGTAACGTAAACGGTTTTCTTTGCTGTTCATGAAAATGAATCCCCCATTAATGTTAAACGCCTCTTTTTGTTGCACTCCAAAAAACAACGATTCTTTTATTTTATATAAGATTAGACGAATCGGCATCACATTTTGTTGGCGAATTTCTGTCTTTTTTTAAAATTTTTTTATATGAAGAAAGAAATTGATAAGATAAAGGGAATTGTCTTATTTTTATACTCAAATCAAAAATCCCTGTCATAATAAAAGAAGAAGGAAAGGGGTTGTGTTGAATGAGAACGATTGAAAATGATCAGTTATTGGTTCAAATCAATAAAAGAGGCGCCGAGGTCAGAGAGGTGCTGCACAAGGAAAGTGGACGTCACTATATGTGGTCTGGTGATCCCGCTTATTGGGGCAGGGTGTCGCCCGTTTTATTTCCGATTGTTGGCCGATTAAAGAATGATCAATACAAGATTGGGGATCAAACCTATGAACTTTCGCAGCATGGGTTTCTTCGTGATGTCGATTTTGAACTATATGAAGAAGCGAAAGGTAAGGTGACTTTTCAATATCAATCAAATGGACGCCACCTTGCGCAATATCCCTATGAGTTTACAGCCCGCATTCGTTATGAACTGTCGAAAAATGGACTGACGATTGGCTGGGAAATTGAACATGACGGGGAAGACACGATGTATTTCTCCATTGGTGGACACCCAGCATTCAATGTCCCGTTTGTCGAAGGGGAGCAAACAACCGATTATTTGCTGACACTGACACCTTCCACTGAGCATAAACCTGTCCAATATGAACTGCGGGGTTCACTTGTGAGGGAGAAGGAGAAAGACGTTCAGCTTGAGCCGATCCAGCTTCAGGCAGAGCTCTTTCAGCACGATGCGATGATCTTTAGTCA
The DNA here is from genome assembly GCF_002744245.1 of Bacillus pumilus. Classification (GTDB taxonomy): domain Bacteria; phylum Bacillota; class Bacilli; order Bacillales; family Bacillaceae; genus Bacillus; species Bacillus pumilus_M. The sequence goes on along the minus strand of NZ_NKHG01000113.1, from coordinate 131,914 downwards.
TATCAATCGAGTCTCATTATCTTCCCCAAAAGGTCAGGGTGTCGAGGTTGACCTTAGTGGTTTTCCATTCGTTGGCATTTGGTCTCCTTATGATCAAGAAAAGGGAACGATGGCTCCATTTGTTTGTATTGAGCCTTGGTATGGAATCGCAGATATGGAAGAGACGAATGGGCAGTATAAGAAGAAATTCGGCATTCAAACCATAGAGAAGAATGAGACCTTTCGTGCAGTCTACACCATTTTCTTCAAATGAACATTTGTGCATGACAATGTGAACAATTTGTTATGATAGAAGAAAAAAAGGAGGCGTACGAATGGATCGGGAGAAACAGCAATTAAGTATTGAAGCGGCAAGGCTTTATTACTTATCTGATTACAGCCAGCAGGAAATTGCCAAACAGCTCGACCTGTCGAGACCGACTGTGTCTCGTCTGCTTCAATATGCGAAGGAGAAAGGGTATGTCCAAATTACGGTGATGGACCCATTTGAGGATTTAAATGAGCTGTCCTCATTGCTCAAGGAAAAGTACGACCTACTCGAAGCTCATGTGGTGTTTTCGCCAAAGGACGACTATCCGACCATCACCGATTACCTGAGCCGATTTGGTGCAGATTACCTGCAAGAAACGGTGAAAGACGGTGATATCGTTGGGGTGAGCTGGGGAACCACGATGTATCAAATTGCACAAAAGATGCAACCTAAACAGGTAAAAGGCGTAGAGGTTGTTCAGCTGAAAGGTGGAATCAGCCACTCACATGTCAATACATATTCTGCGGAAACCATCCAGCTGTTTGCAGAGGCATTTCAAACAGCACCACGCTATTTGCCGCTTCCTGTTGTGTTTGATAGTGCAGTCGTCAAAGAGATGGTCGAACAGGACAGGCATATTCACCGCATTATTGAAATGGGCAAACAGGCGAATATCGCTGTGTTTACTGTGGGGACGGTAAGAGATGAGGCCCTTTTGTTTAGGCTTGGTTATTTCCGTGAAGAAGAAAAAGCACTGCTTAAGATATCCAGCGTCGGAGATATCTGTTCGCGTTTTTATGATCAAGAAGGACGCATTTGCAGTGAAGCCATTAACAACCGCACAATCGGTGTGGAGCTTGATGATTTAAGGACAAAAGAACGCTCCATTCTTGTTGCAGGCGGACATCGAAAGGTTGCCTCTATCCACGGGGCACTTAGAGGAAAATATGCGAACGTATTAATCATTGATCAGCACACAGCAAGAGCTCTTTTAAATGTCACAAAATAGATGAACAAAATTTCATAACGATGTTTACAATTGTTCAATAGTCATTTAAGATGAAAGTATCTTAACTAAAAGGAAGTGTGAATGCATGACGATAGCAAAGCTTATTGATCATACAGCACTAAAACCAGATACATCTAAAGCTGCGATTTTGCAGTTACTTGAAGAAGCCAAGACGTATCAGTTTGCATCTGTTTGTGTCAATCCAACATGGGTGTCTCTTGCAGCGAAAGAACTAGCAGGGACAGGCGTTGATGTATGTACAGTGATCGGTTTCCCGTTAGGCGCAAGCACAACGGCGGTCAAGGCATTCGAAACAAAGGATGCGATTGAAAACGGAGCGACAGAAGTGGACATGGTCATCAACATTGCGGCACTGAAAGATGGCGAATATGATGTGGTTGAACAAGATATTCGTGCAGTTGTAGACGCGGCAAAAGGTCAGGCACTTGTGAAAGTCATCATTGAAACATGTTTACTCACAGAAGAAGAGAAAGTTCGAGCTTGTGAGCTTTCAGTGAAAGCTGGCGCTGATTTTGTGAAAACATCGACTGGATTTAGTACAGGCGGTGCAACAGCTGAGGACATCGCATTGATGCGAAAAACAGTAGGACCTGACATCGGTGTGAAAGCATCAGGCGGCGTGAGAACAAAAGAAGACGTTGAGGCAATGACAGCTGCTGGCGCTACCCGCATTGGCGCAAGTGCAGGCGTTTCCATTATCAAAGGAGACCAATCAGCTCCTTCGAAAGACTATTAATTCATAACATCCTATGGTAGGATAACATTCGTGACTCATTAAATGATGAAAAAGTCATATGCGGAAGGAACTCATTTCTGGGAATTTCTTCCGCGCTTTGTTTGCGAAATAGGGCTTGTCCCATACAAGCGCATTAATGTAAACGAATTCATTCAAGGAGGAAAAACATGAAATACGTCATTGGTATCATCGGTTTGCTGGTGATTCTCGCCATTGCCTGGCTGGCAAGTAACGGAAGAAAACGAGTGAAATTCCGTCCAGTCATTGTCATGATTGTACTGCAATTTATTTTAGGTTATATTCTGCTCAATACAGGTGTTGGGAACTTCCTAGTCGGAGGCTTTGCGAAAGGATTCCAAATGCTTCTAGGCTATGCCGGTGAAGGAATCAACTTCGTATTTGGTGGACTAATGAATGATGATGCGTCAACTTTTTTCCTCAACGTCTTGCTGCCGATCGTCTTTATTTCTGCATTGATCGGTATCCTGCAGCATTGGCGTATCCTTCCGTTTATCGTACGCGGAATTGGATATTTGCTTAGTAAAGTAAATGGAATGGGGAAACTAGAATCCTATAACGCAGTAGCGTCTGCGATTTTAGGTCAATCAGAAGTCTTTATTTCCATTAAGAAACAGCTTGGATTATTACCTCAGCAGCGTCTCTATACATTGTGTGCATCTGCGATGTCGACTGTATCGATGTCCATTGTCGGTGCCTACATGCAAATGATTAAACCAGAGTACGTCGTCACAGCACTTGTGCTGAATCTATTTGGTGGATTTATTATTGCGTCTATCATCAATCCATATGAAGTGTCTAATGACGAAGACATGCTCGAAGTCGTAGAAGAAGAAAAACAATCCTTCTTTGAGATGCTTGGCGAATATATTATGGATGGTTTCAAAGTAGCGATTGTTGTCGCTGCGATGTTGATTGGATTCGTTGCGTTAATTGCGATGATTAATGGCATCTTCACAGCTGCCATCGGCGTTTCATTCCAAGCTGTACTTGGATATGTTTTTGCTCCATTTGCTTTCCTAGTCGGTGTACCTTGGAGCGAAGCGGTACAAGCAGGAAGTATTATGGCAACCAAAATGGTGTCCAACGAATTCGTGGCGATGCTAGCTCTGTCTGGAGACGGTATGCATTTCACTGCTCGTACAGAAGCCATTATCTCTGTATTCCTTGTATCCTTTGCGAACTTCTCCTCTATAGGTATCATTGCTGGAGCAGTCAAAGGCTTAAACGAAAAACAAGGAAACGTTGTCGCACGCTTTGGATTAAAGCTGTTATTCGGTGCAACACTCGTCAGCTTCTTAACAGCAGGCGTTGTCGGTTTGATTTACTAACTTAAAAAAGGAATGGTGAAAACAATGAGAATGGTAGATATCATTGCGAAAAAACGTGACGGAAAAGAATTATCTTCAGAGGAAATTTCTTTCTTTGTCAAAGGATATACGGACGGAACAATTCCTGACTACCAAGCAAGTGCCTTGGCTATGGCAATTTTCTTCCAAGATATGACGGATCAAGAACGTGCAGACTTAACACTCGCTATGGCGAACTCAGGGGATACGATTGACCTGTCTGCCATTGACGGCATTAAAGTAGATAAGCACTCAACAGGCGGTGTAGGCGATACAACAACACTTGTACTGGCTCCTCTAGTTGCAGCACTTGATGTACCTGTTGCGAAAATGTCTGGACGTGGCCTTGGTCATACAGGTGGAACAGTGGACAAGCTTGAGGCTGTGAAAGGCTTCCACGTAGAAATTACAAAAGACGAGTTCATCGAACTGGTCAACCGTCATAAAGTAGCGGTGATTGGACAGTCAGGCAACCTGACACCTGCTGATAAAAAGCTTTATGCCCTTCGTGATGTGACAGGAACCGTTAACTCGATCCCGCTCATTGCAAGCTCGATTATGAGTAAGAAAATTGCTGCTGGTGCAGACGCCATCGTACTAGATGTGAAAACTGGTGCAGGTGCCTTCATGAAAACACCTGAAGACTCTGAGAAGCTTGCAAAAGCCATGGTGCGCATCGGAAACAACGTAGGCAGACAAACAATGGCTGTCATCTCTGACATGTCTCAGCCGCTAGGATTAGCGATTGGAAATGCCTTGGAAGTAAAAGAAGCCATCGACACACTGCGAGGCGAAGGTCCTGAAGACTTAAACGAGCTTGTGTTGACATTAGGAAGTCAAATGGTCGTTCTTGCGAAAAAAGCAGACACGTTAGATGAAGCAAGAGAAAAACTGGTTGAAGTGATGAAGAACGGCAAAGCACTTGAGAAATTCAAGGAATTCTTAGAAAATCAAGGTGGAGACAGCTCGATTGTGGATCAGCCTGAAAAACTGCCGCAAGCACCTTACCAAATCGAAGTACCTGCTAAAGAATCAGGTGTGGTCGCTGAAATCGTCGCAGACGAAATCGGTGTTGCAGCGATGATTCTTGGAGCAGGACGTGCAACAAAAGAGGATGATATTGACCTATCTGTCGGTATCATGCTGAACAAAAAAGTAGGCGATCGTGTAGAAAAAGGAGAATCTCTTGTGACGCTGCATGCCAATCGTGAAGATGTGGAAAATGTCATGGAGAAAATTTATGACAACATCCGTATTGCTGATCAAGCCGATGCACCAACTTTGATCCATACGGTCATTACAGAATAAAGATACAGGACAAAAGTGATTCGTCACTTTTGTCTTTTTTTATGTAAATTTTAGGGGATACATCTTCAACATATGGTAAGTTAGAAAGGTGGGAGGGGATAAACCATGAGGATGCTCAAACTGATTCTCTTCATTTTTGTTGTATTGATGATCATTGGATTCATCAGTTACTATACAGGACCAACAGTAACACTAGGAACACCAGGAACATAAGACGGGCGTGCAGCTCGTCTTTTTCTGTTGAGATAAAAATTTTCACTTGATGAAACAAACCGCTTGCAATCATCAAACAATGGGTGTATATTAATTGATGAGTCAATGATTGATATATCAACTAATTGATCTGAATAGAAAAGAGGGGATGGCATTGACTGCATTTTGCTCTGAAGAAGCAGAGGTATTATATCGTTTGCAGTGCGTGAACCGTATGATGGGCGTGAAGTTCGAAGCATGCACGGGCGTCAGCCAATCAAGACTGGAGTTGCTATCACTGTTATTCCAAGCCGATGAAATCAGCCAATCAGATTTGCAGAAAAAAGTAAATATTGATAGTGCGGCTGTGACGCGTCACTTAAAACAGTTAGAAACAAAAGGAATGGTCACGCGCAGAAGAAAGCCAGAAGATAATCGTGTGACGCTTGTTCGTCTGACAGATGAAGGCAGAACAAGAATCGAAGCTTCTAAAAAAGAAAAAGAACGATTTATCTCAGAAATGCTTGAAAACGTAAGTGATGAAGAACGAAAGCTTCTCACTGATGTGCTCATCCGTATTCAACAAAACATCGAAAAGATTCAAACAACCTAAAGGAGTGTTACACATGACTACAACATTAAAAACAAATGACTTTATGGAAATTATGAAAGGACGCCGCTCTATTCGTAACTATGACCCAGCTGTGAAAATTAGCAAAGAAGAAATGACAGAGATTTTAGAAGAGGCAACAACTGCACCATCATCAGTGAATGCTCAGCCTTGGCGTTTTATGGTCATTGACAGCCCAGAAGGAAAAGAAAAGCTTGCACCACTAGCAAAATTCAACCAAACACAAGTGGCAACATCAGCAGCTGTCATTGCTATATTTGCAGATATGAAAAACAATGAATACTTAGAAGAAATTTATTCAAAAGCGGTAGAGAATGGCTACATGCCGCAAGAAGTAAAAGAAAGACAAATTGCGGCATTAACTGCGCATTTTGACGCACTTCCAGAGCAAGTGAATCGTGAAACCATCTTAATTGACGGCGGAATTGTGTCCATGCAGCTCATGCTTGCTGCACGTGCTCATGGCTATGACACAAACCCAATTGGCGGATATGACAAAGACGTGATTGCAGAAACATTTGGCTGGGATCAAGAACGCTATGTACCAGTGATGCTACTATCAATTGGGAAAGCGGCTGATGAAGGCTATGCATCTTATCGCTTACCGATCGATCGTATTGCAGAGTGGAAATAATATTTTTTAAAAGGGAGACGATTACGTGATTATTATTCATGCAGGGATGACCATTCATCCAGAAAAAGAAAATGTATTTTTAGAAGAAATCAACGGACTCATGAAAGCTTCACAGGCTGAAGAAGGCAATGTATCCTACAAGCTGTTCAAGGATACGGACAAGGAAAATGCCTTTTTAATGGTGGAAGTGTGGAAAAATGAAGCAGCGGTTCAGAGCCATAATGCAAGTGCACATTTCCAAGCTTTCGTAGCGAAGGCGAAAGAATTTTTAGCCGCTCCACTTGATGTTGTTGCATATCAAGGTGAGCAGCTTTCATAGAAAAACAATAAACACCCTAGGCGTTCAGGACTGGACCCGATAAAGTGAGACAAATAAAAACACCTTTAAGTTGAAAATCGGGTATAGCATACCTGAAACCAATTTGGAGGTGTTTTTCTATGGGCTCAAGACTTAGTGATCCAATTGAAATCAATTGAAATGCGATTGGCGGGAGTACCAGTTAAAAAAAGTGTTGGAGAAATTAAATATTCGGAATGTGGCTCAACTTAAGGTACAAAACTGGAGACAATCATCGTTTAAAAATGCCAGAGGGAAATCAGTATTCGTACGGGAATGGAGGTGAAGTAGGGAAAATAATCAAGTCAAAATATTTCATCTAATCATTCGTGTGCTCCCATCTAAAATGGGAACACACTGAATGGTCAATAATATTTATGTCATCACGGCCACTGTTGTTCGCCTTTCATGACTTTAGCACTCAACTCTAAGTCTCCAGTGTTCGTAAAGTTCGGATACTCTTTCTTCATTTCAGCAATCAATTGAGCTGAATTGTCTGCCTTCTTAGCTGCTGCTTCAAATTTTGTAATATAATCACGGGTAAACACAACTGCTGATGTATCTTCAGCACTCTTACCTAGATAATGACCTGGAATTACACGTTCTGGCTTCAGGTCAAGAATATTATTTAGAATTTCACGCCATTGATTACGACTTTTTTGAGATTGATTGTCTGCTGTCCAAACATATTCATTCTCATAAACAGGTACTCCACCTAGAACTGTCTTTTTCGATGGAACCCAAAGAAAAGTGTGAGATGGGTCTGGTCCGTCAAGTCCAATGATTTTGATGTTTTTCCCATCAACTGTCAGTTTATCTCCCTTTAAAACATCTGGAATAATCTGTGCTGTTGGTGCATTTTTCTTCAATATTGGATTCCAGTAATCATTTTTGGCCTGAATCGTTTTTTTAATCCCCTTAACAGTTTCAGGCGTTGCCACAATTTTCACATCAGGGAAAGCTTCACGAATGGCAGAGAGACCAAAGTAATAATCTGGGTCTTTATGACTGACATAAACAGTTGTCAGTTTCTTTCCTGTATCGCGAATCATTTTTACTAACTTCTCTGCATTATCCTTTTCAAACTGGGCATCGACAAGAATGACTTCTTTCGGTCCTTCAATCAAGCTAGAAGTGACAGCAAAAACTCCGTTATCACCAGGGTTGAACGTTGTGATTTTAAGATTTACAGCTTGTTTGTCCGCTGTGTTTTTGTTATCGGTTGCTGTATTTTTTGTATCTTCATTGCTAGCACATGCGCTTAGCAATAACATGAAACAAAGACCCAAAGTAAATCCTATGACTGATTTTAATTTAAACATTAGATGATTCTCCTTTTTCATTTTTTAAGAAGACCTTATATCTTATTGAATGACTAAAAACACAGATCTTATGTATGAGTGTAGCCAATACATAAATAAATATTTCTTTAGCGAATTCATTGGATATTGTTCAATCATTAACCTCCCCCGAAACAAAGTGAATAGTTGATTCATGCTGGATAGCCTTATCTACAAAAAAGATGTAACGAAAGCAGTTACACCCCGACAAGATGTAACTATTATAGTTACACCAATTGGTTGATGTCAATAGAAATAGTTATTATTTTATAAAATGTCTATTCTGCTGCATTTATAAGCCTTTGACACAGCTGAAACATGGTTATAAATTTGAGAGTTTCAACAAAATTCACTTTTTTTACCCCTAATATGACTTTTTAACGATTCGTTTTACATGCAGAGAATCGATTGATTCTTCTGCGACAAAGCCATAAAAATGATTGACCGATATTACGTATTTGCCATTTGGTTAAAAAATGCTTTATCTACCCACCATAAAAGATTTATATACAAGTGGAATCGTCGCTTATACGAATGGGAATAAGGTTTTTCCTGTTCTAGATACTTTGAATCAGCTATACAGGCATTGCCAGAAGGTTGCATACTTCATAGTGAGATCAAGAATCGTTCTACACTTTATTCTTATCAAAAGAAGATTAAGGAAAAAGGCATTATCATGAGCATGTCCCATAAGGGTATGCCCGCTGATAATGCCCCGATCGAATCCTTCCACTCCAGTTTGAAATTAGAAAGTCACCGAAAGAGTTTCGACAACTGGCTGTTTCATTAAGGTGTTTTGATCCCTGTCTCAAAAACGTGTGTCAGCCCCCCGTTCATCGCCCTGGATTCTTTTATTTTCGACACTTGTTTCCACCGATTTCATTCTCGTATTGTGCATTTTCCACAAAATTTCTGAAAATAAAATGTTTTTCGACTTAAGTATATTGGAATATGCTAGAATGAGATATTATTTATTACCAAATTAGGGAGGAACCAATATGGAAAAAGGGAAATGGACGAGCATTGCACTAACAGCTGTCCTCAGTTTAGGCACATTGACAGCTTTCAGCACACCTCTATCAGCTCACACCACAGAAAAGTCAACATCCTCAGACGGCGGTCATTATTCAGGTATTCCATTCGATGCAAGTGTTGTGAATGAAGACCGTCTCATCAAAGCCCTGAAAAAACAAGGGAAAATCAAAAAGAATGCCAATGAGGAAGAAACCCAAAAGGCATTAAAGAACTATTTAAAGAAAAAAGAAGAAACTGCCATGAAACAAAGTGCAAGTACCTTAACAGAAGAGCCTGAATTCCTAAAAGATTACAAACAAGAAGTACATAACAAACTAGCCAAAAAGAAAAAGCTAAAGAAGCATAAAGGAGAAGAAGGCAATCAAGTAAAACCGGTCAAAAAGGAAAAGTATAAAGGCGACGTTCGCAATGATAAAGTGTTGGTTTTATTAGTAGATTTTAAAGATTATAAACATAATAGTATTAAAAAAGAAGAGACGGATATGTACTATGATAAGTACGATCAACAGCACTATCAAGATATGATTTTCGGAAAAAATGGCTACATCGGTCCAGATGGTAAACGAAAAGTATCCATGAAGCAATATTATGAAAAACAGTCCGGTGGAAGTTACACGATTAGTGGAACAGTGGCTGGATGGTATACAGCCAAGCATGAAGCAGCTTATTATGGCGGGAACGTCCCTGACGAAGAGGGCAGTGATGGCAAACCGCGTGAATTGGTGAAAGAAGCACTCGAAGCAGCAGCCCAAGATCCGAACATTGACCTCGGTGAATATGATCAATGGGATCGCTATGATATTGATAAAGACGGCGTTTATAACGAACCAGACGGTATCATTGATCATCTCATGGTCGTTCACGCTGGTGTAGGTGAGGAAGCAGGCGGCGGACAGCTCGGCTCTGATGCCATATGGTCGCACCGCTGGTCACTTGGTGATGTGTTTGAGATTCCAAATACTGAATCTGAAGTGGGTCAAGGCGGGAAATTAGGTGCTTTAGATTATACCATTGAGCCTGAAGATGGCGCAGCAGGTGTTTTCGCACATGAATTTGGGCATGATCTTGGTCTTCCTGATGAGTACGATACACAATACACAGGCAGAGGGGAGCCCGTTTCTTACTGGTCCATCATGTCAAGTGGAAGCTGGGCAGGTAAAGTACCTGGTACGGAGCCAACAGGCTTTAGCCCATATGCGAAAGAAATGCTTCAAAACCTGCATGGGGGCAACTGGCTTTCTGGACAAACCATTGATGGTAAAACATTAAAGAAAAGCAAAACCGTGTTAATCGATGAGGCAGCAACAAAAGGCACCAACAATGATGCTGTTCGAGTCGATTTACCAGATAAAGAGATTGTCGTCACAACGCCTGCCCAAGGAAAATATGCTTACTTCAGCGGGACGGGTGACAATTTGAATGCAACCATGACGACAACAGGTATTGATTTGTCAAAGGGAAGCAAAGCAGAGCTTACTTTTAAAGCTTGGTACGATATCGAAGAAGATTATGATTATGCGTATGTAGAGGTTCGTGAAACAGGGACAGATCAATGGAAAACCATTGCGGGTAATATCACCAATGATCGAAATGAAGCAGATGCTAATGAAGGCAATGGCATCGACGGAAAATCAGATGGCTGGGTAGATGCAGCCTTTGATTTAACTGCTTACGCAGGGAAAAAGATTGATCTGCGATTCCGCTACACAACCGATGCGGGTTATTCGTTACCAGGTTTATTCGTAGATGATCTGAACGTAACAGCAGATGGAACAAAAGTATGGTCTGATGATGCTGAGGGAACGTCCACTTTTACCTTCAATGGATTCTCTCAATCTAATGGAAAAAAATATGAAACGCAGTATTATTTACTAGAATGGCGCTCTTATGCTAATGTCGATAAAGGCTTAAAGCATATCAAACGAGGAGCAAGTCTGATGAGCTATAATAACGGTTTGGTCGTGTGGTATGTCGATCAATCGTATAGTGATAACTGGGTAGGGAATCATCCGGGGAACGGCTTCCTTGGTGTGGTAGATGCGGATCAGCAAGTATTGAAATGGAGTGACGGCTCCATTGCGGCCACTGGTTTCCAAGTACATGATGCAGCATTTTCTTTGAGTCCAAGTACGAAGCTGAATATTGATTATACAGCGACGACAGGTTTAACCTTGGAAGATCGCTATATTCGCCCGACTCGTACATTTAGTGATAAAAAGAATTATGTGAATCCAAATAATCCAGATGCAGGGCGTGATGTGCCGTCATACGGTCTATCCTTTAAAGTCGTTGGACAAAGTAAGGATCGCTCGGTTGGAAAGGTATTAATTTCTAAAAGTAACTAAACAGAAAGCCGGATTCTACTACTGAATCCGGCTTTTTAATATGTTGAGACAAGGATTTTCATAAGACGGTCGTTTTTTTGATCGAATGTCTGTTCTCTTTTATTTTGATATCCGAATGAAACCATTATATAATAGAGACTGGAAGGTTTTTCTTTCAATCATGGTTCTTTTTGAGCTGTTAAAAAACAGGAAAGGATGAGCGTTACCAATGAGTTGTGTCACTGCCAAACAATTAAAGGTGATTCGAGGAACGATGCAGACTTTTTGCAGCCATTTGGAGTATGATGGTTACGGTAAGCTTCATATCAATACCATCATGGCTTTTATTAAAAAGGAATTCGGTGTGAGGAAAATGAAAGACATTCCACAAAGTCGGTTTACTGAAGCGTTAGAGCTAATACAAGACTTTGATTTATACACGGACAAAATAGAAATTCATGATCGTCTATCAGAAAGGAATTAACTAAATTGAATATTTTAGCAATGATATTAGTAGGAATTGTCGCTTTAGAACACATTGTTATCATGTTACTCGAGATGTTTTTTATGGAATCAAAGATCGCTAAAAGATCTTTCCGACTGCCTGAGCACTTACAAAAAGACCCAAGTGTGAAAGTGATGTTTGCCAATCAAGGGCTTTATAACGGGTTTCTAGCTGCAGGACTCATTTGGGGGCTTATGCTCGGATCGAATACCGTTGGATATATGATTCAGCTATTTTTCATTCTTTGTGTGTTGATCGCAGCGGTATTTGGCGGTGTGACATCCAATAAATCGATTATCATCAAACAGGGATTACCAGCCTTGCTCGCATTCATTGCGCTCATGCTGGCTATTTAATCTTAAATAAAGCCGGCCCCAGTGAGGGCGGCTTTTATCTTTTTCGAAGACCGATCAAACGAATAATGGATGTTAGACAAAGAGCCACGGCAACAGCCAAAATGATTTTTCCATACATGACCCCGGTTAGGTTCATTAAAAAGACGGCCAATATGATACAGAGCGTGATGATAATCATCACAATCGAGTAGGTTTTCATCTCTTTCTCCACTCCTTTAAAAGTCCCCTCCGGCACAAGAGGTCTGTCATTCTTTTCTCATATTATATCACTCCATGACAATTTTACATGAAATTCCCTGTCAATAGAATGTGACAAAATGATTAGATTTAAAGTGAAGCCATATTTTTTAGAAAATCGGGTATAACATAGAGAGTTGCATCTAAGTCTGATTGTTTGATATTTAATTGTGTAAAATATAAAATAACGACATGATGAATTGGGAGGATGATCAAGTTGAGTAAGAAAGTTTTATTAGTATCGACAAGCAGCCCGGAAATGAACGGACACCCGACAGGTTTATGGTTAGAAGAATTGGCCGAGCCATTTCATATTTTTAAAGAAAATGAACTAGACGTACAAATTGTTTCTATACAAGGCGGAACGGTACCGATTGATAAAAACTCCATTCCTGAAGGTGTTCCAGCACAATATCAAGATGTGTATGAATTACTACAAGACACAAAGGCACTAACAGAAGTGAACCCAGCTGATTATGATGGAATCTTCTTTGCGGGAGGACATGGCCCAATGATCGACTTTGCGTCCAATCAACTGGTAGCCGATGCGATTTTAGCGATTTCAGAAAAAAATGGTGCAGTCGGAGCCGTTTGCCACGGCGTTTCTGCCTTTGTTGATGTAAAAGATCGAGATGGAAAGTCCTTTATTGAAGGTAAAAAAATAACAGGCTTCACGAACGAGGAAGAGGATGCCGTCCAACTGACATCTAAGGTTCCATTTTTATTGGAAACGAAGCTTCGTGCGCAAGGGGCAGTGTTTGAAAAAGAAGAACCATTTGCGCCATTTGCTGTTGTAGATGGACAAATCATTACTGGACAAAACCCAGGATCAAGTGCAGAAACAGCACGCCTTTTTGTCAAAACCATTGCATAAATAACCAAAAACCAGTCGTGACTCATACGACTGGTTTTTTTGTTATAAAAATTTCCTAAAAAAGACCAAAACAAGTATTGGAAGAATGGTAAAATGATCACAGGGTAAAAAACCCAAAATAGGGAAAAGGGGATGTTCCTGTGAGATCATTTTATGTAAAAATCACCGCAGCTTTGCTGTCAATTTTACTAGTGGCAACAGGTTTATTTTCACCAGCATTAAAAGCAGAAGACGCGCCGAAATCAAATGGAAAAGTGTCATCACTTACGGAAAAAGCGATTCAGCAAGTACAAGAGTCGTTTTTGAAACAGGATGAAGGAACAGCTATTCAACAGAAGCAAGTGAAAAAGTCATTTAAAGTAGATAAGAAAAACGGAATCAACATCAAACGAAAAGCCGCTGCAGATGGAAAGCTACGCACGTCTGCCGTTCGCTCAATTGATGGACTAGCAATCAATCAATCGGCTGTTTTAACAGAGGAAGACCCAGTCGATTTATGGTTTTTAAGCACATCTTCACCTCAGGCACTTATCAGCCGGATTACCTCTCCAAATGCTGACTATGTTGTCCAATTATTTGTTGTTGATTTTGAAACAGGTCAAGCCTATCCGACAGATCTGATTCAACCGGCAGGCAGCCTGCTTGCTTTAACAAATTTGCCAGCTGGTGATTACGCATTTGGTATCACAAGTGGTGGAGAGTTCGGAGACTCATATACATTACAGGTGAATGCGAAAAATCCACCAAATTTCACAGGTGCTGTATCCCTATCGTCAACCCTGCAATACTTTGTCGCTGAGTATGCAAATGGTGATGTATTTGCAAATGGCGCAAAAGTATATAATAAGCAATCGAAGACCGCCGATTATGAATGGAAGCGTGTGTTTTATTTCTCATACGATGGAAAATACGAACAGAGAACCCATTCCATCTCAAATGTAAAAGTGAAAAGCATTTCGGCACCTGTGTCGTATTCAGCTCCTTATGCGAGTTCATCAGAGGCCATTCTCGTGTACTTAGATGTGGACACATTGTTTATGTATCATCAATCGTCATATGAAAGCGGTCAATATTACAGGGATACCTTTGTTGATACGCTTGGTAAGAAAACACCAAGAACTTTAGACATTGATGATTTGACAAATTACGGCGATCACATTTTAGCGGTCGATTTAAAAACAGGACAGCCAATTGATTTCTTCAGTGTGCTTAATTACTACTATGCTGCTGGTATCGAGAAGCTGCCAACAATCAAAACATTGAATTAAGAAAGGCGGTTGACATCAATTCGCCATATGTGTAGAGTAAAGATAATTAAATGACTAAAGTCCACTAGGGGAGTCATGTATGACTGAGACAAGAGAAAATCTTGGACCCTTTGAACCTGATCTAGTTTGTACTAGCGGAGGGAAGTGGAGCTGGACCTTGTCTTATTCATAATTGAATTGATAAGAAGGCCGCTCCATTTGGGGTGGCTTTTTCATTTATTCAACTGAAGAAGAGGAGGCTTTTTTTATGACATTTTCAACTCAATTAAGAAAAGAAGCAGAACCATTGTTTGAAGCCATTTATCAGCATCCGTTTGTCAGAGGACTGGCAGCAGGAGAGCTTGAAAAGGAACAGATCATTCATTACGTCAAACAAGATACAGAATACTTAAATGCATTTATTAAAATTTATGCGGCCGCGATCAGCAGGTGTACAGCCAGAGAGGACATTGCCTTTTTTCATCAACAGATTGCGTTTGTACTAGATAGTGAGACGCATCCCCATCAAAATCTTTGCCGGGTGGCAGGTGTAGCGTATGATGAACTGCAAGGTGCTTCTTTGGCTCCGAGTGCCCACCACTATATTCATCACATGCTGCAAGTCGCACAGGAAGGGACACTTGGAGAAATCATTGCTGTCTTGCTCCCATGCCCTTGGACATATTGGGAAATAGGCAAACGAATGCTCTCGGACGTAAAGCCTGACCCGTCACATCCGTTTTATGAGTGGATCACGTTTTATGGAGGGTTAACCGACTCCGTCACAGTTGAGCTTTGCAAACGACTCGATCAGTGGGCGGAAGGAGCAAGTGATAAAGAAAAGGAAAAAATGAAACAGCACTTTTTCTTAAGCTGTCAGCTTGAGTATCAATTTTGGGAAATGGCATTCACCGTGGAAGAGTGGCCAGTCCAACTGGGGGGACATTCATCATGACATGGAAGATGAAAGAAGTCGTGCTTGCTGTGATTTTATCTGTTGCATGTGGTGTCATCTATTTAGGGTGGTCGACTCTTTATTTACCAATTACAGCACTTGTTGGTCCAGCAGGAGGCAACATCATGTTTGGGATTTGGGTGATTGCCAGCCCAATTGTTGCTTATATTATCCAAAAGCCTGGAGCTGCCCTCATCGCCGAAACAGCCGCCGCCGCCGTGGAATTACTGACAGGCAGCCATTTCGGTCTTTCAGCCCTGCTGATTGGTGTATGCCAAGGACTTGGGGCAGAAATCGCCTTCGCTCTTTTTGGTTATAAAAAATATCGCATGTGGACACTTATGCTGTCTGGTGCCTTTGCAGCTGTAGGGGCGATGGCGTATAGCTTGATTGCCAATGGATTTGGTTATTACACGCCTCAAGTTTTACTCATCACACTTCTCACTCAAATCATCAGCGGCATGATACTCGGGGGATGCTTAGCAAAAGTGGTGGTGGATACGCTCTCTAAGACCGGTGTATTGAATCAATATGCCATCATGAAAGAAAAACGAAACAAAGGTGAACAGCATGGATTCATTTCTCGCGTGCAGTAACCTCACTGTCCGTTTTTATGAACAGCCTAAGCCTGTCCTGCATCAAGTATCCCTTTCTATTCAAAAGGGAGAAAAGGTACTTATTTTAGGACCAAGCGGAAGTGGAAAATCTACGCTCATATCGGTTCTTGCTGGAATCATTCCAGAACATATGGAAGCGGACGTACAGGGTGAAGTGATGCTGCAAAGACATACAGGCGTCATGTTTCAAGATCCTGATTCCCAATTTTGTATGCATCGAGTCCATGAAGAAATTGCGTTTAGCTTAGAGAACCGTTCCGTACCTCGTGAAGATATGGATGACATCATTCAGCACCTTATGCAAAAAGTACAGCTTGATGTCGATCCGAATACAGAAATTCACACATTATCTGGCGGCATGAAGCAGCGATTGGCTCTTGCATGTTTACTAGCATTAGAGCCGGATGTCCTGTTCTTTGATGAACCTACTGCCCAGCTTGATCCAGCAGGCCGAATGGAGATATTTCAACTCCTTCAGCAGCTGTCAGATGATCAGCAACAAACCATGATCTTTGTGGAGCATGTGTTAGACGGCGTCATCGAATGGATGGATCGAGTCATTTTATTAGATGATCAAGGTCGCATTTTAGCAGATGGATCTCCAAAAGATGTGATAACAGCATATGAGAAAGAAATGAAAGAGGCAGGTATTTGGCGTCCAAAAATATTTCCCGAGAAATGGTCCTCTGTCATTCAAGATCCATTTCATCCACTCAGTCAAACACTCATGGAAACCTTTGAATCAAGAAAAGAGCGCTATGAGAAAGTACCATCAACAAATCGAGAGACGATTATTCGAACAGATCAGCTTCAATTAAGCTACGGCAAGAAAAGAATCATGACTGACCTGCATCTGGACATCAAAGCTGGGAATTGGGTGTCGATCATTGGAGAAAATGGAAGCGGAAAAAGTACATGTCTCAAACATTTGATTCGTTTAGAGCCAATAAAGAAAGGTCATATTTTTTTAAAAGAAAAACACCTCAAAAAGTGGTCTGACCGATTATTATATGAAAAAGCAGGCTTTGTGTTTCAGAATCCAGAGCTTCAATTTATACAGGACACCGTGTTTGATGAAATTGCATTTGGTGGAAGACAGCGTAATTGGCCAGAATCACTCGTACAGAAAAAAACGTATCAGCTATTGGAAGAGTTCGGTTTAGAGAAGCATGCTAACGCACACCCATTCACTTTAAGTTTAGGGCAGAAAAGAAGATTAAGTGTTGCCACGATGCTTCTCTTTGATCAGGATGTATTAATCTTAGATGAACCGACTTTCGGACAGGACGAAAAGACAGCGATGGAATTAATCAGACGGTTGAAAGAGCGCCAACGCCAAGGCACCACGATTATCATGGTTACACATGATATGGAGCTCGTTGATGAGTGCGCTGATCAGGTACTTCTGTTTCATCAAGGGGAGCATGTGTATGAGGGCACGCCTTATGATTTATTTTCAAATCGTGAACTTGTCGATTGTTATGAGGTGAGAGTACCTTTGCACTATCGCTATGTGGCTGAAAGAAAGGAGGTACTGACGATTGCAAAGTAATCATTCCTTTCTATCCACTGTGAATCCAGTATTGAAATTACTCGCTCATCTTCTTGCGATGTGTTGTCTCATGGCGATTTCCGATCCTAAAACAACTGTCATCATCTGGCTGTTTGCATTAGGTATCGGGCTTGTCCTAGGCGGGTGGAATTTCAAGTATCTGATCACAAGACTCGTTCCTTATCTGCTCTTTTTCATTCTTGTGTTTTGGATGATGGCGGCTTTCGGCAAGGGGGATCATACTGTTTGGAAGTGGGCATGGTTTCATGTCACAGAGGAGAGTTTAAAAAATGGACTCACCATTTCTTTCAGAATGCTTGGCTTTGTGACATTTGGGCTTCTTTTTACCTCCACAACAGATTTGACTGCCTTTATGATGAGCTTAATACATCAATGCCGAATGTCACCAAAATGGGCATATGGGATGCTTGCCGGCTTCCGATTTATCCCGTTGTTTCAAAGTGAATTAAAGCAAATGAAGGCAGCACATAAAATTAGAGGCTACAAGCAAAAAAACAGCTGGAAAGCCTTTATGCGGTATGCACTGCCCCTTTTCACGCAGGGCGTACGTAAATCAGAACGCTTGGCGATCGCGATGGAAGCAAGAGGCTTCACGGGGACGAGGGATCGGACGTATTATCATGTCATCGGCACCTCATGGATCGACTATATGTATCTTTTTTTCATAGGTGCCAGTGTTTTGATGTGCATGTTCTTTTTTTAAAAACACCCACATTCTCTTGATAGAATGTGGGGTTTTTATATGTCTTAGGTCATTTGATTGATATTAGTACACATTACAGGCTGTAATAGATCATATAAAGAACCGATAAAGAGAGTGTACTGAGAAAAAGAGAGGATGAACGTGAGCGAATGTCACAGAGAGTACAAAACATAATAGACGTTTTACCAATCATTGGGCTAGCTATGAGAGAGCAGCTAACCTTTTCTGTTTTGGGCAAAGAGAAGGTTCTTTTTTATCAGCAACATGGAAACATTGACTTAGGGTTTAAAGCTGGTGATACATTAGATGCCGGATTTCAACACTTTGCGATGCTGAAAAATGGGAAAGATCCGTCGTTTATCCAAATGCCGAAAGAGGCGTACGGGATTCCAATGGATATCGTAGCTGTCCCAATTACAGATGAGAATGGTCAAGTTGTCGCTGCCTTTTGTGTTGCATATGATCAAACCAATCAACAACGATTAGATCACATCTTGACGGAGAGCAATCAAGCTTCCGAAAAACTAGTCGCAATGGTACAGCAAGTTGCCGCACATTCAGAGGAACTACAAGCAACAAGTGAACAAATTCTGCAAAACACGAAAACCACTGTCGAAAATTCCTCTAAAATCAATCAAGTGTCCAATCTCATCAAAGGTATCTCTGATCAAACGAACTTACTCGGACTTAATGCATCAATAGAGGCAGCAAGAGTAGGTGAAGCAGGAGCAGGCTTTGGAGTCGTCGCAACAGAAGTGAGAAAGCTGTCAACTCATGCGAAGCAAGCGACGACTGATATTGAAACAGCGTTAAAAGATGTGCAGGGATCAATTAAAGGAATGGAAGAAGAAATTGCCCAAATTGTGGCTTCCTCCGAACATCAAGCAGAGCTTGTCAGCACGTTTACAAAAATCATTGAAGGACTTCATGAAACAAACGAAACAATGAAAACATTGGCGGATGACTTAGTAAATTATCAAGTCAAATAAAGAATCCTTTTCAAAACCTCTAACTAAAAAGGAGGTTTTTTGACGTTTTAAGGTCTGAAACACTCTCTATAGAGTGTTTTTATGTATGTTTTTAGACTTTTTGACCCCTATTTCGTCATTTTTGAGAGGAAATATGTCATTCTTTCTAGTTGACCGTATCAAAAAAAAATGTAAAATCATCTTAAAGTCCTCTTTTTTGAAAATAATAATAAAATGACATATCAATCAACAATGAAATGCTCGAAAAAGCGGAATGTACTGGGGGGGATCAATTGATCATTTCGAAAGTAATTAACAATAATGTAGTCAGTGCGTATGATGACGAGCAGCATGAGCTGGTCATTATGGGCAGAGGGATCGCATTTCAAAAGAAAAGCGGAGACCCGATTGATGAAGAACGAATCGAGAAAGTATTTTCCATTCAAAATAAAGATATATCAGAAAAATTCAAAACCCTGCTTTATGATATTCCAATCGAGTACATGCAAGTGTGTGAGGCGATTATTGATCATGCGAGAAAGACTCTTAACAAAAATTTAAATGACAGCATCTATGTGACGTTGACGGACCATATCACCTTTGCCATTGAACGTCACCAAAAAGGAATGGACATAAAAAATGCTTTACTCTGGGAAATCAAACGGTTGTATAAAGATGAGTTCGTGTGCGGTTTAGAAGCCATTCGTATTATACATGATAAGCTCAACATCCAGCTTCCTGAGGACGAAGCAGGCTTTATTGCCATGCATATTGTTAATGCAGAGCTGAATGAAGAAATGCCGAACGTTATTCAAATCACAAAGCTGATTCAAGATATATTGAACATCGTGAAATATCACTTTCAAATTGATTTGGACGAGGAATCATTAAATTATTTTCGTTTTGTTACGCATTTAAAGTTTTTTGGACAGCGTCTGTTTAACGAAACACAAATGGAAAATCAAAATGAATTTC
Organism: Bacillus pumilus; assembly: GCF_002744245.1. Taxonomy (GTDB): domain Bacteria; phylum Bacillota; class Bacilli; order Bacillales; family Bacillaceae; genus Bacillus; species Bacillus pumilus_M. Next base: position 111,720 of record NZ_NKHG01000113.1, on the reverse strand, counting down.
TGTATGAAGTGGTGAAGGAAAAAAACACGACAGCTTTTCAATGTGCAGAAAAAATTAACGATTATGTTCAAAAAGAATACAACCGAAGTCTCATAGAAGATGAGATGTTATATTTAACTTTGCATATCGACCGAGTGGTAAAAAGAAAATAAATTCAAAAAAGAAAGCGTTGACATCACAAAATTAACATGATAATTTATAACTATAAACTCAATAACCCACAATCTTTTAGGATTGTTACTGGTCAAGCAGGCAAAACCTAAATCATTGTCCCTATCTTTGATAAGGCGTGATTTAGGTTTTTTTGTATATCTAAAGACTTATAAAATTTAATAACGATCAATCGCTATTAAGGATTGTTACTGGTTAAGCAGGCAAAACCTAAATATCGATTAATGTCTGAATCGTTGATTGATTTTCGGACATTAATGGATGTTTAGGTTTTTTCTATATCAAGATTAAATCAACGATTGGAGGGTACACAATGAACCACAAACGAACAGCAAACAAAGTCCTAGAGCTTGTCGGCGGCGAAAAAAATGTAAAGCACGTCACGCATTGTATGACAAGACTTCGCTTCAACTTATACGATGAAAGCAAGGCAGATAAGGAGAAACTGCAATCTACAGATGGCGTCATGGGCGTGAATCAAAGCGGCGGCCAATACCATGTCATTATCGGTAACGACGTATCAAACGTCTATCAAGCGATGATTGCTGACTCAGGGCTATCAGCAGATGTAAAGTCAGGCGGCACAGAAGAAGCTTCAAAACAAAATGTGATGTCAAAGCTTTTCGATTTTATCTCTGGTGTCTTCACACCAATTCTTCCAGCCATCGCTGGAGCCGGTATGATCAAAGGGATATTGGCACTGATGCTGACTTTCCAGTGGATATCAGATAAGAGCAGCACGTATACCATATTAACAGCAATCGGAGACGGAGCTTTTTACTTCTTACCACTTCTGCTTGCTGTAAGCGTAGCCAAAAAGATTGGGACAAATCAGTATATCGCCGCTGCTATTGCCGCAGCAGCACTTCACCCGCAGCTAACCGCTTTACTTGACGCAGGAAATACAGAATTTCTAGGCTTGCCAGTGGTAGCCGTTGTATACTCTTCATCGGTGATTCCAATTCTACTCACGATCTGGCTTGGCTCATATGTTGAAAGATTCGCAGAAAAATATAGTCCGAAATCATTGAAAATCATCCTTGTTCCAACTGTTACACTTCTTGTCGTTGTGCCAATTATGCTCATAGCAGTTGGACCGATTGGTGCCATTATCGGAAATGGCCTTTCAGGTGGAATTGATTTATTGTTTAAACATGCAGGTATTTTAGCAGGACTCTTAATCGGCGGCTTCATGTCACCATTGATCATTACGGGTATGCACTACGCACTTGTTCCAATCATGATCAACAACATTACGTTAAACGGTTTTGATTACATTATTCCGATGATGTTTGTTGCGAATATGGCACAAGCAGGTGCAGCATTTGGTGTCTTCTTAAAATCAAGAAACAAAACATTCAAGTCATTGGCAATGTCAACAAGTATCACAGCATTAATGGGTATTACTGAACCTGCTATGTATGGTGTGAACATGAGATTGAAAAAGCCGTTCATTGCAGCCCTCATTGGTGCGGCAACAGGCGGCGTGTTCATGTCCATCTTTAAAGTGAAAGCTTATGTGATGTCTGGATCAGCAGGGATTCCAGGTATCCCAACGTTCATTGGACCAACGTTTGTTTACTCGATCATTGGTTTAATCATCGGCTTTGTCGTAGCAGCCATCATGACGCTTGTGTTTGGATTCAAAGATGTACCAGTGAAAGATGATACAAAAGCAGACAAATCAGAAGAAAAGAAAGAGACAGCAGCGCTTCAAAATGAAGTGGTTCAAAGCCCGCTTGAAGGTCAATTAAATCCGCTAAATCAAGTAAATGATGCAACATTCTCGAATGAGATCATGGGCAAAGGTGCTGCCATTGTACCAACAGTTGGGCGTGTTGTTGCACCGTTCAGCGGCAAGGTTGAAACCATTTTCCAAACGAAACATGCCATTGGATTAAAGAGTGACCAAGGTACAGAGCTTCTCATCCATGTTGGAATTGATACAGTGAAACTTGGCGGAAAGCATTTCACAAGTCATGTGCAGTCCGGTGATCTTGTTCAAGCAGGAGATCTACTGATTGAATTTGATATCAAGGGTATTCAGCAAGAGGGCTATGATGTGACAACACCGATTATCGTCACTAACACAAACGATTTTGCACGAGTTGATCCGAAAACAGATGGAACGATTACGGAGAACGAGACACTGCTCACAGTCAGTGTAGAAGAAAATGAGGAGGGCATTCAACATGAACAATTTAGAAAAAACATTTCCTAAAGGTTTCTTATGGGGCGGCGCTGTTGCAGCCAACCAAATTGAAGGCGCTTATAACAAAGATGGAAAAGGCTTATCTACAGCTGACGTATCACCACACGGCATTATGCACCCATTTGATGAATCAATGAAAGACCTTAACTTATATCATGATGCGATCGACTTCTATCATCGCTATAAAGAAGATATCGCTCTTTTTGCAGAAATGGGATTCAAGTGCTTCAGACTATCGATTTCTTGGCCTCGTATTTTCCCAAATGGCGACGATGCTGAACCAAATGAAGCGGGACTAGCTTTCTATGACAAAGTATTTGATGAATTGCATAAGCACGGGATCGAACCAGTTGTCACCATTTCCCATTATGAAATGCCGCTTGCCCTTGTGAAAAACTATGGCGGATGGAGAAACCGTAAGCTTGTGGACCTTTACGAAACATACGCTAAAACATTGTTCACTCGATACAAAGACAAAGTGAAATATTGGATGACATTCAACGAAATCAACGTCGTGTTACATGCACCTTTCACAGGTGGCGGTCTTGTATTTGAAGAAGGCGAAGACGAGAAAAGCATTCAATATCAAGCAGCGCATCACCAATTTGTTGCGAGTGCTTTAGCTGTCAAAGCGGGACACGAAATCATTCCAGATGCGAAAATTGGCTGTATGATTGCAGCTATGACCACATACCCGTACAGCTCAAGACCAGAAGATATGTTTGCTGCGATTGATCAAGACCGTAAAACATTGTTCTTCTCAGATGTGCAGGCAAGAGGTTATTATCCAGGGTACATGAAACGTTATTTACGTGAAAATGGGATTACCATTGAGTTCCAAGAGGGTGACGAAGATATTTTAAGAACCCACACAGTGGACTATATCGGGTTCAGTTATTATATGAGCTTCGTGGCAAGTACAGATCCTGCTATTCTAGATCAGGCTGAAGGTGGAAACCTATTTTCGGGTGTGAAAAACCCATATCTAGAAGCAAGTGACTGGGGCTGGCAAATTGATCCGAAAGGTCTTCGTACGACGCTTAATCAGCTGTATGACCGATACCAAAAACCACTTTTTATCGTAGAAAATGGATTGGGCGCTGTCGATCAAGTGGAAGAAGACGGATCGATTCAAGACGATTACCGGATTGATTACCTCAAAAGCCACTTGCTAGAGGCAAGAGAAGCCATCGCAGACGGCGTAGATTTGATCGGTTATACAAGCTGGGGACCAATTGACCTTGTCAGTGCATCAACTGCTGAAATGAAAAAACGCTATGGTTTCATTTATGTCGACCGTGATAATGAAGGAAACGGTACATTAGATCGAAAGAAAAAGAAAAGCTTTGATTGGTATAAACAAGTAATTGCTACGAATGGTGAGCATTTAGATGCATAAAAAATACTAATCGACAAAACCACTCAACGCCATGAGTGGTTTTGTTTTTCCCATGATTTAAACAAACTAATGAATGATATCAATTGTGAAGTAGGGACTCGGATAATTTATTAACAATACTGATGAAGTATGATATTGTAAACAGGAATCAAGAATATAAGAAAAAATTAGTAGATATGGTTGATAAAGTAATTACATGATTTTTAATTTATATACGATCTTTTATTACACTATAACCTTGATGTGCCAAAAGAAATGAAGAAAAAAATAGAAGCCTCTCAATGTGGCTTGGGTTACTGCACATCTGAAGGAAGTTATGATTTTGAATGAGGTGTTTATAGCAATCACACGCTTAATTTGTTAGAGGGGATTGAGATGGCTAGTGAACTTAGATAATAAAGAAGATACGTCGATTCTAAAGATCGACAACCTTGGCTTTCGATATGGGAATGCAACCATATTAAAAGATTTGACTTTACATATTGAAGGCTCTGGCCTTTATGCACTTCATGGGGAAAGTGGTAGTGGGAAGACGACATTTATTAACATTATTGCGTTGATTCAAAAACCGAGTGCCGGGAAGATGACGTTGTTTAATCAGTCTATTGATTTTACAAATCAAGAACAGATTGATGAATACCGCAAGAAAATTGCCTATTTCTTTCAAGATTTGAACTTGATTGAGTCTTTAACTGTGAGAGAGAATTTGCATGTCATCTCGTTAATTAATGAACAAGAAATCTCAAATGAAAGATTAGCAGAACAGGCGAAAAAGCTCAAAATGAGCGAGAAACTTGATGTCACAGTGAGTAATCTATCTGGTGGAGAGAGGCAGCGTGCGGCTTTTTTGAAAATCATGCTGTTTGATTATTCACTGATTCTATTAGACGAACCAACAAATAACCTTGATAAGGATAACATTCACATGATGCTTGATATGCTATCTGAATTGAAGAAAACGAAGACGATTATAGTCGTTACACACTCTGATACCGTTGTGCAACAAGCCGATGTCGTCCTTCGTTTTGAAGACTTGAATAAAAGGAACCAATCTATATGAAAACATTATTCGTCTTTGAGTATCTAAAAAAGAAACATCGATCGACCCTGCGAAAATTGGCTATTTTGAATTTTGTTTTGCTGATGTTGATCTTTTTCTCTATTTTTACTATCTTGATTTCTGCTGATAATATATACAAAAACGTATTGACTAACGAGCGCCTTTCAATGGTTTTAATTAATGGATATACGAAAACTGGTGAGTACGAGTACGATACGGATAAAATTAAGCGAATGCCGAATGTCAAAGACATTGTCTATGAATACGGCGTCTCATTAAATGTTGAAGCAGATAGTGAAATGGATGTATTAACAGCTCTATCATTCAATCCGACAACAAAAGAGGCTGTGAGCTATGAGGGAGATTTAAAGGAAAACACCATCTTGCTCCCAGAAAAATTCAAAGACAAAAAAATCAAAGCCTATGATGTTGAAATGGAACCATTAGAAGCGAATATCGAATACTACAAAGGTGAAGGGAACTATTTCTTAAAAAATTACTGTTACCTGTCACCAGATCTGTACAAAAAAGTGAGTAGTCAAATTAAGATTGGTGAGAACTACGAAGGTGTTAAAACACTCATCGTTCATTTAAATAAAACCGAGGATATTTATGGATTTGTGAACCAGTTTGATCGGATGTTTGATGAAGATGATGTTTTTGTATACTACCAAGCGCAAGGGCTTGAGAAATTAGTCGCTAATTCAAAATTGTCATTCTTGTTGCTTGTCGTATTCCAGATCATTTTATTTGTGGTAATTGCGTTTATTTATCGAGGTCAGATGCATACACTGATTAGCATTTTGAACCGAGATTTGTTGTCCTTGTATTTAAATGGGATGTCACCAAAGGATATGATCAAGCAATTTTATCGTAGTATAGACAAGATGAATCTAAAAGTTTATGTTATAGCGTTACTATTCATTGCCGCCTTGGGTGCTTTCTTGCTCGCACAATTACCAGGAGAAGTCATTTTATGGATTGGCGGTACAGCAGTGGGACTCCTTCTTGTCTTGGTTTTACTGAATAAATGGTTTGTGCGCTACATTATCACGAAACGCATGAAGAAAGAACTGTCACAAGAGAATATCGTATCAAGATTGCGAAACTAAGAAAAGAACTGCCTAATGGCTGTTCTTTTTTTGTATCAAAAAAGCCCTAAGCCATGACGGCTTAGGACTGATGTTTTATTTCCACACTTGATCAGCAATCTCAATCACATGAAGCAGCTTTTCCCATTGCTGCTCTTCTGTTAACAAATTGCCTTCCTCCGTTGATGCGAATCCGCATTGTGGACTTAGGCAAATTTGGTTGATGTCCACATATTGAGCTGCTTCCTTAATTCGTTTTTTGATCTGTTCAGTTGGTTCAAGCTCACCATACTTTGAAGTCACAAGACCAAGTACGATTTGAAGATTTGGGTTCTTCACATAACGAAGAGGCTCAAATCCGCCAGAACGATCATCGTCGAATTCTAAAAAGAGGCCGTCAAGATCTAGACCAGCAAAAATCGTTTCTGCCGCTGCTTCGTAACCGCCTTCAGCTGCCCAAGTCGATTTAAAATTACCACGGCAAATGTGCATCGTAATGACTAAATCCTCTGGACGATTAGCAACGGCTTCATTGATTGTTTTCGCAAACGACTCACGAAGTTCATCCTCCTTGCGGCCAAAAGCTTTGATTTGTTCACGACCTTTTTCAGAAAAGAACACAGCCCATGCCGTATCATCTAGCTGCAAGTAGCGGCAGCCTGCATCATAAAAAGCACGGATGGCTTTCTTATATGCCTGTGCCACATCATGGTGGAATTCATCTAAGCTGTCATACACACCTTCTTCAAGCTTTCCACGGAAAAAGAGCATATTCGGACTTGGAATCGTCATTTTAGCCGTATGATCACCGGCGATGCTGTGGAGGAAACGATAATCCTCTAGCATTGGATGATCTGTAAAATCAATCTTGTCTGTTACCTTGATGCCTCTTGCTTTAGTTGTCGTGTTATGGAATTGAATGCCCTGATCTGCTTCAAATCCTTCGACCCCATCAAGTCCTTCAAGAAAGTCAAAATGCCACCATGCACGTCTGAACTCCCCATCTGTGACAACCTCTAATCCAATTTCTTTTTGCTTTTCTACAATAAGTGTGATTTCTTCGTTTTCAATTTGTCGGAGCTGATCTGCTGTCAGCGTACCGTCTGCTTTTTGCCTACGAGCTTCTTTGATTCGCTCTGAACGGAGCAAACTTCCTACTTGATCTGCGCGAAATGGCGGCTTCGTTGTTTTCTTTCCAATGGTTTGTACTTGTGTCATACTGAATCCCTTCTTTCTATAGGTTAAAAAATCAAATAAAAAAGCTCCTCCTTAGATAAGGAAGAGCATCATATACTATGAGATCTCTGCCTTATCTTCAAACAAGCATCTGCTTGCTTAAGGAATTAGCACCATTCTGTTCCTAGGAACAGCGGTTGCCGGGTTTCACAGGGCCAGTCCCTCCACCACTCTTAATAAGGTTACCTTTTGATTCAATTTTCTTAATAAACACAATTATTCAACCTTTTCGAGAAAAAGTCAATGGTTTTGACAATTTATTTTCCTACATGAACAAATCAGCGACGAGGACACCAGCTAGTCCAACAAGTGAAAGAACAGTGACCATCAATGTCCAAGTTTTAAAGGTTTGGGCCATCGACAGGTTAAAGTATTCTTTATAAATCCAGAAACCTGCATCATTCACGTGAGAGAACGTAATACTTCCGGCACCTGTTGCGATCACCATTAATTCTGGGCTCACACCAGTCAATCCAATAAGTGGTGCAGAAATTCCAGCAGCTGTGAGACCGGCGACAGTGGCTGATCCTAATGATACACGAAGGACAGCAGCAATCAGCCAAGTGAGGAGCAGGGGAGAAAGCGTGCTTCCTTGCATCATCCCCGCAATGTATTGATCGACGCCGCTATCAATGAGCACCTGTTTAAAGGCGCCGCCACCTGCAATAATTAATAGAATCATCGCAATCGAGCCAATCGAATCCGTGATCGACTTCATGACTTCCTGCATGCTTTTGCCCCTACCAAGTCCAAACGTGTAGATGGCAAGCAGCACTGAGATTAATAGGGCAATCGCCGGTTCACCTAAAAACTCAGCTGTCGGCAGCAGTGGAGAAGCTGGGAAGAAAATTTCTAAAAAAGCTCTGAATGTCATGAGTAATACAGGCAAAACAGCTGTGAAAATGCTAATGCCGAAGCTGGGCATTTCCTCTTCTGTAAATTCCTTTGGATTAAACAAGTTCTTCGGAATGTGTGCGTGCAATTGATCTTTTTTAAATAGTTTCGTAAAGAGAAGTCCGCCTACCAAAACAGCAGGAATCGCTAAAATAATCCCAACTAACAAGGTTTGTCCCATGTTTGCTTGAAATACATTGGCAATGGCTGTCGGCCCTGGGTGAGGAGGGAGGAAGCCATGTGTTGTGATGAGCGCAGCAACGAGTGGCATCCCAACATACAACACTGGAAGTCTTGCGGCTTGAGCAATGGTAAAGACTAATGGGATTAAAATAATGAATCCGGTTTCATAAAATAGAGCAATTCCGATAACAAATCCAGTCAGCATCGTCGCCCATTGGATTTTCCCAATGCCGAATCGGTCAATGAGCGTCATCGCAATACGCTGGGCTCCGCCAGAATCAGCCATCAATTTACCAAGCATCGCTCCAAAACCAAGAACCAGTGCTAGATGACCGAGTGTACTGCCGAGTCCTTTTTCGACGGAAGCAATCGCTTCAAGTGGTGACATGCCCTCTAAAACGGCAACAATTAAAGAGACAATAATCAATGAAATGAAAGCGTTTAACTTAAAGATAACCATGAGTAAAAGCAATAACAAAACGCCAAGTCCAATAAAAACTAATGACATGGTCTTTCCTCCTTTGTGATGCATAAGGGAGCGAGAACACTCCCTATGCTTTATCCTTCAAGTATTTCAACAGCTTCTTTTAACGTATCCTTTGAGCCAACATTTCCCGGGAAAATTACATAAGATATGAAGGGGAATTTACTTTCGTCTCCTGTTTGCCAAACGGGAATGCCAGGTTTAATTTGACCTGCGACAGTCGCACGCTTGACGCTAAGGCCTCTTGTTCCGATATCACTTGAGGTGATTCCGCCTTTGGCAATGAGATACTTAGGTCGAATTGTGAGGCGCTGGATAATGCTTGTCACAGCATTACTGATCTGAACGGATAGCTTCAATTCCTCCTCTTGACGATCGTCCCCAAGATCAAGCCGCTCTCTTCTTGTATAAACAGCAACAGATTGACCTGATGTTAACAGCGTTTCAGTCTGCTGGATCACACGGTCAATTTCCTCTTGAAATGCCTCAGGATCTAGCACGAGGTGTGTATTAAATTCAATAAAAGCCATCTCTTCATTTTGTTGAAGCGCTCTTAATTGTTCCGTTGTCTTCTTAACATGGGAACCGATCATGATGAGACCACCGTGCTGACTTTCTTCTTGTATCAAGTCATTTCTTGTTAACAAGGCTTGATCGTGAATGCCGCCAAGTACTTTTGTGAGAGCAGCCGCACTTCTGAAAATAAATTGCTGACCTGCTTGAATGGCACCGATGAGGGCGGTGACAAAGACCTTGACATCGTCATAGTCTACAGCGTTCACAACCACCTTTTGAAAATCCTTCACGTTCATTAGCTGATCCTTGATTTGATCAATGCGTAAAGACCGTATATCCTCTAAAGAAATGTAGGTGGTGTTCTCCTTTGTGAACAATCCGCCTGATTTTTCTTCAATCCACTCTCCGAGATGAGAAGACTGAAAACCGAATGTACGGTCCAGTGCAAACTCTGTGTCACCAGCAGGAATTAAGTCTTGTCCTTCCTGTACGTAATGAATATTATTGATCGTAAAGCGGCCACCTTCTTTGAAAAAAGGAAGAAGGATTTCTCCATCAAATTGGCGGGCGCTTTGCTGTTCAATAGTTGTTCTCAGTACATCAGTCTCCAGCGGAAAGTGTCCACGCAGGGTAGAATCTCCACGGCTGACAATGATGAAATCCTGATCAAGCCGTTCAGCTACTTTTACAATCGTTGAAGCGATGGTTTCGTGCGCAGAGGCAGTTTCTTTCTCTGTCAGACTGCGAGAATTGGTCAAAATAAAGAACATGCGGCTGTCTTCAAGAAAGCCTGCTTCCATGCTTTCTTCTGACCAATCAGTGAAAACAGAAACGCCATGTACGGTTTGAATACCTGTTGGATCATCGTCTAATACAATGACCTTATGATGAAAATTGTTCAGTGCTTGTTCGTATGCTGATTGAACGCTCTTTGAATCGGCTTTTGGAATGGTATTTAGTATATCAGTGCTTTGCTTCATGACACCTCATCCTTTCCTCACTTCGACATGAGCCATTTTTTCGTAATATTGAACGATACCACCATGATCAAGTCCAGATTTTCCGTCTGCTTTGAGGGCGTGGAAGATTTCAAGCAGCTGACTAGAAAGCGGAAGAGGAACACCAATATCATGGGCGGTTTCCATCACATTTGTTAAATCCTTCAAGTTGATGTCGATGCGTCCGCCAGGTTCAAAGTTCCGCTCTAAGATGAGTGGGACTTTTGCATCGAGAACGGCACTTCCTGCCAGTCCTCCGCGGATGGCTTCATACATTTTATCAATTGCAATGCCTGACTTAGCAGCAAGAACGAGCGCCTCGGACATAGCGGCAATATTTAAGTTGACGATGATTTGATTGGCAAGCTTAGCTGTTGTTCCGCTACCGTTTGCCCCAACTAATACGACTTCTGTGCCCATCGCATGCAGGACATCTTTCACTTGTTCAAAGATGTTCTCTTCGCCGCCAGCCATAATCGCAAGTGTCCCGTCTATCGCCTTTGGTTCTCCGCCGCTGACAGGTGCATCGATAAATTCCACCTGATGTTGTTTTGCCAGAGCAGCTAGTGCTCTAGAGGTAACAGGAGAAATAGAGCTCATATCTATGATGATCGTGCCAGGTTTAGCTGTAGCTAAAATGCCCTGTTCACCTGTTACGACTGCTTCTACATGCTCACCTTTTGGAAGCATTGTGATGATGATACCGCTTTCAGATGCGGCCTCAGCAGCCGAAATAGCCCCCTTTGCCCCCGCTTCTTTTAATGCTTGAACAGCCGCCTCGTTAATATCAAAAACAGTTACATTATGACCGCCTTTTAATAGATTGAGTGCCATAGGTTTTCCCATAATTCCTAGTCCAATGAATCCAATCTGCTTTGTCACTTTGTCTCCTCCTGTTTAGAAAACCCTTACAAAAAGCGCTTTCTTTTCTATTTGTTAGTATATATACTATCTTTTTAATATAATAGTAGTAAATAAACTACTGTTCATTTAATGTACATGACGTGATAGGAGCGTGTCAACGGAAAAAATGAGTAAAGTCACAAAAAAAGACCGGAATCAGTGGTAATATCCCCTCAAAGTAGACAGTGTAAAAAGCCCAATTTTCATAATTGGCTGTTACACTATACTTGGAGGGGATTTTTTATGGCGAGAAAAGGACAACATTTTCAACACTATACGAAAGAATTTAAGATGACAGCTGTCAAAATGTACGAAGAAGGAAATAGAAGCTATCGCTCATTATCTGAAGAATTAGGTCTCCGGAGTTCCACTCAGCTAAAAAGTTGGGTCAGAAAATATCGTGAGGGACAATCTTTTGAAGACCAAAGAGGAAAACATACAAAGTCAGAAAATCCTTTTAGTGGACGTCCTAAGTTAACGTTTAAAAGTGTGGAAGAAGAAAGAGATTATTTAAAGGCACAGGTAGAATACTTAAAAAAGCGTTATCCAAATCTTCATGGGGAGGACGGATTTTGAAGACTGCACGGTTTGAAGCTGTTCACGAATGAAAGAACCTTTATCCGTTGACATGGCTAGTTTGTATCGCCAAAGTATCACGATCTGGGTACTATAAATGGCATAAGAATCAAAGAATGCGAATGGAACGACAACAGAAAGAACAACTCTTAAAAGAGCACATCATAGCCATTCATCATTCACATCCCTCCTCGGATGACAGTCGCTTTAAAGAAAGAAGGATTTCACATCAACCATAACCGTGTCTACAGGTTGATGAAAGAGATAAACATCCAATCAATCATTCGGAAAAAATGCCGCTATTTTGGAAGAAAGGCTTCAGTTGTCCAACCAAACTAAACCGGGAATTTAAAACCAATCAATACAATCAGTTATATGTAACTGATATTACCTATATTGCTTGTCAGCATCGTTTCTATTATTTTTCAGCTATACAAGATCTGTATAACAATGAGATCGTCGCATGGAAGCTGTCAAAGGAGCTGTACTTCATTCTGATCAAGGCTTTCAATACACAACACGAGCATAGAAGATTACATTCAATTCTATAATCACGATCGATTCCAGAAAAAATTAAACCAGTGTGCTCCGGTAGAATACCGTCACACACTGGCTGCTTAGGCTTTTTATATGTGTCTACTTGACAGGGGGAAGACTATCAGCTCCGGTCTTTTGTGTTTATGTTTTATTTTTAGCTACGGCTAATCGAGATCGTTTCACGTTTTCAATGGCATTTGATCCTAGTTCTAAAACAGCTGCGACGTAAAGAACATCAATGATCACGAGCTGGTTAATACGGGAGATCATGGAGTCGGAGCGATAGGTTGTTTCTCTTGATGAACTAAGCAGATGAAAGTCAGAGCGCTTTGCGAGCTCTGATTTCGGATAGCTTGTGATAGAGGCAATTTTTGCCCCTTTTTCTTTTGCAAATTGTACGGCATCAAGAATCTCTCTGCTCTCTCCTGAATGTGAGATCGCGACGATGAAATCGTGTTCCGTTGCATGTGTTGCGATCATATTCATCATATGCGGATCACTGCATAGACTCACTTCAAAACCAAGCTGGAGGAACTTATGATAGGCATCTCCCGCAATAAAGCTGGATGCACCTGCTCCAAAGAAGACTGTTTTATGTGCCTGTTTCATTTGTTCAATAAATTGAGTCACCGCATGATCTTCTAAAATATGCTTCATATCGTGAATAGAGTTTGTTGTTAGCTCTATCACCTTATGTTTGATATCTGCTACACTATCAGATGCCTCGATTTCGCCGTATATGGATTGGGGCGTATTGGTCGCTATATCCTGTGCGACATGGACACGAAACACTTGATATGATTCATAGCCAATTTTTCGTAGAAACCGAAAGATCGTCGTTTCACTTGTGTTACATTCTGCTGCGAGTGCACTAATCGAATGAAGCACAACTTTCTGAGGGTTTTGTAAAATGTAATTGGCAATCTTTTTCTGGGTTGGGGACAAACTATGAAATGTTGTCCGGATATGACTAAAAATATTCTCTTCTATGATAAACACCACACTTCATCTAACATTGTACATTAAGCATACAGGAACTTATGAAAACGGTAAACAAACCCGCTGTTGAAAAAGGAAGAATAATTTGGGAAATAATGCTTCTTTTGGTTCTTTAGTCATGGTATACTTCATTGGTAATAGACAAAAATGGGGGTTTTTACTATGACAATGAAAAAAGGCCTAACGATCAGCCTGCTCATTTTTTCGCTGATTGTTTCTTTGTTTGCTCCAGTTGGATCTGCGGATGCCAAACAAGCAAAAAAAGCAAAAGTAAGCACACACTATTATAAAAAGAAGAAAAAGTTTCAATATGCACAGGTGAAAAACCTAAGCAAGCCACATATGAAAACCATCAACCATGACTTAAAAGAAGATGTCGCCTTCTCCTATAGTATGTATTTGTACTTAAAGGACGAAGCGAAAAAGAATGGTACTGGCAAGGTCACTTACGAGAGATCCTTTAAAACGAAATTTAATGATGGAAAGAAACTAAGTATCTTAAACTATGATTACATGAATGACGGTGGGAATCATGGTGATACGATGGTAAGCAGCATGAACTATGTGTTAACAAAGAAAAAGACAAAGGCGCTGTTCTTGACAGACGTTGTGAAAACAAAGAAAAAGCGCACAAAAGTAAGAGATTATATCTATCAATACACAAAGAAGCATAAAAGTAAATTCTATACGAACCTGAAAAAAAGTGATATTCAAATCGACTACAACACGCAGTATTACTTCACGAAAAAGGGAATTGCTGTTGTTTTCCAGCCATATGAAATTGCACCATACTATCAAGGAATTCCTGTGATTCAAGTTCCTGCAAAGGTGTATAAATAAAAAAGAGAAACGACCATTGGATGTGGTCGTTTTTTATGTGACTATATAGTACGTTTCACAAACAAAAAAAGCCCCTGATGAGGCTCTTTCCTTGTATTTATACTTGTTTGGGTGCATTGTTTAGTGGGTGGCGGCGTTTGCCGTTGTAGTGGCGGCGCATACGAAAGATTTCAAACTCCGAAAGCTCTGCGCTTTTTCGTTTTTGGGTGCGGTTATCTTTTTTGAAAGAGAATAGTAAATAGCAGCAAAGTGAAGCGATAATGAATAAAATCATCATATGACATTCCTCCAATTCATCCTATTCTTTAAGTGTAGACAGGGTGAGTGATGTTTATAACTGAAAATAAGCAGCAGAATCGGTTTAGTTCTTATGGTTTAGATGATCTGCTAATTTTAGGTCTAAAATACTGGTTGTTTTTAACTATTATATTTCCAGTTATTTCACTCGTCAAGAAGAATTTTTCTGGGATTGTCTATATTAGTACGATTAAGTGTCATAAAAGTTTCAGAAAATTGTAAACTTTTATTAAAAAACCGTTCCCAAACAGGAACGGTTGTAAACATGTCTATGCTTTTTCTTCAAATAAACGCGCAATTTCCACGATCACTTCTGTTGCTTTGACCATGTTCTCAACAGAAATAAATTCATATTTGCCGTGAAAGTTTTCCCCGCCAGTAAAAATGTTAGGAGTTGGGAGACCTTTATATGAAAGCTGAGAACCGTCTGTGCCGCCGCGAATAGGTTCAATCACAGGTGCCACTGAGCGGTTTTCCATTGCTTCATAGGCAATGTCCACAATATGTTTCACCGGCTCAATCTTTTCTCTCATATTATAATATTGATCCTGAATGCTAAGGGTAATGCTCTTTTCACCGTAGACCGCTTTTAAGTCATGTGCAATCTTTTCAAATAGTGCCTTACGGTTGTTGAACTTCTCCTTATCAAAATCACGAATAATATATTGCAGCTCTGCTTCTTCTACTTCCCCTACAAACTTCGTCAGGTGGAAAAAGCCTTCATATCCTTCTGTATACTCCGGAGATTCGTCAGAAGGAAGTTTGTTGTGAAAGAGCATCCCGATCTTCGCAGCGCTGACCATTTTGTCTTTCGCTGTCCCTGGATGGACGTTGTTTCCTTTAATCGACACCTTCGCACCTGCTGCGTTGAAGCTTTCATATTGAAGCTCTCCAAGCGGCCCACCGTCAATGGTATAAGCATAAGAAGCACCAAAGGCATGGACATCAAATTTGTGCGGCCCTCTGCCAATCTCTTCATCTGGAGTGAAGGCGACTCGAATCTTTCCGTGCTTGATTTCTGGATGCTGAATGAGGTAATGCATGGCGGTCATAATTTCTGCGATACCTGCTTTGTTATCTGCGCCAAGTAAGGTCGTGCCATCAGTGGTGATGAGTGTATGTCCTTGGTATTTTTGTAAGTTTGGAAACTGAGTTGGAGATAAAACGATATGTAGATTTTCATTTAACGTGATGTCACCGCCTTGATAGTTCTCATGGAGCTGCGGCTTCACATTTTTGCCAGTGAAATCAGTAGCTGTGTCGATATGAGCCAGAAAGCCAATGGTCGGCACTTCTTTGTCTGTGTTAGATGGGATCGTTCCCATGACATAACCGTTTTCATCCATTGTCACTTCTTGAATACCGATGGATTTCATCTCTTCAACAAGCTGTCTCGCTAGATTCAGCTGTCCTTCAGTGGATGGGCAGCTTTCTTTTTCTGCATCAGACTGGGTATCCACTTTCACATAACTTGTGAAACGTCCGATCATTTCATCTTTCATCTATACGTCACTCCTTTTGTAGAATACGTTCATTTTATCATGTCTTGAATGCGCTTCATAACAAGAAAGGCTTTCTCTGGAAATTAGAGTGGAAAAAGGCCTGCTTTCATTGCGGAATGTGCTGAATGGTTCTTTAGGGTGATTTTTTTGGGTGTCTTTTTATTTATAATGAGGACATATAAAATCATCCATTTGTACGTTAAATTGGGAGAAGGGGGTGCGAAAGTTGGATTCTAGTCAAACACTTGCCCTCGCTCAAAAGTTTCAAGAAGCGGCTGATGACATTCGGCAGTCGAAGCAGCTGCTTGAGAATCGGCTGAAGGCCGTAGGCTCGGGCTGGCAAGGAGAAGCAAGAAATAAATTTGATCAAAGCTTTGAGGAAACAGTGGCACGCTATGATCAATTTGAAAAGGACTTGCTTGAAACGAGTCAGGAACTGCGGGATGCAGCAGTTAAGATCGAGGAGCGTAAAGCCGACATTGCCAGAATGGAAGAGCTTGAGCGTAAAAGACGAGAAGAACGGAGAGAAAAAACCAAGAAGGGAGATGCGTGATGGCACGTGATATTATGGTTGATCCAAATCAGCTGACAGGACTGGCGAATGATGTTGTAGGAGAGCTTTCCGCCATCGAAACGAAGTACCATGATTTACATAGTGAGCTGGATCGTCTGATTTTAGGCTGTGATCCTCGATATAGAAGCTGTTTTTCTGGTGTTGGGGATGCATGGAGTGCTGGACAAGCATTAATAAGCAAATTGAGCAGTGATGATATTGCGATTCGTCATGCATCAGATAAAATGGTCGAGGCAGATGATATTTTAAGAAAAATGTACAGCATCTATGATCAATATGGCACACTCACCAGCTTAACTGGCATTGTGATGATGCAGGCGAAATACTACGGCCTTGGGATGACAACCTTCATTAAACAAAATGGCCGGTATGCAGCGCAGCATTCAAAGCTACTGCTTGATCTGACCAGCCGGGTAGAAGGAACGAGATTTGACCGGCTAGCAAGGATTTGGCTAAGTAAAAAAGAATTATTAAAACGGTCGAACTGGTCGATGGCAGATTTGGTTCATAAGAAATTCACGAAGTTTTATCCTGACGATACGGTTGCGTTTACGAACAGTGTCCGCGATTTCACAAAAGGAAGTATCAATTGGAAGGACACGGCTGGAATAAAGTCTGTTCTGAAAAATGGGGCAAGATTTGCTAAAGGAAATGCCATCATTGCAACGGTTGTTACGGGTGCCACGGAAACGGTTGGCTGTGGTTTGAAAATTGCTGAGAACTATGCAGAATTCGGTGATCAGCCGGAAGTCCTTAAGCGTGAAAATGCAAAGGCTGTTGGGAATGCAGTGAATAATACGGTCTTTATTGCTGGCGGGTCTGTCGCAGGTGCCGTTGTCGGCGGCGCTCTTGGAAGCTTTGCAGGACCGATTGGAACCGTTGTCGGCGGCGCCATTGGGTCAGCAGTAGGCGGGTTTGTTGGAGAAAAAGTCGCCAAGCTGACATCCGGTTTTGCAGAACAGGTAGCGGTAAAATTAAAGGACCCAATTCATGCCGTCGTGGATAAAGGGAAAAAAGCATTTGAGCTGGCTGGTCAAGGTGTGAAAGCAGTCAATGACACCATTGATCAAGCAAACCAGGCGATACATAAAGGCATTGAAAAAACAAAAGAAACCGCAGATTCGCTTATAAAGGGTGCAGGTGATTTCTTTAAGGGAGCATTTTCTTTTGGATAAGGAGAGATCAAGTTGGATCAGCTACGTCTAAGTATCGAGGAACTCATCTTTAGCTTTTACAGTGAAGGCTATTTTGAACAAGGTATGTCATTAAAGGAAGCTTATTATCCTGAGGTAGAGGACGAACGCCTTGGTTTTTTGTTTGAAATTGCGTGCCGCTCTTTGTTGGCAAAAGGCGTGCTAGAATTTCGAAATAGACAATACCGTTATAAAGAAGAATATCGTCATTTCATTCAAGCCATGAACGATGCATCGCACACCGTCAAGGCTTCAACATTTGGAGAGATAGATGAAGAAGTCAGCACTTCTTTTCATACGACGCAGGCGGGTGTGTATGCCCATCAAACACTTTATGATCAACAAGTGCATCAGATTCAAAAACTGAAAGATGATCAGCAGGCAGAGAAGCAAGTGATCACCTTTTTGAACATCCAATTGAGTGATCAACGTACACCTGTTATTACCTTGCAGGCAGAGGAATTTGAAACGCTATTAGAGCAAGCAAGCGAGGCGAAAGATGAATGGCTTTCTTTTCTAAATAAAGCGGAGGATCAAGAACTTGTGAGGGCATTTGCTTTAGATGTACGGGCAAGAAAAGGAAAGATGGACTCCCTCATGAAGGTAGCCTATGACAAAAACAATCAGCCGGATGTGGAGTCCATGATATTTGTTATTCCAGGTGAGAGACATTCCTGGCTTGTGTCGGGGATAAAGGAAAACGAATTTCGCATTGAAACGGCTCATAGAGATGGGTTACGTTCTATATTCTAATGGGGAAAAGGAGGATGAGGGTTGAATCCAAGTGAAGTAATAGAAGTCAGGAGCAGACCATTTCTAAGAGTATGGGCATTCTTAGCAACGGGCGGTTTCGGTATCATTGGTATTTGGCTATTTTCAGAAGCTCTTACATTCGAATCGAATTATACATTGTTTTTATTTTTAGGCGGACTATTAGGCATTATCTATGGTTGGATCTCCTTTTTGATGATTCTGCCGGCTTTTACGAAGAGAGGGAATGTGATATTTCGAATTCAGCGCGGAGAGAATGGCGCTATTTTGCATCGCCATCAAACGATCCCTTTTCATGACATCCAATCAATTGACATGCGCCGTCATCGGTACAGTGTAAGAGGCTTTCTCTTCATGGATGTGCTCATTCGGAAAACAGATGGGAAATTGATCAAGATTCCAGCGTACAGTATTCTAGATGAAGAAGTTTTTGAACGAACGGTCAGACAAGACATCTATCCATATGTAAGTGAGACCGCTAAAGAGAACTGGAGACAGCAGCATGATCAGGGCGAAGAGCTAATTGACTAGGCTATATTCATAATAATTCGATGAGATGAGACGCCATTTTTCGAAGAAATCGTGTATGATGTCAGTAAAGACTGAACATTCAAGAGGTGATGAGAGATGGACAAAGAAATGGTAATTGACCTCGTCACAGAACAAATGGCACGGATTCGAAAAGAAAAGAATTATACGCAGGACCGTATGGCTGAGGTACTCGGTTTATCGAAAAGGCATTTACAGCAGGTTGAAAAAAACAGACTTCGTCTCAACTGGACGCAATCTGCGGCCGTATGTGCATTATTCAGGGATAGTAACATTTTAAAAGGGACACTTGGGGATGATCCGCTTGAGATTTTGGAAGTCGTGGCACATGATGAATTGCATCTATCCGTTGACCGTACGATTGGAGGAAAGGTTTGGTGGCGGACGTCTGTGAAAAAAGGCACGTTTCGTCTCCAGCAAAATGTGCTGAGTCAGCATTACCGCATCTTAGATGATGAGAATTATCGCTATTATAGTTCGTTTAATAAGGAAGAAGCAAAGCGGCGGTTAGAGGAGTTAAGTCAGCTGTCTTCTCCTTAATTTATAAACAGCTGATCACAAAAGAAAAGAGAGGCACCTGTCTAACAGGGACCTCTCTTTTTGTTTATACTTTCAGAGTGTTTTTCGCTCGAATAAAGGCAACAAGCTGTTTGATTTCTTCATCGGTTAGGGGAACACCGTCTACAAGGATTGTTCCTTCTTTTGCTTCCGTCAGTTCAATTTTGATATCAGAGATTTTGCGTTGTATCTCTGGCTCGTCCGTTCTACCAAGTAAAAAATCAATGGACGTATCATACAAATCAGCCAGCAGCTTCACTGCTTCAAGCGAAGGTCGTCGGTACCCAGATTCGTAACCGGCATAGGTGCTTTTGGCGATACCTAGGCGATCTGCCGTATGCTGGAGAGACCATTTTTTCTTTTTTCTAAGGGTGGTTAAACGATCGAGTATCATACATGAACGCTCCTTTATATACAACAACAGTATATCATATTTTGACAAAGAGTGTACGCGTTATGCGTAATATTTTCTTGATTAATTCGCGTTATGTGACTATAATGGCAATGAAGGTACGCGGAAAGCGTATATTATAGAATAGCACAAGCTGGCTTATAATATGTGTGACAAACGAAGTAATTTTACTGAAAGAGGTGGACCTGTTGAAGAAATTATTGCTTTTAACCACTGGTGGGACGATTGCATCTGTAGAGAGTGAAAATGGTTTAGCTCCAGGTGTTAAAGCTGAGGACCTTTTAAGCTATTTAAACGAAATTAATGCAGAGTACACAATGGACACAAAGTCCCTTATGAGTATAGATAGTACAAATATGCAGCCTGAATACTGGGTAGATATCGCAACAGCCATTTATGAAAATTATGATCAATATGATGGATTTGTTGTCACTCATGGAACCGATACAATGGCCTATACATCAGCAGCCCTTTCTTATATGCTGCAAAATCCTGATAAGCCAATTGTCATTACAGGCTCACAAATCCCGATTACGTTTAAGAAAACAGATGCGAAGAAAAATATTACAGATGCCATTCGATTTGCATGTGACGGTGTAGGCGGCGTGTATGTCGTGTTTGATGGTCGAGTGATTCAAGGAACACGCGCAATCAAACTAAGAACGAAAAGCTATGATGCATTTGAAAGCATTAACTATCCATATATTGCATCGATTGAAAACCATCAAATTGAATACAATAGCAAAGTAAAAAGATCGTCAATGAAACCGCTTAAATTAGATGCATCCTTGAACACAGATGTTTGTCTATTAAAACTGCACCCAGGTCTTAAGCCTGAGTTTTTAGATGCCATCAAAGGTGTGTACAAAGGGGTCGTCCTTGAAAGCTACGGCAGTGGTGGAATTCCTTTTGAAGGAAGAAACCTTTTAGAAAAGATCAATGAATTATTAGAAGAAGGCATTTCTGTTGTTATCACGACTCAGTGTCTAGAAGAAGGAGAAGACATGGGTGTGTATGAAGTAGGCCGCAAGATCAATCAAGAACTGGTAGCGCGTTCACGAAACATGAACACTGAAGCCATCGTACCGAAACTCATGTGGGCATTAGGTAAGACAACAGATCCAAAAGAAGTGAAGAAGATTATGGAAACACCAATCGCTGAAGACTTAGTCATTTAACATACTATAGAAAGCAGGTCATATAAGATGGTTCAAGCAACTTATCGCTACGAGAAGGATTTTCTAGGGGAAAAAGAAATTCCGGCAGACGTGTATTATGGTGTTCAAACCCTTCGTGCAAAAGAAAATTTCCCGATTACTGGGTATCGTATGCACGAGGAACTGATTAGAGCCTTTGCCATCGTCAAAAAAGCAGCAGCTCAAGCCAATATGGAAGTGGGACGCTTATATGAAGGAATTGGCAACGCGATCGTCAAAGCCTCTGACGAAGTCATTGAAGGCAAGTTACATGAGTACTTCATCGTAGACCCTATCCAGGGCGGCGCAGGAACTTCAATGAACATGAATGCCAATGAGGTCATTGGTAACAGAGCCCTAGAGATCATGGGACATCAAAAGGGCGAATACATTCATTTAAGTCCAAACACACATGTGAACATGTCACAATCGACGAATGATTCATTCCCAACTGCTATTCATATTGCTGTGCTGAAGCAGTTAGACATTCTGCTTGAGACGATGCAAGCGATGCAGGATGTATTTCAAAAGAAAGCAAAAGAATTCGATCATGTGATCAAAATGGGACGTACTCATTTACAAGATGCGGTTCCGATCCGTTTAGGGCAGGAATTTGAAGCATACAGCCGTGTTCTAAGCCGTGATATTAAGCGTATCAATCAATCAAAGCAGCATTTATATGAAGTGAATATGGGTGCGACAGCTGTTGGGACAGGCCTAAACGCAGATCCTCGCTATATTGAGATCGTGGTGAAGAAACTTGCTGATATTTCAGGGCTGCCACTCGTAGGCGCAGAGCATCTTGTAGATGCAACGCAAAACACAGATGCTTATACAGAAGTATCTGCGGCATTAAAAGTATGTATGATGAACATGTCTAAGATTGCCAACGACCTTCGCCTAATGGCATCTGGTCCTCGTGCAGGTCTTGCAGAAATTGCATTGCCAGCCCGTCAGCCAGGGTCATCCATTATGCCTGGGAAAGTGAATCCAGTTATGGCAGAGCTCATTAACCAAATTGCATTCCAGGTTATAGGAAATGACCACACCATCTGTCTTGCTTCTGAAGCAGGTCAGCTTGAGTTAAATGTAATGGAACCTGTTTTGGTCTTTAACTTACTTCAATCTATTAGTATAATGAATAACGGATTCCGTTCATTCACAGATCATTGCTTAGCGGACATTGAAGCAAATGAGAAACGTTTGAAAGAATATGTAGAAAAAAGTGCGGGCGTGATTACTGCGGTGAACCCTCACTTAGGCTATGAAGCAGCGGCTAGAATTGCAAGAGAAGCCATTTTAAAGGGAGAGTCCATTAGAGACCTCTGCTTGCAGTATGATGTATTAACGGAAGAAGAACTTGATATTATCTTAAATCCTTATGAGATGACAAAGCCTGGTATTGCAGGACAAGAGCTACTAGAAAAGGGATAATATCAAAAAATTTATTTTATTAATATGTTGAATTGCCTGTGAAAAAGAGAAAAACAGGCAATTCACTATCTTTCGAATTGACGCACTTTTTTCACAATATTTTGAAAACGCTTAACGCGGACGCACAAAGGGAGGAAACAAAATGAAATCACCACGTCTACCGTCTATCTTAGAAGTCGTGTCTATACTTGGCTTATTTTTAGCAATTGTTTTATCATTTACTCTTTACTTTAATTTGGATATTCAACTAGCGTTGTTTATTTCGTGGTTTATGGTAATCGCTTTAGGTCTTCGTTTGGGGCATTCATATAAGGACCTTCAAAACGCCATTACAAAAGGGATATCAAATGGTTTAGATGCTATTTTGATCTTAATTGCAGTAGGTGCACTTGTGGGGACATGGATTGCTGGTGGAGTTGTACCTACATTAATATATTACGGTCTAGAATTTATTCATCCTAATATTTTCTTATTAGCTACACTAGTTATATGTGCCATTATGTCCATTGCAACAGGGACCTCTTGGGGGACGGTTGGAACGGCAGGTATTGCCATGATTGCGATTGGTGAAGGTCTTGGTATTCCGCTTCCAATTGTTGCAGGTGCGGTCTTATCTGGAGCCTACTTTGGTGATAAATTATCACCATTATCAGATAGCACTGTACTCGCTGCCTCTCTTTCAAAAGTGGACGTGCTGGCGCATGTAAGAGCTATGCTGGTCATATCCATACCAGCCTTTGTGATTACCGCGATTATGTTTACGGTTACAGGCTTTATGTATGCTGGCCGAAACATTGATCAAGGTAAAGTAGAGTTTTTGAAAAATGCACTTCATGATACATTTACAATTAATATCTGGATGGTTATCCCGGCTGTAGTTGTTGTGTTATTGCTTGTATTTAAGAAGCCTTCAATGCCTGTTATCGCTATTGGTGCCCTCCTAGGATCGATTTGGGCCATGGCTTTTCAAGGAATGAATCCGGCAGATGCACTTGCTACGGCTTATAATGGCTTTTCCATTAACTCAGATGTAGATTTCTTAAATACCCTGTTAAACCGTGGCGGTATTGTCAATATGTTAGGATCTTTATTGGTGATTATCCTCGGTCTTGGTTTCGGTGGTGTACTTGAATATTTAGGCGTATTAAAAGTCATTGTCTCTATATTCGAGAAGAAATTGTACAATGCAGGAAACGTCACTCTATCCACGCTAGTTGTTGCTTTCTTTGCAAATATTTTTGGCTGTGCTATGTATGTATCGATCATCCTTACACCAAAAATTATGGAAAAAAGCTATGACAAATTAAAAATAGACAGACGTGTCTTATCTAGAAACGCTGAGGTTGGTGGAACGATGACGTCTGGTATGGTTCCTTGGTCAGATAACGGAATTTACATGGCAGGAATTCTAGGTGTGTCGACATTCTCGTATTTACCATTTATGTGGTTGAGTTTTGTCGCCATGGGTCTTGCGATTATTTATGGATATACAGGGAAATTCATTTGGTACGTTAAAGGTCAACAAGAAAAGGAAGAATCGGTATCATAAGCCGTTTGCAAAAGCCGCTCAAGGAGGAGCGGCTTTTATTTGTCCTAGGACCAGAAGACTAGGTGTAATACATAGAAGGCAATTGTGATTTTAGACACCCTATAAAAGAGGACTTAAGATATAGTGTAAAGCAGAATGAAAGCATATTTATACCATAAAAAGAGTATAAATCCCTATTCAAACATGAGTCTTTGAACCTTATAATAACAATATTGGAAAAAGTGCTATTCACCATTACGCTCGTTTAGATGGACTCTAAGCAGCGTTTTTATTTTTTGACAGGAGGAGGAACCCATATGAGCTTATCGGATATGCTTTCTGCCCTTAACGGTGGCATTTCTAATAAAAAAGCAGAAATTGAAGAGAAAATCGCTCGACTCAAAAAGGCGAAAAGTAAGGTTGAACGAGAACAAGATGCGGCAGAAACAGACCTAAAGCAAATCAAACAACCAAAGCTTGGGGCCTCTTGGAAAGGTGAGCGAAGCCAAGATTTCAAATCAGAACGAAATGAAGCACATGATGCGCTGCAAACAATCGTAAACGACAAATACCCACGTTATGTGAGCCGCATCGAATTTAAAATCAGTACATTAGAAGCCGAACAAGCTGCTTTATCCTTTGCCAGTTCCTTAGCCGGAGATGCTGCGCGTCTTGCTGAAAAAGGAGAAGACGCAGTGGAAGACGCAAAACGCTTGATCTCAAAAGCATGGAGCAGCTTGTAGAGCTGCTTTCACGATGAACAAATCTGGAGGATATCACAATGGGACAAATTAAGTTAAACTACCAAACCGTCATGGATAAACTAGATGAAGTCTCGCAAGCAGTCGAAGCTTTAACAATGAAAAAAGCAGCAGATAAAGCGGGGGAAAACAGCCTTGAATTTGTAACCAAGTGGACATCGCGTGAGGCAGAGGTTAACGAAATGGTCTCTAGCTTTAAAGAAGCCTTGATCAAAAATGTTCAGGATACGCGTTCTAATGTGAAGACGTTAAAAGAACAAGATGAAGCGATTGCTGCAAAATAAAGCAGCAAAATCATTTCGATTATGACTGACATTTATAACTGACATTGACATGATTGGGAATTAAATATAGTCCTTAAGAATTATATAAAAAACGGGATTTACGACCTTGTATTATTCCGTTTTTCTTCCAACCCCTTCGCCAAAAGGACACCTTTTCCCTATTTAAGACTGAGGCTTTTCACCTTATACTATACATAATAGAAAGCGAACGATAAAAATACTAGAATGGGCAAAAGCAGGTGAACTTGCTGGCTGCCAAAGATTCTAACGCTGCGCTTTCGTATGAGGTCCGATAGAGGTGGATGACATGAGTTTATCCGAGATGCTGCACCATCTGCATATGGGAATCGAAAATAAACGTGCAGAATTTGACGAAATGATCTCTCGGTTAAAGACAGCCAAAAGCAATATTCGAACAGAACAAGATCATGTGCAGTCTGATATAAAGGAAATCAAAAAGCCTGCTCTAGATTCGTCATGGAAAGGTGAGAGAGGAACAGACTTTCACCGCCATCGGAAAGAAGCCTATAGTGTGATGCATGACATTGTGAACAATGAGTATGAAACCTATATTACGGAGATTGACCAAAAAATCTTGCACTTTGAATTGAAAAAAATGGAGCTTGCTGTCGCCAGTAATTTTGCTGGAAGAGCCCAGGATGTCATGGAAAAGGGCGAAGATTTTGCAAAAGATGTCAAACATTTGATTGAACGGGGCTGGAACGCTCTTTAATAAAATGAATGAAACAGCCGTCTTCATCAACGGCTGTTTTTTTGTTTAGTCACATCCACCGCTAAGTCCGTCTGAGTCATTTCCACAGAAGGCACCTGAAGCGTGATGAGTATAAGAATCCGTATAGTTACTTGTCGTTGTGCTGTAATGTGCCGCATGCTTAGACGATGTACGTTTTTCCTTTGGTGTCAGAATGTGAACAATGAATAGTGCGATAAAAGCCAAAAAGTTCATCACAATCATCATAAAAGCACCCATGATGTATCCCTTCTCTTGTTTTATATTCATACGTTGGAGCCATATCGAAGTTCCCCATCTGAAAGGAAAACAGGGCAAAGAGTTCTTTTTTCGTTTATGAGGGATAGGCAAAAGTATTAGATCAGGGGAGAGAAACCCGTGCTATGTCTACGTCAGGAGCTGGATATCGATCAATTGGTCGAGGTTGCTCATTGATTAAGTTGAACTCGTTATATTGATGATTTGATCAATGAAGGAATCGCCACAGGTTTAGAGTATTATGAGCTTTCTGCTGTTTTGCCTTGAGAAGTTTGACAACTTGGTCATCCATGTATGTCGTAGAGCTGTCTAGTTCTCTATGAATCATCTGCTCGCTATTAAATGATTGAAATGTGTAAAAAATGAACACCCTGTCAAAATAGGTGTCAGTCATCAACCAATTTCTGTTATAATCATTCGGTAGATAGAGAGAAAGCAGGATTGGTGAATGAAGAAAATATGTATTTTTATTGCGGTTGGTCTTGTGGTGCTAGTCGTTCCGGGCTGTATGGGAGCGAAGCAGCAAACGGAAGGAAATCAGCAAGTAGTAAAAGAGGAAAAGGATCCAGTACAAGCAAAAGAGACAGAACAGAATCACCAGAAGAAAACGACCGAGGTAGACAGACAAAATTGGATTCAGCAAAAGGAGCCTGTCGAGTTCCCGATCTTGATGTATCACAGCATCTCTAGCGGCAACTCATTACGTGTGCCAAAGAGTGAGTTTGCGGCTCATATGAAATGGCTGAAGGACAACGATTATGTCACGCTGTCGCCGGAAGAGGCGTATCACATCTTCACAACAAATACGAAACCAAGTGAAAAGTGTGTCCTGATTACATTTGACGATGGATATACCGACAACTACACAAAGGCATTTCCGATCTTAAAGCAATATGGGATGAAAGCAACGATTTTTATGATTGAGCAATCGATTGGACGACCGCATCACTTAACAGATGATCAAATGGATGAGATGATGGCTCATGGTCTATCGATTGAGAGTCATACGATTCATCATTTAGAGCTCAATCGATTATCAAAAGAGCAACAGGAAGAGGAATTGAAAGGGTCAAAGGCGTTCTTTGATCAACGATTTTCTCAGCGGACGAGAATGGTCAGCTATCCGGTTGGGCGCTATAACGAAGACACGCTAAAGCTGGCGAAGGAAGCGGGATATCAGATGGCTGTTACCACTGAACCAGGGCATGCCAAAAAGGAGCAAGGCATGATGTCTTTACACCGCATTCGCATTTCGCCGGGACTTTCACCAGAAAGCTTTGGCAGGCTGGTGGAGGGGAATTCATAGATTTCAGATGACAGATGTTTCACATGAAACATTTTACGACAAGTTTCACGGATTGAATAAAACTTGTTTTGGATTGGGATAAGGAATCAGTTTTTTAATATACTGATTCTTTTTTTATTTAACTGAAAACTGATTCTTTTTTTATTTAACTGAAAAGGTCTTACAGTTGCCAATAGAAAGTAGGAGGACAACAAGTCACACTTTTAAGTTATATAGATAGTTGTTCAGTTTATTTGATAAGAGGAAAAAATAAATTTAGCTCACTCTAATTTGAAATTACTGCAAGTAACAAAAAAATGAAAATTCTGCACAGTCCTTAGAGATTTACACAGAATGTTTAAAATATATTCAGTATCAATCATTTGAAATGACACATTAAGGTTAAAAAAATATGCTTATCTATGGTAACAAATTGTTACTTATGGTAACATGTAGTTGCACAAGTTTTTTGTTCAACTCGGACTAAGTTGAACTAGTTTTCAAACTGAAGCACGAGAGCTTCAAGGTGAATTTCTTGAACGTTCACCATATAACTGAAAAGAAATTTAATTTGGGCACTCGGCTGACTACCGTGTGCTTTTTCTATGTATAAATTTTTAATTTGAGGAATACACTGAAATAATATGAAAAAAATAAAGTAGCCCTCCAAAAAACAGAAACGAGATAGAACCAGCATTACCTTGACTAGGGGTAATGAAGGTGCCACTTTATTTTTCATGATAATCTTAAGGGTTAATTCAGAACGGTCTCTTATCTATAATCCATACTATGAACTGGACTAGAGTTCGGATTGAATTTAAGATAAGGAACCAAAGCTTGTACTTGCAGGTACAAGCTTCTTTCTTTATGTTCTTGCGTCTCTCAACGCGTGAACGCACAAGTTTTGTTCTCAAACTGACCCCTCCTTTCTCGGCATAAAAACACCTTTAGTATGGAAGGGGGGAGGACTATCGCTTGCTACACGTTTCTATGTATATTTTACCAGCTTTTCTATCAAATGACGAATAGCACCTTATTGTTTCCTCTCTGTACTTCTTTCACGATTTATCAAAAAACTCCATCTGTGTTTTCTCTTGTTTGTAATAATCTATTCGATCTTTCATGGTTCCTGTATGAAACTCAAATTTATGTCCATCAGGGTCCGTAAAGTAAATCGACTTCTGATCTCTTGCGTCTCTAGGCCGACCTGGCAAGATATTGACGTTCAAATATTTTAGTTTGTTGTACATGTGATCTATATCCTCTTCATCAATTGAAAAAGCGATGTGTGTGTAAGAATGATGTATCTCTTGACGAGGGATGTCTTTTTCCACATTGAGGGCAAGCCATAGCCCGTTCAAATCAAAGTAAGCTGTATTTTTCCCTTTTACTAATAAAGTTGCGTCAAATACTTTTGTGTAAAAATCAATAGAGGTCTCTAAATCAGAAACAGAAAATAACAAATGGTTGATTCCTTTTATCGACAAAACATTCACCTCAAAATATAATTTGAAAAAAAGCCTGTAGACCCAATCTACAAGCTTTTTTGTTTATTGATAAACGGGATAGCCCGTTATTTTCATATCTTTCCCTAGCTGTTCAACGGTGAGTTGATCCAGTTCAATTGCGTCACTCATGAGGGGGATGCCTTCGCCTCCGAAAAAGGAAGGAGAGAGTCGCCCGCCAATGAGTTTAGGTGCCATGTAGATGACCAGTTTATCAACAAGCTGCTGCTCTAAAAATGAGGCATTTACTTGACCGCCACCTTCAATCATGAGGGAGGAGATGTTTCTTTCTCCAAGCACTTGAAGCACTTCTTGCAAAGGTACTCGCGTATCTCCACCTGTCATGATGACGTTGACCCCAGCTGCTTCTAAAGCGGCTTGTTTTTCCTCATCTGCTTGCTTTGTTGTAAAAATCCATGTAGGTGCCATCTGATCGGTGACGACCTTTGCCGTCAGCGGTGTAGACAACTTAGAGTCTAAGACAATTCGTATCGGATGGTGACCATTTGGAATCCGTGCAGTTAATGATGGATCATCATGAATGACGGTTTGGGCACCAACCAAAATTGCATCATTGATACTGCGAATGTGGTGAGCGTCATAACGAGAAGTCTGTGACGTAATCCACTTGCTGTCAGACGTAGCAGAAGCAATTTTGCCGTCTAATGTGATGCCCGCTTTGAGCGTCACAAAAGGCGTTTTTTTCGTAATAAAATGGTTAAACACTTCATTCATGAGAATCGATTCCTGTTCAAGTACACCCGTGATCACTTGGATACCTGCGTCTTGTAAAATGGCGATTCCACGGCCAGCGACAAGCGGGTTCGGGTCAAGTGCAGCTACGACAACCGTTTCTACGCCGGCTTTGACAAGTGCTTCAGCGCAAGGGCCTGTGCGGCCATGATGGGAACAAGGCTCTAGGGTCACATAAATCGTGGCTCCTTTTGCCTTGTCTCCAGCCATTTTGAGCGCATGAATTTCAGCATGTGGTTCGCCAGCCTTCATGTGAGCACCGACGCCAACAATTTCATTATCCCGCACAATCACAGCCCCGACGAGCGGGTTTGGTGATGTCTGACCTTTCATTGCCTTTGCATTTTCAAGGGCTAGCTTCATATATCGCTCATGATGTGGCAATCGTACGCACCTCTTGATCCGCCTTCATGTGACCAGAGCGGTTAATTTTTGTCTGCAAGTATTTTTCGTTGAACTCAGAGACATCACCCCAAAGCGGAATGCGTCCAGAAAGAGAAAGGCCTGCATGACTGATGGCATCTGTCTTTTTCGGATTATTGGTAATGAGTCTGACTGGTTTTGTACGCAGTGTTTGAAGAACAGCAATCGCTTCTTCATATTGACGCGTGTCATCTGCAAAGCCAAGAGCTTCATTTGCTTCCACTGTATCGTAGCCGTTCTCTTGAAGAATGTAGGCCATGGCTTTACTGAAAAGACCTATGCCGCGTCCTTCATGATTGGCTAAATAAAACAAGGCACCTGCTCCGTTATCCTCAATCATTCGCATGGACTGCTTCAATTGGAACCCGCAGTCGCAGCGTTTGCTTCCAAAAATATCACCAGTATGGCAAATGGAGTGCATACGGATAAGTGCTTCATCGGCATGCTCGAAATCTCCATAAACAAGGACGCTTGATTGCTGGTGATCCGCAAGCTGGCGAGAGGAGAGACTTTCAATTAAAGCTTCATCTGATAACGGTTGTTGTCCGTCGTCCTTTAACCATGAATACCAGTTGAACATCACGGTTCTACCATCTAAATTCACTGGCAGTTTAATGGGGCCAGTGATATATATATATCCGTCTTCTTGCTGTACTCGTTTGATTTTATCTTTTAAAATAGCTGTTTTAAGACCTGTGTGTTTGTCCATATTCTACACCTTCTTTTTTGTCTGTTTCTTCAATCTGTAAACGAACGAGAACGCCAAATGGATCAACAAATGAGTTGCTTTTTCCTGTCATTTCTACGTGAATGCCTGCTTGTGTCAGACGTTTTACGACGGATTGTCTGTCTGTTTCATCTGGGAAAACTAGTGTATAGCTTCTAATTCCTGAAAAACGTCGATCAATGACTCCTTTTCTCCCACGTCCCCATGCATTAAAGGCAAGGTGATGATGGTATACACCAGCAGCAATAAATACACTCGCTGGGGGAGCCATTCGGATATGAAAACCGAGCGTATTCACATAAAAGGATTCAGCTTCTTCTGGGTTAAGATGGAAATGCAAGTGTCCCATGACTGTCCCAGCAGGGAGTCCTTCCCATGTAGAATCAGCTGCTTCTTGCAGGAGATCATCTCCATCAAGCGGAGCATTTCCGCCACCTTTCAGTTCTCCATGTTCACCTACCCAAACGTCCTCAGGGCGATCAGCATAAATTTCGACGCCAATGCCGTCAGGATCACTTAAATAAATGGCTTCACTGAAAAAGTGATCGCTTGCTCCAATTAAAGGATAGCCTTTTTTGATCACATGTGCCAGCCATGTGCCCAGGTTTTTTCTGGTAGGTAATAAAACAGCGAAATGATAAAGCCCTGGCTCATGGTCAGGCTTCTCCTTGAGCTGTGCATCTTCTTTTAACAAAAGGATCGGTTCCTTCGCATTGCTGCCAAGAGAGACGGTGGATTCCGTCTGATCTAAAATAGTAAATCCTAAAATGTCTGTATAAAAAGGCAAAGAACGCTCAAAGTTGGACACATGTAATTCTGTTACACCCAATCTTAGCTGCTCTATTGTATTCAAGCTCGGTCATCTCCTTCATGTTATATGCATTGGTATGTTCAAATGTTTTTGATTATCTAGCAACATGTATACTTTGTTACTTTTAGTAACTAAACTATATAATAGTTAGTGGCTTATTTCAAGTAATTAATTATGTTATAATAAAAAAAAGAGAGGAAAGCAGGAGGGAGTAAGGTATGGCTCAAGTAGATGGCTGCCCAATTACAGATGCCATGGAGATTCTAGGGAAGAAGTGGGTCATTCTCATCATCAATCAGCTTCTGACAGGGTCAAAACGTTTTTGTCAGCTTGAAAATGAAATGAACATTAGCGGAAGATTACTATCAGAAAGGCTGAAGGATTTAGAAGCGGAAGGACTCGTTGAGAAAAAAGTATATCCCGACATTCCCGTGCGGATCGAATATGAATTAACAACACAAGGAAAGAAAATTGAACCGATTATTCGGGAAATGTATGCATGGTCTTTAGAGCATAAAAACAGCAAAAAAGGTGAACATATATCTTCCTAATCGATTTCGATCAGTGTATCTGATCGAAATTTTTTTGTGTGATTTTCCAAAAAACTATGTCAATAGTATGAAAAATGATGTTGACAATAAATTCATCCATCATATAATATCAAGGAGGAGAGGGTTCTTTTCCCTGTAATGGAATGGAGGTTATGCCATGGAATCATGAATGGGACAGATTGCCTAAAAACCTTGCAAGAAACAATTCATCCATCATTGAGAAACAAACATCTTTGACTTTTTGGAAGCAAAGATTTATTTTTTACCTCAATTGATAATGATTATCATAATCATTTAAAGGTGTGATCGATACACTTATGAGGGTTATTTTTTTATTATCTATTGAGAATAATTATCAATATCAATTAGGAGGGTTCACATGAAAGCATTTCGTTCAACGTCAAACGTATTTTTATTCTTTAGCTTTGTTCTATTATTTGCTCTAGCTCCGGTCAGCTCTGCCTCTGCAGCAGGATTAGCAGATGGTCAATATTCAGCGCAATATGTGGTATGGAAGGCAGATAGTGATTCGACTTCAACAGCGAATTCGTATTTTGAAAAACCAGCCAAGCTTGTCGTGAAGGATGGGAAAATCAAAGCTCAAGTTACGTTAACCAATAGCTCTTGGATCACAAGCTTCAAAACATTGGATCAGGGTGTATACAAAGATGCGAAGGTGATTAGTACAAATACGGCTGCCAATAAGAGAACGGTCGAATTCAATGTAACCAGCCTGACAGAAGTCGTACCAGCAAAAGTGAGTGTCACTGTACCGGCCATCGGATATACCGGCAATTATGACATTCGTCTCAAGTTTGATGCAGCAACTGTTCAATAAAAAGGGAGGAAATTCGCTTGATGAAAAAATGGATAAGGCTGCCAGCTTTCTTGGCTGCATGTTTACTGGCACTCATACTGCCTTTTTCAAATGCACAGGCTGCCTCATTAAATGATGGTACATACTCCGTCAACTATACTGTGCTGAAGGCCGAAGGAAATGCGGTTTCTATGGCAAATGATTACTGGCTGAAGCCGGCAAAAGTGATCGTGAAAAACGGGAAGCTGACAGTGCAAATGACCATTAAAAATAGCAGCTGGGTGACGGAATTTAAAGTGCCGGGAAATGGCGGTTATGTCGACACAACGGTTCTATCAACGAATAAAAAAGCCAACACAAGGATCGTTCAATTCCAAGCACAGAGCTTGTCTAAACCAATCAAGTCAAAGATTCATGTCACTGTAAAATCTGCTGATTATGATCATGATTATACAATTCAGCTGAAATTTGATGAAAGCAGCATCAAATCACTTTCGTCTAACAGCTCAAATGAAAAAGTGAGTGCAGCAGAAAGTCATCAACCATCAAAGGAATCAACCAAAAAATCTGATTCATCCACCAATAC
The DNA here is from genome assembly GCF_002744245.1 of Bacillus pumilus. GTDB lineage: Bacteria > Bacillota > Bacilli > Bacillales > Bacillaceae > Bacillus > Bacillus pumilus_M. Next base: position 78,095 of record NZ_NKHG01000113.1, on the reverse strand, counting down.
GAAACAAGAAGAAAATCCTCAAACTGGTGATACAAGCCAGATGGGGTGGCTCCTTGTGCTCGTCTTATGTTCAGGCGGGTTTTTAGCGAGAAAGTGGATCATCAAGCATTAACGGAAGGAAGTGTCACCTTTTGAAACGTCTTTTTCATCTAAAGGCAGTCATTCTGCTCGTTTTATTCAGTTTGTTGACTGCGTTTCAAATTCCTCAAGGAACCGCTCAAGCGGCCTCACTCGTTGATGGTGAATATACGGCCGGATTCACCATTTTAAAAAATGGCAGCACAGAAGCGTCCATGATGGATACCTACACAGAAAAGCCAGCCAAGCTGATCGTAGAAAATGGCAAAATCACAGCCTATGTCACGCTGAAGCAAAGCAAAGAAATCACAGATTTCAAGGTCGAACAAAATGGCTCTCTCGTCACCACTGAAACGGTCAGTGAGGATGAAACAGCCAATACACGTGTGATCAAATTTGATGTAGCCGATTTATCAGCCAAATTGAATGGATGGGTCAAAATTTACTGGGATTTAGGCGGCTTTATTTATGACGAAGCGTATGACGTACAGCTCGCATTCGATCAAAGCAGTCTAACCCTTGTCACACCTGCTAAGCCAGATGATAGCGAAACAACACCAGATGATCAAAACGGTACAAAGCCAGACGATAGCGAAACAAAGCCAGATGATCAAAACGGTACAAAGCCAGATGATAACGAAACAAAGCCTGATGATAGTGAAACAACACCAGATGATCAGAACGGCACAAAGCCAGATGATCAACCGGCAACACCGGGCAATAACAACGGCACAACATCAGATGATGCTGCGCAAAAGCAATTAAAAGATGGCGTGTATCGTATCAATTACAGTGTGTTAAAAGGGGATGAGGACGAGGCATCTCGGATGAACCAATACTTCTCACATCCCGCATCTTTAACCGTCAAAAACGGCAAGCAAACCATTTCCTTTACAGTGAAGGACCATACATCCGTTGCTTCATTGAAAATAGAGAAAAACGGCTCTTATCAAGAAGTGAAAACCGTCAGCACAGATCAAGCAAAGAACACACGAGTGGTCTCATTTGATGTGGCAGATCTGAAAAAAGCGGTCAAAGGAAAAGTACACATTGTGGTGGCAGCCGCTCACTATGATCAAACATACGACATTCGTTTTCAATTTGATCCAAAGAGTATCGCTCCACTTAAGGACGGTCATGTAGAGGAAGAAACATCAGCAACACCAAAACCAAACACACCAGCACCAGAGACAAATAGCGGCGGGACAAATCAAGAGACGGTTCAGCTAAAAGATGGCGTATACAAGCTTCCTTTTTCAATGAAGAAAGCGGACAAGGATGAGCCTTCTCGAATGAACGATTACGTCGTGAGCCCTGCGACATTGGTGGTGAAAAATGGCCGCAATTTCGTTTCATATACGGTGAAAAGCAGCTCAGCCATCACGTCCTTCCAAATAGGGACAGGCGGGAAATATGAAGAGACACTTGTCGCAAAAACAGATCAAAAAGCAGATACACGAGTGATTCAATATGAAGTGAAAAGCTTAAGCAATGATCAGGCAGCACGCGTGAAAATTGACATTCCAGAAGCGAATTATCATGAGCAGTACGATGTCAAACTTGTCTATGACACCAAAGGTATCGCACTTGGTGAAGGAAGCGGGATTGTGACGATTATCGGAGACGATGAGAGTGTCGGCTTTGTTAAAAATCCAAATGATCACGATTCTCAAACAAATCAGCTTGTGAATCTGGCACCAGAAGAAACGGGTGCAGAGCAGATGACATTCACTCCATCAGATGACCAAACCAAGTCTGAGACAAGCCAGCTGAATCCGAAAACAGGAGATACCTCTCTTCTCTGGGTGTATATTCTTTTATTCGGCGGGTCGTTATTCGTGCTCGTGAGAAAGTATCAAACTCGTACAAGATAGATGATCTATTTTAAGTGAGGTGCGCCATTCATCTCGGCGCATCCACTCTCTTTTTTCGAAAGGAGGCTTCTGTTTTTTGAAGCATCGAATGTTATGTACCTTGATCGCCGCTTTCAGTGTGTGCGTGATCTTAACGAGCTGTTCACAGTCAGCTGAAAGCTCAGCAAAAGGGAAAAAAAGTGAAGAATCGAGCGCGCGCATTGTGGCAACGACTGTAGCTGCTGTAGAGATCATGGATGCCCTAGAGGTGGATCTTGTCGGGGTGCCAACAAGTCAAAAATCCTTGCCAGCTCGTTACAAAGGTCTGCCAGAAGTCGGCAACCCAATGAGCCCGGACATGGAAATCATCCAATCACTTCAACCGACAGATGTCCTGTCTGTCACGACCCTTCAATATGATTTAAAGACACCTTTTCAACAAGCAGGTGTACCTGCCACATACTTAAACCTTGAGAGTCTGGACAACATGGAGAACGCTATCACAAAGCTCGGAGATCAGTATGACAGAAAGAAACAAGCCCATCGCATTGTGTCTGACTTTGAACAAAAAAAGAAAGACATACAAGAGAGGACGAAGGGAAAGAGCAAACCGTCCGTTCTGATTTTGCTTGGGGTACCAGGCAGTTATTTGGTGGCGACAGAAAATTCATATATTGGTGATCTTGTGCGTATCGCAGGAGGAGAGAACATTGTCAAAGGTGAGAAAATGGAGTATTTGGCATCAAATACGGAGTATTTACAAAAAGCCAATCCAGATATCATTCTCCGTGCCGCACATGGTATGCCAGATGAGGTCGTCAAGATGTTCGATCAAGAATTCAAAACAAATGACATCTGGAAGCATTTCAAAGCGGTGCAGCAAGATCGAGTGTACGACTTAGAAGAAAGCTTATTCGGGACAACAGGCAATCTAAAAGCAGCAGAGGCATTAGAGGAATTGACACATATGCTGTATCCGTCATAAGCGGCGAATCTTACTCATAAAAGGACGTTCAAGATGAAAAAAACAGGGATTTTATTTCTGATAGTCAGTTTCTTACTGGCCGTCGTATTGATGTATTCCGCCATTACTGGGAGTATTCATGTCACTCCGCTTGAATTATTGGAAGGGCTCATCACCGGTCAACATGCACAGGTAGAAATCATTAAAGATTTGAGAATCCCCCGCATGCTCATCGCGATGTTTACAGGGGCAGCCTTATCTGTCTCCGGTGTACTGCTGCAGTCGGTCATGAGGAATCCATTAGCTGATGCCGGCATCATTGGCATTTCATCAGGTGCCAGCTTCTTTTCTTTAATGGCCATTACAGCGCTTCCTCAATTTTATTTCTACTCTCCTTTATTTTCAGTATTAGGTGGGGCAATCGCATGTTTTCTTGTGTATACCCTGTCTTGGAAGGGCGGTTTAAGCCCGATCCGCATGATTTTGGTTGGGATCGCGATCAATGCCATGTTTACTGGGATGACAGAAGCATTTGTCACCATTTGCAGCTATTTCAATATCACGATTAATCAGTCAGGGCAGTCGAATCTCACAATGAAAACGTGGGGAGATGTCCGTTTAATCGGCATCTATGGTGTCGTTGGCCTTGCGATCGCTCTTTTCTTTAGCAGATGGTGTAATCTGCTGGCCCTTCAGGATAAGACGGCGAAAAATTTAGGAGTGCGTGTGACCAGAATGCGCCTTTTGATTTCAGTAACAGCGGTTTTATTGGCAGCGGTGACAGCTGCGGTAGCGGGTGTGATCGCCTTTGTCGGCTTGCTCATTCCGCATATTTCAAGAAGGCTTGTCGGCTCGGATCACCGGGTACTCATTCCATTTTCTGCGCTAAGTGGGGCTTTGCTTATTTTAACAGCTGATACGCTCGGTAGAACGCTTGTGGCGCCAAATGAGATTCCGGCCTCTACGATCATGGCCGTGATTGGCGGGCCGTTTCTTATCTTTTTATTAAGGAGGGGGGATCGTATTCATGGACATTCGTGAGGTGTCATTCTCCTATGACCAGCGAAAAGACATCGTTCAATCGGTCACAACACGGATTGAAATGGGGAAAATGACAACGATAAGCGGTCCAAATGGCTCGGGAAAATCCACGCTGCTTTCCTTGATGGCGAATAATCATTGTCCAAATAAAGGACAGATTCACTTAGATGGCCAAGATCTTCATGCGTTCAAGCCAAAGGAACTGGCGAGAAAGCTGGCTGTCGTTCATCAGCAAAATGAAGCACCATTAGATTTAACGATCGAGCGGGTCGTGGCATTCGGCAGAACGCCTTACCAAACGATGCGCGGAGGTGACAAGGAAGAGGATGAGAGAGCGATTGAGTGGGCGCTGTCTAGTACAAAGCTAACGGAAAAGCGAAAGGTGACACTTGCCTCACTGTCAGGAGGAGAGAGGCAGCGTGTATGGATTGCAATGGCTCTAGCGCAAAAAACCCCGATCCTTTTCTTAGATGAACCGACGACCTATTTGGATATCTACTATCAATTTGACATTCTGGAGCTCATTCGAGAGCTCAATGTCGTGCATGGATTAACGATTGTCATGGTGCTGCACGATATGAATCAGGCTGTTCGCTACAGTGATGTCATCATTGCGATGAAGGATGGACAGATCATTAGTGAAGGACGACCAAACGATGTGTTAACAGAAGAGATGGTGCGGCACATTTATGATGTGTCCGTCACGATTAGACAGGATGCAGAAGCAGGGATGTACATCGTGCCTGTTGGGATATAAGTGTGCAAAAAGCGGGTGAGATAGTGTGAAACGAGGAAAACGGCTCAGGCAGCGGATGCTGACGATCGTCTGTTTAGGAGTATTGATTTATAGCGGTACAGCCATTGGCTTAGAACTCTTCGGCTATTATCAAAATCGTCAGGTGCTTGCAAAGGCTCAGACGATGTATGAACAAGAGGAAGTCACGAATGAAAAACGGGAATCTGGCAAGATCCGTACGTCATTTGATGAGCTGAGAAAGGTAAATGACGATATTGTCGGCTGGATCAATATGAAAGACACAATGATCCAGTATCCGATTGTTCAATCACACGATAATGCGTACTACTTAACTCGCAATTACTTAAAGAACGACACCCGGGCAGGTAGTATTTTTATGGATTATCGAAATGACGTCGTGCAGGAAAGCCCAAATACAGTGGTGTATGGCCATCGGATGAGGGATGGATCGATGTTCGCTGGTCTTACAAACTATTTAAAAAAAGATTTCTTCCATGATCACCGGACATTTCAGTACGATACGCTGTATCAAAGCTATGAGGCGGAGATTTTTGCTGTATACGAAACGACGGTGGATTTTGATTATATTCAAACCGATTTTCGTGATCTTGGCGAATATGCACATTACTTGCAGGCGGTGCGAAAGAAATCTATCTATCAAACGAAGACAGACGTATCCACAGATGACTTGATCATCACCTTATCGACCTGTGATCATGTGCTTGCACCTAAAAGCGGGCGCCTAGTGGTTCAGGCAAAGCTAAAGAAAGTTTAATAGAAAAGGAGAGACAAACGGTTGAAATGTTTACATGTGATCTTGTCAGGACTCGTCTTGATGCTTCTCCTCGGCGGGTGCAGTCAAGCAGCACCGGTTGAGAAAGGAAGCGGGCAAGGTGCGATGAAGATAAAGGATTTTGCTGGAAGAACGTTGTCGTTTGATGAATCACCTCAACGTATCGTCTCGTTGTCGACTGGAGACATGAGCATCATTTATGCCTTAGATGGTAAGGTAGTCGGCCGTCCAACTGCCGAATTGCCAGACAATTTACAAAAAGCAAAGTCTGTTCAAACGATTGGCACGACGCATCAATATGATGTAGAGCTGATCACAAGTTTAAAGCCCGACGTTGTGCTTGGGAATGAACAACTCAACAGTAAGGACATCTCTACTATAGAAGGAATTGGTTCACAGCTTCTTTTGACAAGCGCCAATTCAGTGAAAGACATCCAGCGTCAGATTTCGTTATTCGGAGATTTGCTAGGAAAGCAGCAAAAGGCAAAGGCACTCAATGATCAAATCGAACAGCGAAAAAAGCAGGTCAAGCAGCCTAAGAAAAAAGTGAAGACACTCGTTGTGTATGGTGCCCCCGGCACATATATGGCTGCACTTCCTCAATCCTTAAGCGGAGATTTGTTACACATCGCTGGGGGGGCGAACATTGCTGAGAATGAACCGGCGCTTGAAAAATTCCCCCAATACGCACAAATCAATGCAGAAAAGGTGATAGAAGCCGATCCTGATCTCATTTTGCTGATGACACACAGCAACCCTGAAGACGTGAAAGCGGGCTTTATGAGTGAAATGAAACAGAATGCGGCGTGGCACGATGTGTCAGCTGTCAAAAATGGACATGTTGAGATTCTGCCAAGCGATCTATTTGGGACAAATCCAGGCGCAGAAGTGATCAGAGCGATTGATGAACTAGAGAAGAAATTGAAGCGATTGTCATCATGAAGATGAACGCAGAGCTAGATTTTCAAAAAAGACAGTCTAGACGAAAGTGGCTGATACCGGGACTGTTTCTCTCTTTAGGTGTGGGTGCATGTCTAGGGCTTGCATTAGGTTCTGTGCAATTGTCGATGACGGATTTAATCGCTGTCTTGACGGGGTCAGGCCAGCCTGTTCATGAAAAAATCGTGATGGATTTAAGGCTGCCGCGTATCATGATTGGCTTCATCGTCGGGGCCTGTCTCGCAGCATCCGGGGCCATTTTACAAGGAGTCGTCCGTAATCCGCTCGCTGACCCCGGCATCATTGGTGTCACAGCCGGTGGAGGCTTGGCTGCTGTACTCAGCATGATTGTTTTTCCACAGTTCACATATTTGCTTCCAGCCGCTGCCTTTCTTGGCGCTTTATTAGCGGCACTTGTTGTGTATATGCTGTCATTTGATCAAGGGGTGTCGCCGCTTAAATTGATTTTGGCGGGAGTGGCAGTCAATGCCCTGCTAGGTGCTCTCATGAACGGGTTTATGGTTCTTTATAGTGAGCGTGTGCAGGCCGTTCTGCCTTTTTTATCAGGAGGATTAAACGGACGGAGCTGGCATCATCTTAGCTTTGTTTCTCCATATGCGCTGGCTGGATTGTGTCTTTGTTTTTTTGCCATCAAGCCATCAAATCTTCTCCTGCTTGGCGATGAATCGGCTCAGCTATTGGGATTGAGAGTAGAAAGAACCCGATTTTTCTTAATTGCGCTCGCTGCACTTTTAGCTGGTGCGGCGGTAAGCGTCAGCGGTTTAATTGGGTTTGTCGGGCTTGTTGTCCCTCATTTTATCCGCCTTTTAATTGGAGATGACTACCGATACCTGCTGCCGATATCGATGCTGGGCGGAGGCGTGCTTGTGGTCTTTGCAGATACAGCGGCAAGGATCTGGTTTACACCGGTTGAATTACCTGTTGGTATATTGCTTGCCTGCATTGGTGCACCTTTCTTCCTCTATTTATTAAAAAAGAAAGGGAGGGGTTAAATTGGATGTGATCGCAATGGATGAAGTAAGTCTCAGTCAAGGAGGCTTTCGGCTGTCCTCCATTTCAGCAGCTGTTCCTAAGGGGAGAGTGACTGGAATCATCGGACCAAATGGGTCAGGGAAGTCGACCTTTATTAAAGCCGCCGCACGCCTCACGTCGATCGAAAGCGGCATGATTTACATTCACGACATACCGCAAAAAGAGATGACAGCGCAGGAGATTGCAAAGGAGATCGCCGTTCTTATGCAGACGAGAACAGCCATCCCATCGATGACAGTACGTGAGCTGGTCACACTTGGACGTAGTCCGCACCGTTCGATTTGGAAAAAGAGCTCGAAGACAGACCATGAAGCGATTGAGTGGGCGCTTGATGTGACAAATAGCCGTAGCAATGAAAACAGGCTGCTGCATACATTGTCAGGCGGAGAAAGGCAAAAGGCGTATATTGCGATGGCTCTGGCTCAGAAGACAGATACCATGATTCTGGATGAGCCCACAACTTACTTAGATATTGCACATCAGCTTGAATTACTAGAGCTGCTTAAACAGCTGAATCAGACACATGGAATCACTATTTTAATGGTTCTCCATGACTTGCAGCAGGCAGCAAAATATTGTGACCACCTCATTGCCATGAAGCATGGTCAGGTGCATCAAATAGGGTCACCAAAAGAAGTATTAACAGAAGACTTTTTCAAGGAGGTCTTTGGGATTCAGGCAGAGGTTTACTTGGACGGAGAGCATCCGCTTATTATCCCAATCGCTTCAATTCAACAACAAAAGGGAGATGAACAGAACATGATCATTGTCAATAACCAAGTAAGGGTAGAAAAAGGCAGTGCCGATCATCTTGTCAAGCGGTTTAACAAGCAGGGACAAGTAGAATTCATGGAAGGATTTTTAGGCATGGAAGTATGGGTCACACAGCAGACAACCGATTACGATGAAGTAACCATTCATACACGCTGGAATCGAAAGGAAGACTTTGTGAACTGGACAAAATCTCAGGCGTTTGGTGATGCGCATGCTCATGGAAAAGCGAGACCTGAAGGACTATTAAAAAACAAAATTACGTACTATGAAGTTCAAGTGACAAGACCAGCTTTACAGAAAAAAGCCTAAACATCATTAAAGCGCTGCGACGAAGAGGCAGCGCTATTTTTTTGTGATTTTTTTCTTTCCGTCACATATTTTTGACAAAGTATTCAAACAACTGACACAATACCACCCAATTTTTAGGTAAAATTTACTTTATTTTTGAAGCGTATGGGTGTAAAGTACAGGTATAAATAACTAACCGAATGAAAATCAAGGGTAAAAGTTCACTGAGCAAACCATTTCAAATAGGCTGTTATTTGTGAATCATTGAACAAATAGTGAATTTTTTGTGAAATAGTGAGCATAAAGAATTTGAATCATTCGGCATGTGAAAGTAAGGGAGGATGTAAGGCTGTGAGTGAGCTGTTTTTAGCAAGATTTCAATTTGCCTCAACGACATTATTTCATTTTATTTTTGTTCCTATGTCTATAGGTTTGGTGTTTATCGTCGCATTGATGCAGACTCTTTATGTGGTCAAGAAAAAAGACATCTATAAAAAGATGGCGAAGTTTTGGGGTCACCTTTTCTTGATCAACTTTGCAGTAGGTGTGGTGACAGGGATCCTGCAAGAATTCCAGTTTGGGATGAACTGGTCTGACTATTCAAGGTTTGTCGGTGATGTCTTTGGTGCACCGCTTGCCATTGAGGCACTATTAGCCTTTTTCCTTGAATCTACATTTATTGGACTTTGGATTTTCGGCTGGGATCGTCTGCCGAAGAAAATCCATTTATTGTGTATTTGGCTAGTTTCTCTTGGCACGATCTTTTCGGCATTTTGGATTTTACTCGCCAACTCATTTATGCAGGAGCCAGTTGGATTTGTCATTAAAAATGGCCGTGCAGAGATGAATGATTTTGGAGCTCTTGTCACGAATCCACAGCTCTGGGTGGAGTTCCCGCACGTTCTGTTTGGTTCGCTGGCAACAGGTGCTTTCTTTATTGCAGGAGTTAGTGCCTATAAAATGATCAAAAAACAAGAAATCGCCTTTTTCAAAAAATCATTCCAGATTGCCATGGTACTTGCGCTCATTTCTGGTTTAGGTGTGGCGTTCTCTGGACATGATCAAGCGAAGCACCTAATGACATCACAGCCGATGAAGATGGCAGCAAGTGAAGCCCTTTGGAAGGATAGTGGAGATCCAGCCGCCTGGACACTATTTGCCAACATTAACACAGATAAAAAAGAAAACGCTGCAGAAATTAATATTCCATTTGCTTTAAGTTATTTGGCTTATCAGAAGTTCAGTGGAGACGTTCCAGGCATGCTGACACTGCAAAAAGAATATGAAGCCAAGTTTGGCCCAGGAGACTACATTCCTCCAGTGAAAACGACATTCTGGAGCTTTAGAATCATGGTCGGTGCAGGAATGCTCATGATTTTTGCTAGTATGATTGGCTTGTACTTGAGCTTTAGAAAGAAACTTGAATCAAACAAATGGTATTTACGCTTTATGGTTTGGATGATTGCGTTCCCGTTTATTGCGAACTCAGCCGGCTGGATCATGACTGAAATCGGTCGTCAGCCGTGGACCGTCTTTGGCATGATGACGACGGCTCAATCGATTTCACCGAACGTATCTTATGGCATGCTGTTATTCTCAGTCATTAGCTTTACGAGCATTTATCTGATTCTTGCCATCGTGCTTGCCTACTTATTCATTCGAGAAATTAAAAAAGGGGCACATTCTGAAGAGGATACAGATCAAAAGGATGAAACGGACCTGTCTACAGATCCATTTGATGGAGGCGCATATCATGGCATATCTTAACGAAATTTGGTTTATTCTTGTTGCAATATTGTTTGTTGGTTTTTTCTTCTTAGAAGGATTTGATTTTGGTGTAGGGATGTCCATGCAGCTGCTTGGAAAGGATGCGCATGAGCGCCGCATTTTAATCAATACGATTGGTCCTTTTTGGGATGCGAATGAGGTCTGGCTCATTACAGCTGGCGGCGCTATATTCGCTGCGTTTCCTCACTGGTATGCCACGATGTTCAGCGGATACTATATTCCATTTGCGGTTCTCCTATTAGCGCTTATTGGGCGGGGGGTCGCCTTTGAGTTCCGAGGGAAGGTTGAGAAAGCTTCTTGGATCAAAACGTGGGACTGGGTCATCTTCTTTGGTAGTCTGCTTCCGCCGTTTTTGCTCGGTGTGCTATTCACAAGTATTTTACGCGGGATGCCAATTGATCAAAGCATGAACATGTACGCTGGTTTCACAGACTTTGTGAATCTTTATTCAGTGATCGGCGGAGTAGCAGTGACGGTTCTTTGCCTCCTGCACGGATTGATATTCGTCACACTTCGTACAGAGGGAGACTTGAGACAGCGTGCAAGAAAGCTCGGCCAGCGTGTCTTGCTGATCGCACTGCCAGTTCTTGTTCTATTTGTCGGTGTGTCCATCATCGAAACGGACATTTATACAGTCCGCCCAATCATCACCATTCCTTTAACTGTGCTGATTGTGGTTTGTTATGCAGCGGCTCTCGTCTTCATGAGAAAAGAGCGTGATGGCTGGACATTCTTGTTCACAGGTGCAGGCATCATGGTGACTGTGACGATGCTTTTTACCGCACTGTTCCCGCGTGTGATGATTAGTTCAATCAATCATGCGTTCGACCTCACCATTCAAAACGCTGCATCCGGATCTTATTCACTGACGGTCATGACGATTGTCGCCATTTCTTTGCTGCCGTTTGTGCTTGGGTATCAAATTTGGAGCTATTACGTCTTCCGTAAGCGTGTAAGCGGTAAGGAGCCAATGACCTACTGATGGATAAACGTTTGCTTCAATTAAAGGGAATGAGAGGGCTCCTTGCCCTCTTAGGTATTGTGTCACTCATCCAAGGAGCGAGTATTATTTTCCAAGCACAGTGGCTGGCACATGCCATTACAACGCTGTTTGACGGGAAGAGCACCGCGCAGGCGACGCCTTATGTTTTGCTGTTTCTTGCTTCCTTTGCGGTACGGCACGGCCTCACCTTCATTCGGGAGAAAGTCATGTTCACCTATTCTTCCCGAATTGGAGCAGACGTACGAAAGCAGCTGTTAGATCAACTCTTTCGTTTAGGTCCAGCCTTCACCAAGAAAAAAGGAACAGGTAAGCTTGTGACATTAGCGATGGAGGGAATTGCCCAATATCGTCAGTATTTACAGCTGTTTTTGCCGAAAATGGTGAACATGGCCGTTATTCCGGTGATGGTCCTTGTCTATGTTTGGACACTAGATGAAACATCTGCCGTCATTTTGATTGTGACGCTGCCGATTTTAATTGTTTTTATGATTTTGTTAGGCCTTGTCGCCCAGCGTAAAGCGGCCAAACAATGGAGATCGTATGAGAAATTATCGAATCATTTTACTGATTCCCTCCGTGGTCTTGAAACGCTGCGTTACTTAGGTATTAGCAAAAAGCACTCTCACAATATCGCGGAGGTGTCAAAGCGATATCGAAAGGCGACCATGAGCACGCTGAAAGTCGCATTTCTTTCATCGTTTGCCCTCGATTTCTTTTCCATGTTATCGATTGCGACCGTCGCTGTCTTTCTTGGCTTGCGATTAATTGAAGGAGAGCTTCTGTTATTGCCTGCTTTGACGGCGCTCATGCTGGCTCCGGAATATTTCCTGCCAGTACGTGAACTGGGAAATGATTATCATGCGACGTTAAATGGAAAAGAAGCGAATGAGGCGATTCAGGTCATTTTAGATGAAAAGGGCTTCCAAGCGCAGGAGACACAAGCCGTGCAGCTGAGCCGGTGGAATGAACAAGATGTGCTCACGCTGCAAGATATTTGTGTCCTGCATGATGAAAATGCCCCTTATTCCATTCAGGGTGTAGACCTCACTGTCAAAGGAAAGAAAAAAATCGGAATCATTGGTGCCAGTGGTTCAGGGAAATCGACATTAACAGATGTTCTCGGCGGCTTTGTTGAACCGTTTTCAGGTCAAATGATGCTAAACGGCCAGCCGCTTGTTCATTTACAGCTGACGGCATGGCAAAAGGAAGTCGTTTATATGCCGCAGCATCCCTATTTATTTCACATGACATTAAGGGAAAACATTCGTTTTTATGAACCAAATGCAACAGACGAAGAAGTCGAAAGAGCTGTGCAGGAGGCGGGCTTATCTCAGCTCGTAGCGGAGCTGCCAAATGGGATGGATGAGATCATTGGAGAACAGGGAAGAGGGCTAAGCGGCGGACAGGCGCAAAGGATTGCGCTTGCTCGGACTGTGCTGGGACAGCGGTCGATTATGCTGTTAGATGAACCAACGGCGCATCTCGACATTGAGACAGAGTATGAATTGAAGAAAACGATGCTTCCGCTGTTTGAAGATAAACTCGTGTTTTTAGCAACACACAGGCTTCATTGGATGCCAGATATGGATGAAATCATTGTCATGGATCAAGGAACCATCGTAGAAATGGGAACACATGAATCATTAATGCAAAGAAAAGGTGTGTACGATCAATTGGTACAGGAGCAAATGGGGGCGGTCACACATGGTCAGTAAAGGCTGGTTTATACCTTATATCAAGGAGAATCAAAAGCTGTTTGCCTTGGTGCTTTTTTTAGGGGCCATTGCGGTGTTCTCTGCTTCTCTGCTGATGTATACGTCGGGATTTTTGATTTCAAAGGCTGCCACAAGACCTGAGAATATATTGATGGTTTATGTCCCAATTGTGGCAGTGCGTACCTTTGGTATTTCACGTTCAGCTGCTCGTTATACAGAAAGGCTGGCAAGCCATCAGCTCATTTTGACGATGATTGAAAAAATGCGGGTGCGTCTGTATGACATGGCTGAACGAAGTGCCAAACAGACAAAGCTTGGTACAGGTGAAATGCTTGGACTTTTGTCAGAAGATGTGGAGAGATTACAGGATGCGTATTTAAAAACAATCTTCCCATCCATCGGTGCGTTGCTTTTATATATAGCATCGATTGGGGCACTTGGCCTTTTCTCATGGCCTTTTGCTGGATTGATGCTGCTCTATATGGCTCTTCTCGTATTTGTTTTCCCATACGTTACAGTGCTTGTGAACCGGGCGAGACAAATTCAAATGAAAAAAGGCAGAAATGAACTGTACAGTCATTTAACAGACGCGGTCATGGGCGTCAGTGACTGGTTATTTAGCGGCAGACAGAACGATTTTGTTGACGGCTATGAACAGAAAGAAGCGCAGCTGTTAGCGCTTGAAGCGACCAAGCATCGGTTTATCCGTCTGCGTCAATTTTTTGCACAGCTGATCATTGGAGGAGCAGTCGTGCTTGTGGTGTATTGGAGCGGCTCAGTCGTTCAGTCAGGATCTATGTCACACACGCTCATTGCAGCCTTCGTGCTTGTGCTGTTTCCGTTAACAGAAGCCTTTCTTCCACTGTCAGATGCAGCAGGTGATATTCCTGTTTATCAGCATGCCGTCAGCAGATTAAACGATTATGAAAAGCAGTCGTATGAAGGGGAAACTGAAAGGGAGTCAGTGGATCAGTCAACCCTTTCTTATGATCATGCTGTTTGCTTTGATCAAGTGTTCTTTGGATATGATGCGCATCAACATGTGCTTCAAAATCTCTCGTTTTCGCTTAAGCAAGGGGAATCACTCGCTCTCTTAGGGAAAAGCGGTGCAGGAAAATCGACCATTTTAAAATTGTTAGAAGGGGCAGTCGTGCCAAATCAAGGTGCTGTCAGCATTCAGGGAAAACCGGTGCAGCGCATTCAAGAGCAGGTGTCCACCTATGTGTCTGTGCTCAATCAACAGCCTTATTTATTCGATACGTCTGTTTTCAACAATATTCGCTTAGGCTCTAAAGACGCGACAGAAGAGCAGGTTAAAGAAGCGGCGAGACAGGTACAGCTGCACGAATACATCGAATCTTTGCCAGAAGGCTATCACACAGGTGTACAAGAGACAGGAGTTCGTTTCTCAGGAGGAGAAAGGCAGCGTATGGCATTAGCTCGGATTTTGCTGCAAAATACACCGATTGTTGTATTAGATGAACCAACCGTCGGACTTGATCCGCGGACAGAGCGTGAATTACTTGAAACGATATTCCGTGTGTTAAAAGGAAAAACAGTGATTTGGATTACCCATCACCTGACTGGCTGTGAGGCGTGTGATCGTATCATGTTTATTGAAGACGGCTACATTGAGATGCACGGGCGGCACAAGGATTTACTGAGAGAAAACCCACGTTATCAAAAGCTGTATGAGATGGATCGTCCGTTTTCTATGAGTTAAATAAAAATGAATGACAAGAACGTTCGGACAGATGATCTCTGCCCGAACGTTTTGTGGTTTAAGGGTTTACTTTTCCTACACCAGCATTTGATATAACTTCTGATTTGACATTGTTCACGTTAAGCAAAGAGTAGTTATAAGGAGGGTTGTACGCACCTGTTGAAGACGTTGGCAGATTGCCTGTGCTGTTGATATAAGAGTTGTTGATGACATGCCATGTACCATCTTGACGGCTGTACCAGCTGACTATGGCATTAGTTGTATTTTCGAATACGTTGTGCTCAATTCTCATTTTCGCCCCCATACGAGAGTTAATCGCTGATGTGTGGATGTCTTTATAATAGTTGTTATACACATGGCCTTCCCCGTTACGCATAGACGGTACGCGAGAGTTTAAGTTTTCAAAACGGTTGTTGTGGAATGTAATTTTCCGGTTGTAGTTATCATTATCGGAGCTGCCCATCAGCATCGTTTTCCAGCTGTCATGTACATAGTTCCATGAGAACGTGATGTAATCAGAGTCATTTTTGACATCAAATAAACCATCATAGTCATCTTTATCAGAGTTCAACGTGTTGTAAAGTTCATTATGATCCACCCATACGTTTTTAGACCCGCCTTCGATTCCGATGGCATCCTTATCACCGATTTTGCTATGATGGATTTTCAGGTTACGGATGATCACGTTATTGGCCCGCCATACTTTAATGCCAATCCCGTTAAATTCGCCGTTTGTGCCTTTACCGACGATGGATACATTGTTTGTATCTTTTACATCAATTTTATTAGCAGATGTATTAGAAGGGGTAATTGTTCCGTCTACGACAATTTTTAATTTTTCATTTGTTCCTTTACTTTTGAGGGCAGCTAATAGTTCATTTCCGGTTTTCACCGTCACCGTTTTACCGCCTTCACCGCCTGTTGTGCCGCCATTCAACGTAGAGAATCCCTGCTGATTAAAATTGGCCATAATAGAAGGTCTTTCCGGATATTTGGCTGCCGCTTTTGCCTCTCCATTTGGTGCAAATAATGAAGTCACGAGACCAACTGCTAACACACCAGCTAACATTGGAACTTTTTTCTTCAAAGTCAACCTCTCCATTCTATTTTGTTTTGATGTAAACGTTTCCAAAACAAGCTGCGATTCAAACGCTCCTCCCTCTTTCGCCTGCATCGCCTCTTTCGGAATGTAGGAAGAGCATAGCACGCAAAAAGGTATCATCGGCTAAGAATTGGAGCTGTGTATTCCATGATTTTCTAGGAAACTAAGGCAATGATTATTTCATTTTCTTCTAAATGAGACAAAGATCATTGACGATAGGTATTGGGATGACATAGTGATTATGGCGAAGGGGCTCTCCATTCTATGGAAAATCAAGATGATTACGAAAGCGTCATTTTGTTAGAGACGAAGGAATGTCATAATCATTACATAAGAAAAAATTGGATATCAATCGAATGAATGACCGGATCAACAGGGAGAAAACGAAACATTTTTAAAAAAATCGGATCTATTTGAACGGTTTCGTCACCCGTGTCGTCTCATCAATAAGAGAAGAAAAGGAAGGAGGGACGTGTTTGGAGCAGACAGAAGAGACAATATTGATTCAGCGGGCAAAACAGGGAGACGATGCCGCATTTACAGCCCTTTATCGGCATCACTATTCGTTTCTTTACCGATATATGATGAAGCTCACCCTTCAACAAGAGTTGACAGAGGAAGTCATGCAGGAGACGATGCTGAAAGCGTACATGAAACTATCTTCATTTAGAGGAGATTCATTATTTTCAACATGGCTCATTTCCATTGCATCAAGACAATTTTTAGATCACCAGAAGAAAAGAAAACGTGAACAAATGAGAGAAGAGAAAGCGAGTCAAGAAGCCATACGCCGCTTCAAATGGGACGTTCAGCAAAGGGGCCACACATGGCATGAGATGTGGGATGCTTTATATGAATTGAAGGATCAGGAGAGAGCGCCAATTATTTTGCACTATTATTACGGTTTTACTTACCCAGAAATCGCTTCAATGCTCGGTATGAGAGAGGGCACCGTGAAATCGAGGGTTCATTATGGATTAAAGAAAATGCGAAAGGAGTGGTTCTTATGAAGGAAGATCGTTTCACCCAACGTTTAAAAGAAGAGTTACAGCAGCTAGATGAACAGATTGAAGTGGAAAAACCAAGTGAGCAAGCTGTCATGATGATGCTCAAGCAGGCTAAGGAGAAGGAAAAAAGGCGTTTTAAACAAGAAATGCTGGCGTACGTTCTCATCAGTCTCACCATTCTGGCACTCTTTGCAGCTGCCATTACCCATTTGCCCATCATCTTCATCTTGCTGCAAGTAGTGAGCGTGCCGCTCTGTGTAGTAGTAGGCATTAAGGAATATCAGCATATCAAAGGAGGGTCTTCCTTATGAGTCAGATGGAATTGATCATCTTATTGTGCGCAATGCCATTATTGTTTGCACAGGGAATTTTTTTATTTATAGATGCAAAGAAAAGAGGAAGCTATAAGTGGTTCTGGGGTATTGTCGGTTTGATTAACTTTCCATCCTCTTCTATTTTATATTGGCTTTGTGTCATAATGCCTGATCGAAAAAGAAGCGGAAAGCTTCGAAAAGATTGAGCGTATCCGATAAAACTTTTGGACCTTTTTTAGATTTGAAAACAGCTAGAAATAAATCATCATTCATCTAATTGTCAAAGAAAGCGGGATGTAGAAAGTCCAGTTCGTCATTTCTAGCACATTCGTCATTCTTTGAGCGGGCATTTTTCATGACGAAAGATGAGGCTGCTTGATCTATCTCAATTCGGCATCATTTTCATCTGTTATCAATATTGATCAGATTTTACAAATGGTGTTAAATTAGTCTCAATATGCGTTAGAAAATCTAACAATTAAAAGTGTGAGATATCTACAAGGAGGCAGATGAGACATGTTGACCTTAGATCGAGCAGCACAAACAGCACAAAGCTACATCCACCGTGTGCTAGAGGATGTTGAAAAACGAAATCCAGGCGAGGAGGAATTCCTGCAAGCCGTAACAGAAATTCTGGAATCACTCGTCCCGGTTTTTGCAAAACACCCAGAGTATGAAAAACAGGGTATCTTAGAACGACTGATTGAGCCTGAGCGGCTTGTTATGTTTCGTGTTCCATGGGTAGACGATGAAGGGAAAGTACAAGTCAATAGAGGGTTTAGGGTTCAATTTAATAGTGCCATCGGTCCTTATAAAGGAGGCATCCGGTTCCATCCATCGGTCAATGCGAGTATCATCAAGTTTTTAGGGTTTGAACAAATCTTTAAAAACGCACTGACTGGTATGCCGATCGGCGGAGGAAAAGGTGGATCAGATTTTGATCCAAAAGGAAAGTCTGATGGAGAAATCATGCGTTTTGTTCAAAGCTTTATGAGTGAACTTAGCCGGTATATTGGACCTGATCAAGATGTGCCAGCAGGTGATATCGGCGTAGGAGCACGTGAGATTGGTTATATGTTCGGCCAGTACAAAAAAATGCGCGGAGCTTATGAGGCTGGTGTACTCACAGGGAAAAGTCCTGGCTTCGGAGGCAGCTTAGCGAGAAAAGAGGCGACGGGCTACGGGCTGGTGTACTTTATGGAAGAAATGCTGAAAGCACACGGACTGCAATTTGAAGGGCGCTCGGTCGTTGTTTCTGGCTCAGGAAATGTGTCTATTTATGCGATGGAAAAGGTATTGGAGCTGGGCGGAAAGGTAGTGGCATGTAGTGATTCAAGCGGAGCTATTTATGATCCTCAAGGCATTTCACTTGATACAGTAAAACAGCTGAAGGAAGTTGATAATCAGCGGATTGGGGCATACATAGACATTCATCCACATGCTGAATTGATTGAAGATTGCGAACACATATGGTCCATCCCTTGCGACATTGCGCTGCCATGTGCGACACAAAACGAAATATCAGAGGCGCATGCACAGCAGCTTGTGGCAAACGGTGTCATCGCCGTAGGAGAAGGGGCCAATATGCCATCCACTCTTGGGGCTGTCAAAGTATTTGAACAGCATGGTATTCTGTTTGCGCCAGCAAAAGCTGCTAATGCTGGCGGAGTAGGTGTTTCAGCGTTAGAAATGGCGCAAAACAGTGCGAGAATGTCGTGGACATTTGAAGAAGTAGATGGTCAGCTGAAACAAATGATGCAGTCTATTTATCGTCAGTGTACCGAGACAGCAGAAGAATACGGACACTCTGGGAACTTAATGATGGGAGCAAATATTGCAGGATTTCGCAAAGTGGCAGATGCCATGATGGCACAGGGCGTGATTTAACTCCTGCTCTCCCGCACCTGTTTATGACATGACAGGATGGGGAATCGTCTTGTAAGAATGACAATAAGGAGGCGCGGGAGAAAATGAAAAAATGACTAAAACAAATTGTCAAATGGGCACCAGTGCTTTATTCAGTGGTGAGGAAAAATATAAAGAGCGAAAAGCATCGAAAAGTCGTCACGTATCAGCCGGATAAACCGGCTTTTTTTAATGCCTTATGCAAAAACAGCTGTGAAAGAGATTCATAGGTCATTAGATATGGTTAGTCGTATAAATAGGGGCGTTTGTCATATATATGAGTTGGAAATTTTTATTTCTATTCAGTAGAATATGAGTAATGAAGAGAACTGCAAGCGTATACAACCTGTTCATCCAAGGCAGATTCTCCACCTTAAATAAGGAGGTCGATCTTATGCTGAGTAAAAGACTGACGCACATCTTAAGTCAACTGATGGCGGCTGAGACTCCTCTCACAAGCGCTGCGCTTTCTGTCAGCTTACAAGTGACAAGCCGCACCATTCGTACAGATATCAAGGAATTGAATGACCGTCTTGCCCCTTATCAAGCGGCTGTATCAGCTGTTAGAGGAGCTGGCTATGAGCTCTTGATCAAAGATGAGAATGCCTTTCGCCGTTTTATGAAAGAGGAGGTGGAACAGGAGGAGCCACTGGCCGTTCTGCCGGAGGACCGTGTCCGATTTATTTTAAAAAAGCTTCTTCTCGCAGATCCGTATGTGAAGCTAGAAGACTTGCAGAATCAGCTGTTTATTAGTAAATCAACGATGAGTAATGATATGAAGTGGGTCAAACGCAAGCTCGAGCCTTTTGATCTTAAGCTAGAAGCAAAGCCGAGTAAAGGTTGTCGGATTAAAGGATCTGAGATGAAAATCCGTTATTGTATGTCAGAATATTTATTCAATGAACGCCGTTCCTATCAAACGATGCTGAACACAGCCATCACCATTTTGCCAAAACATGAGCTGGAATTGATTCAGAGAACAATGATTGAATATATTAACGAGGAAAGAATGAATCTATCAGACATTTGCATGAATAATTTAATTGTTCATGTCGCCATTGCCTGTAAACGAATTAAACACGGAAACTATGTATCTGTTCTGCCAGAGGAAATCAGTGAAATCCCACGGGCAAAGGAATACAAGGTAGCCAAAAAAATGGTGAAGCGTCTTGAAGGGCTGCTTGATGTCTCCTTTCCACAAGAGGAGATCGTCTATATCACCATTCACTTGCTGGGGACAGCCAAAATGGTGCAGTCTTTTTCTTCGAGCGGCCAAAAACAAATTGTCGATGATGACACGAGCCGACTTGTTCAGCTTATGCTGAAAGCCATTGATCAAAAATTGCAGCTTGATTTAGCTGATGATGCGGAATTAATGCTTGGTCTCAGTCTGCACTTAAAGCCAGCCATGAACCGGTGTAAATATGGCATGAACTTACGAAATCCGATGCTGGATGAGATAAAAGCGGGGTATCCACTCGCCTTTGAAGCAGGGATTATTGCGAGCAGGGTCATTGAAGAAGAGGCAGGTCTGT
This sequence comes from Bacillus pumilus, assembly GCF_002744245.1. Lineage (GTDB taxonomy): Bacteria > Bacillota > Bacilli > Bacillales > Bacillaceae > Bacillus > Bacillus pumilus_M. Next base: position 57,463 of record NZ_NKHG01000113.1, on the reverse strand, counting down.
CCATTCATGAGAATGAAATCGGATATATGGCGCTCCATTTTGGTGCTGCCTTAGAGCGAAGAAAAATGGAGATTCCGCCGAAGCGGTGCCTCATTGTCTGTGCATCTGGTGCAGGGAGTGCAAGGCTGCTGCAGGATCGTTTGCGGTCACAATTTGGGTCCAAACTGACCATTTTAGGAACAGCAGAGCTTTATTCACTTCCACATGTCTCTTTACATGCCCTGGATTTGATTATTACGACGATCCCTATTCATATGGATTTGCCGATCCCGGTCATTCAAGTGAACACCATTTTGGGAGGCGGTGACTTTTTAAAAATTGAAGAAGCCCTGACGAGCGAATCAAGAGTGACATTGGCCTCTCAATATATGAAAAAGGAATTGGTCTTTACTAAACGCGTTTTTCAAACAAAGGAAGAGGTCATGACCTTTCTCACGCAAAAAGTCATCGGAATGGGATTAGCGCCAGTAGAGCTCACACAATCTGTGATGGAACGAGAGCATGCTGCACCAACCTCCTTTGGGCATTATACAGCGATTCCGCACCCTATGACTCCGCTGACAGACGAGACGTTCTGGGCGATATGTACATTAGAAAAACCGATCATTTGGGGAGAGAAAAAAGTTCAATTTGTCTGTTTACTTTGTGTTGAAAAAGAGAATGCCAAAGATTTGAAAGGGATGTACCGACTGCTGGGAGAGCTTGTGCATAACGTGAAATTCATTCAGCACCTCATCGCCTGTGATACCTTTGAAGACATGCTGGATGTGATGTACAAAAAGGCCCCTTCGTACAAGAACTAACAGTGTGATATTAACTTTTTCCGCTTCCTAAAGGAAAAAGTATGGGTGTTTATGAAAGCGGTTTCATAATATGATGATTGTGTAAAGAAAAGCTTCACACTTCTAAAAGGGGGCGTTTACACATGAACATCTTATTGGTTTGCGCAGCAGGTATGTCAACAAGCTTACTTGTCACAAAAATGGAGAAAAGTGCACAAGAACAAGGGAAAGACTATCGTATTTGGGCGGTATCTGGAGATGCTGCAAAAAGTCATATTGATCAAGCCGATGTGCTTTTATTAGGACCTCAGGTTCGATATTTATTACCACAAATGAAAAAGCTAGGAGAAGAAAAAGGAATACCAGTAGACGTTATTAATACCGTGCATTATGGCGTGTGTAATGGCGCCGAGGTTCTAAAATCTGCTGAACAGTTAGTGAACGGATAAAGGGGGCGGAAGGGATGAATGGATTCAACCGATTTTTAGAAGAGAAGGTTATGCCGTTTGCAGGGAAGATTGCCGCTCAAAGACATTTACAAGCATTGCGTGACGGAATTGTTTTAACCATGCCTCTCATTATTGTCGGTTCACTGTTTCTCATTTTAGCCAACCTTCCAATCCCAGGATACAACGATTTTATGGCAAGTATCTTTGGAGCTGAATGGGCCACGAAACTTTCCTATCCTGTGAATGCAACCTTTGACATTATGGCACTTGTTGCAACCTTTGGGATTGCCTACAGGCTTGCGGAAAAGTATGCTGTCGATGCACTATCATCTGGTGCGATCGCTGTCGCCGCTTTCCTGCTGGCCACACCATATCAAGTGCCTTTTACACCTGAAGGCTCAACAGAAGCCATCCTAGTGAATGGCGGAATTCCGGTTACACTTATGGGCAGTAAAGGGTTATTCGTTGCCATGATTATTGCCATGCTTTCAACAGAAATTTATCGCTTCATTGTGCAGCGAAATATCGTGATTAAAATGCCTGATGGGGTACCGCCAGCAGTTAGTAAATCGTTTATTGCACTTATTCCAGGTTTTGTGGTCATCACGCTGGTCTGGGTCGCTAGACTTGTGATTGAGATGACACCTTTTGAGAGTATTCATAATATCATCACGGTCTTAATTGGTACACCGCTTTCCATTCTTGGGGGAAGCTTAGGCGGAAGTATCGTCGCCATGGGTGTACAAATGCTCCTCTGGGCTTGTGGTATTCACGGAGCAACGATTGTCGGAGGCGTCATGGGTCCGATTTGGCTCGGTGCGATGGATGAGAACCGTCTTGCGTTTCAAGCAGGAGAAGTGCTGCCGAATATTTTCACAGCACAGTTCTTTGAAATTTTCATCAATGTCGGTGGAAGCGGCGCGACACTTGCTTTGGTGCTGACGATGATCTTACGTGCCAGAAGTAAACAAATGAAACAGCTTGGGCGGCTTGCCATTGGGCCAGCCATCTTTAACATCAACGAACCAATCATTTTTGGAATGCCGATTGTGATGAACCCAATGCTTCTCATTCCGTTTATCCTCACGCCAATAATGATGATCATCACCACATATATCGGAATGAGCACGGGACTTGTGGCAAAACCGGCAGGAATCGCCGTCCCATGGACAATGCCGCCAATCATTTCAGGCTATCTCGCAACAGGCGGGAAAATCTCTGGCGCTGTCATGCAGCTGATCAACCTCGCGTTGTCATTTGCTCTATACTACCCATTCTTTAGAATGTGGGATAAGCAGAAATTGAAAGAAGAAAATGAACTGGATACAAAAGCATCAACTGATGAAAATGTCGTCAGCATGTAATAGAGGGAACAAGGGGGATGCGGCCGATGGAAATGGAACAAATTGTGTTTCAACTCATCTTGCACGGTGGAAATGGCAGAAGCTCAGCCATGGAGGCCATTACATGTGCAAAGCAAGGAAACTTCGATGAGGCGAAGCAAAAATTGCAGGAAGCACAAGACGCGTTAAATGAGGCGCATCACGCACAGACAGAGCTGATCCAAGGAGAAATCAGAGGAGAAAAGACCGACATCAGTCTCTTAATGATTCATGCGCAGGATCATCTCATGAACGCCATGACTGTCAAGGAGCTTGCAGCGGAAATCATTGAGATCCATGAAAAAATGAAGCAATTCGGAGGTGTCAATTCATGAAAGACGGAATCAAAATTGTCACAATAGGCGGTGGATCGAGCTATACGCCGGAGCTGGTCGAAGGATTTATCAAACGGTACCATGAATTGCCTGTGAAGGAATTATGGCTTGTGGATATTGAAGCGGGGCAGGAAAAGCTAAATATCGTGGGTGCTCTTGCGAAACGTATGGTCGAAAAAGCCGGTCTGCCCATTGAAGTACACCTGACGCTTGACCGCCGGGCAGCCCTGAAGGATGCGGACTTTGTTACGACACAATTTCGTGTAGGACTGCTGGAAGCACGAGCAAAGGATGAGAGAATACCGCTCAAATATGGCGTCATTGGTCAGGAAACGAATGGGCCGGGTGGTTTATTTAAAGGTCTTCGCACCATCCCAGTCATTTTAGATATCGTGAAGGATATGGAGGAGCTTTGTCCAGAGGCTTGGCTTGTGAACTTTACAAATCCAGCGGGGATGGTCACAGAAGCTGTTTTACGCTACACGAATCTGAAGAAAGTGGTCGGTCTATGCAATGTGCCGATTGGGATCAAAATGGGGATTGCAAAGGCGCTTGATGTGAATGTTGAACGCATCGAGGTGCAGTTTGCCGGCCTCAATCACATGGTGTATGGATTAGATGTGTATTTAGATGGGGTCAGCATTATGGATCAAGTGCTTGATGAATTAGGAAATCCAAACAGCCAGTGGTCCATGAAGAACATTGAGGCGAAAAACTGGGAGCCTTCTTTTGTCAAAGGCTTAGGGGTCATTCCATGTCCGTATCACCGTTACTACTACAAAACGAAAGACATGCTGGAGGAAGAGCAAAAAGCGGCCCAAGATAAAGGAACAAGAGCAGAGGTTGTGCAGCAAGTCGAGCAAGAATTATTTGAGCTATACAAAGACCCTGATTTATCGATTAAACCGCCGCAGCTCGAAAAAAGAGGCGGGGCTTATTATAGTGATGCTGCATGTAATTTAATCAGCTCTATCTATAATGATAAGCATGACATTCAACCGGTGAATACAGTGAACAGAGGAGCGATTGCCAGCATTCCGGCCGAATCAGCGGTTGAAGTGAACTGTATCATCACGAAGGATGGACCAAAATCAATAGCGACAGGTGATCTACCTGTGGCTGTGAGAGGGCTCGTTCAGCAAATCAAATCATTCGAACGAGTGGCAGCTGAAGCGGCTGTCACGGGAGATTACGAGACGGCTCTTGTGGCCATGACAATCAATCCACTCGTCCCGTCTGACGAAATGGCAAAGCAAATGTTAGATGAAATGCTAGAAGCGCACCGTGAGTATTTACCGCAATTCTTCAAATCAGTGAACGCATAAAACGAAATGGCCCCTTTATGGGGTCGTTTTTTATGATCTGGCCATATAGAAATTTGAGAGAGGAGTGTATGATAGGAAGGATTCTAAGTGATGTACTGCTATAAAGAAGGGGCTGTTGGAATTTGGTTGCACTTGGCTTGATGCTTTATGGTTTTGTCGTCCATCCTGTTATTAGTTTTGGGTTTTTGTATGGCATCATCGCTTCGTTTATTGGTCTCATTCGGCATAAATCATATGTATGGATCTATGTACTTCGTATGTTTGTTTTACAATCCCAGTGCCCAACTTGTTGATGTATTTTGCGACAATTGGAGGAGATGCAAGAGCGTTTGATTTTCAGCTAATGCTGTTCGATCAAGCGTGCAAATGAGTCTTATTTCATCTTTTGATTGAGTAATCTCTTTCGTCGATACTTCACAAAAGTAACGGAAAGGACAATGGTTGAAATCCCGAGAAACTTAAAAATAAATCGAGTGAGGAATGGTGAATCTTCGAAACCTGTAGCCACTATACATGATCCTATGAAGATCCCAAATATAGCTAGTACGTAAGTCAAAAACATACGAATCACTCCTAATTTTTGGAATAGAAAAACATTACTTCCATTATATAGTGAGTGAAGGTGTAAATAAACAAAAAAAGAACCCTTCATGAAATGAAAGGTTCTTTCGCTTACTTAAGCCTGCTTGACGACCGAGTCGACTTCTACTGTCCAGCCGAAGATGTCTGGCTGTGTCCCTTTTTGGATGCCAGTAATGGCGTCATACAATCTTTTCGATACTTCGCCCGTTTGACCATTTTGAATGACGTATGGTTGATCGTGATAAATTAACTCACCGACAGGAGAAATCACGGCCGCCGTCCCTGTTCCAAAGATTTCTTCAAGTTCGCCTGATTGGTGTGCTTCAATTAATTCTTCAATTGAAATTTTGCGTTCTGTCACTGGAATCTCCCAATGCTTTAACAGCTCAAGCACAGAGTTACGTGTGATGCCTTCCAAAATACTGCCGTTCAATTCAGGCGTCACGATTTCTCCATTGATTTTAAAGAAGATATTCATGCTGCCGACTTCTTCAATGTACTTTTTCTCGACCCCATCAAGCCAAAGAACCTGTGAAAACCCTTTCGTTTCAGCGACTTGCTGTGCCTTGAGGCTCGATGCATAGTTTCCAGCAGTTTTCGCATTTCCTGTTCCACCCTTAACGGCACGGACAAACTCGTTTTCAACCGCAATTTTCACTGGATGGATACCTTCTTTATAGTATGAGCCCACTGGAGATAGGATAATGATCAGCTTATACGTGCTTGACGGTGCAACCCCTAAATACGGCTCAGTGGAAATAATAAATGGACGAATATACAAGGAAGTGCCCTCTGCATCAGGTACCCAGTCCTTATCAATGCGAATGAGTTCATTTAAGCCCTCTAAAACCGTTTCTGTATCAATTTGTGGGATACACAGGCGGTCATTGGATCTGTTTAAGCGTTCCATATTCTTTTCCGGACGGAATAAGAGAATCTTTTGATCCTCAGAAACATAAGCCTTCAAGCCTTCAAAAACAGATTGACCATAATGGTAGACCATAGAAGCTGGATCCATTGGAATTGCCTGATAAGGAATAATTCTTGGATCGTACCAGCCTTTATCAATTGAATAATCCATCACAAACATGTGATCTGTGAAGATTTTTCCGAATTCAAGTTGATCAGATTGTGGTTTTGGTTTTTTTGTTGAACTAAATTCAACGCGGATGGGTTGTTTTGGCATTGTAAATCTCCTTGCTGTTTGATTATTTGAAAATTCTAATAATATGAAATAATTATGATTCTATTCTATACCTTCACAAAATATTAGCAATAGGTTTTCTGGAATTCAGACAAGAAAAATCTGTTAAAGCGCTTTCCTCTCTTATTTTGTCTGTTTTACTGATCTCATCCCTTTTCAAAAAAGAAATAAAATCCAAATGAATTATTAACTGATTAATCTGACAATTAAAAAAGAGTGGTTTTCCTGTAAGATATTCTTTCAACCATACACCTTTTGACTAGTACATTGCAAGGGGCATCGTCATATTTTAATCCTCTTTTTGAAAACCGATAAAGTAAGAAGAATGAAGGGAGCAAACAATGAGATGAAACGAGCGATACCAGGCATCATACTGATTTTTTTGATGACTGTGATCTGCTTTGGCTGTCAAGCGATGACAGAGGAGGCTGGCGCGAACCAAGGGACAACTTATTATGTGGCAACAGACGGAAACGACAAAAACCCGGGTTCTAATATGGAAAAGAAAAACCTGTCATTAGCGGGTCTTTCCTCAAAGGAAATCAAGCAAATGGCGGTCTTGTAACGATTGATCACAGTGAGTATGACGCGGAAAATGGACGAAGGGCTGCGATACTTATCGCTCTAAGAACGGTCAAGATAAAGGATCTATCATCTCAACCCACAATATGTGAATGAGAAAGAAGATGATTTCCGTCTTAAGACATCATCCCCTGCCAAGAAAATCATCGACAGTTAACCATGGCATTAGTCACGAATGAGTTATTTTAGAAATATTCAAAAAAGTCATTGACATTGATGTGACATCGCATTAAAGTAAAGAAGACATTTTAACTAAAACAAATTTCATACGGATCTCTTATCAAGAGAGGCAGAGGGACTGGCCCTATGACGCCCAGCAACCGTTTCTATTTTAGAAATTGGTGCTAATTCCTGCAAAGCTGTTACAGCTTTGGCAGATAAGAGAGGAAGACTTCCCGATACATGTTTCATGCAACGGTGATCAAGCCTCTCTTTAATCAAGAGAGGCTTTTTTTCGTCTCTTTTTTAGAATCAAACAATTGGTTTACAGGCATTTTTCTACTTTTTACCTAGTTTTCAGATGAGAAAAATCAAACAACTTGAGGAGGAACAGCAATGAAACGTAACTATTGGACATCATCCCTTGTATTATTGACGATCCTGACCGTTCTATTAACCGGTTGTGGCACCGGCTCAAGCTCAGACTCAAAAACAAATACGAATGAAAAGGTCACCTTTGACAATGTACCGAAGCGATTTGCCAAGGGACAGGGGGCAAAAATTAAAGTCATCCGCAAAATCGGCGGAGATGATCATACTGCTCAATTTTTAGCTGGTACAAAGGCAGAAGGGGAAGCACTAGGCTTTATAGTAGACGTCTACACAGCAAATGGTGATACGGCGAAGTTCCATGATGCCATTTCCCAGGCACTAGAAGAAAACTATGATGGCTTTATCATCTCTCACGGGGACGACGAGGCAACAGTCGCTGATGTGAAAAAGATCACAGCGAAAGGCATTCCAGTTGTGGCGTTTGATTCGAACCCTAAGTTGAAGGACATCAAAGGGGTCACAGTAACGTCTCAAGATGACGAACAATTAGCGAAAAAATCATTAGACGCTCTCGTGGCTGATTTTAAAGGAAAAGCAAACATTGCGTACCTCTGGGTAGACGGGTTCCCGCCGATGGTGAGACGAAACAAGGTGTACCAAGAAACGCTCAAACAACATGCAGGGATCAACGAGCTTGACCGATTTGGCATTGCTTCCTCTGATACGTCTGTTCAAACACAAAATGCCGTTGCGGCCATGCTGAATAAGTATCCAAAGGGCAAGCTTGATGCTATTTTTGCCACGTGGGATGCATTTGCCATTGGTGCGGCAAGAGCCTTAAAGGAAGCAGGAAGAACAGAAGTGAAGATTTACGGTATTGATGTGTCTAATGCCGATCTTCAAGAAATGACAGCGAAAGACAGTCCATGGAAATACACAGCAGCGGTCGATCCGAAGCTCATTGGGGCAATCGACGTGAGGATTCTTGCGAAGAAAATAGCTGGCGAGAAAACGCCATCTGCCTATGACCTTGAGGCCTCTCTCATTTCACAAAAGCAGCTTCAACAAGCAGGAAAGGCCATCAATATGGTCAATCTTGCAGAAGAAGTAAAGGGATTCAGTTCATCTACTGCCTTTGAAGAAGATTGGATGAAGACTTTGAAGAAGCATTATGCAAAATAACCCATGTGCACTCTCTTTCAATAGAGGGTGTTTCGTTTTTCAAATGACGATCAGTAGAAAAGGAGGATACCTATGACATCGCCGCTTGTTTGTATGAAGAACATTTCGATTGACTTCCCAGGGGTCAAAGCGTTGGATCAAGTAAATTTCACATTAAAAAAAGGCACGGTACATGCGCTTATTGGAGCGAACGGTGCTGGGAAGTCGACGTTAATGAAAGTTCTCTCTGGCACTCATTCACATTTTGAAGGAACCATCCACATCAATGGCCAGACGGCATCGATTCAAACACCGAAGGATGCGGCCTCATATGGTGTGCAGACGGTCCATCAAGAAGTGGATACGGCCTTAGTTCCCTATTTAAGTGTTGGCGAGAACATGATGATGCATGAGATTGAAAAAAAATCATTCGTCCGCTGGAAAGAGCTTCACCGCAAGGCGGCCCAACTATTAAAAGAGATGGACATCGATATCTCTACCAAGCGTCTTGTGAGTGATCTGACCCTTGCAGAAAAACAGATGGTGCTCATTGCCAAGGCAATTTCTATCAAATGCAGCATTTTCATTTTAGATGAACCAACCGCTCCGCTTAGTCATGCAGAAACAAGCAAGCTATTCTCAATGATCCATCAGCTGAAAAAGAAGGGAACAGGTATCGTCTTTATCTCCCATCGCATGCCAGAGATTTTCAGCATATGTGATGAGTTAACTGTGATGCGCAATGGTACCAATGTGGCAACACACCTCGTCAAAGAGACAGATCCAAAGCAGGTCATTGAAGAGATGCTAGGAGCACCATTAGACGAGCAATTCCCGCCCCGTATGCCTTTGAAGGACTCACCTATTGTGCTTGAGGTAAAACAGTTAGACGATCAGCATAAATTGACCAACATTCATCTTCATGTGAAAAAGGGAGAAATTCTCGGGATCGCAGGACTTGTCGGTGCTGGTAAAACAGAATTGTGCAAAGCCCTTTTCGGCGCCTCAGAAAAAAAGACGGGCACTGTGCAGCTTCATGGTAAAACCATTCACTTTAAATCGCCTCATCAAGCTGTGAGAGCAGGTATTGCCCTTGTGCCGGAAGAGCGGAGAAAAGAAGGGATTCTCACAGAAGAGACCGTTGGATGGAACTTGACAGCTGCAAGTCTGCGCTCATTCACGCAGGTGTTCAGTTTCTTACATCGCTCTAAGGAAAAACGAGCAGCAGGTGAAATCGTCAAGCGGCTTGGCGTCAAAACACCTTCTCTTGAAGCGAAGGTGAAGCATTTATCTGGTGGAAATCAGCAAAAGATTGCCATAGGAAAATGGCTGTTGGCTGAGGCGGATGTGTATCTCTTTGATGAACCAACCAAAGGCGTAGACGTTGGAGCAAAAAAGGACATTTTCTCACTTATTGCAGAACTCGCCGCCCGGGGGAAATCCGTTATTTATGCGTCAAGTGAGCTGTCGGAAATTGCAGGCATCGCAGACCGAGTATACGTCCTATATGATGGCAGCATTGCCCGGGAAATGACCGCACCAACGACTGAAGAAGAGCTTTTATATCATTCAACAGGAGGACAATCATGAGTGAACGACACATTTCAACCCCTGTGCAACCAATCAAAAAACAGCGGCCATCATTTCACCTGTTTGATTTCTTTTATCAATATGGCACCATTTTAACGATTGTCGTATTAATTGTGGTATTTGCGACAGCAAATCCAGCGTTTTTACAGTCAGGAAATATGATCAACATTTTACGATCCATTTCAATTGTCACCATCATTGCAGTGGGGTTAACGATATCATTGGCAGTGAATGGCTTTGATTTATCCGTAGGCTCAGTTGCTACGTTATCGAATGCGATTGTAATCTCTATGTTTGTATGGTTCTCACAAAACCCACTGATAGCTATACTCTCTGCCCTAGCGGCTTCCATTATTGTCGGTTTGCTGAATGCATGGATGATTGTCAAAATGAAGATTCCAGATATGCTCATGACATTAGCCATGATGTTTATCATTCAAGGGCTGGCTCAAACCTATACAAAAGGTGCGACCATTTCTGAAAATATGGTGCTGTCTGATGGCACGTTCTCCACTGGTACTATTCCCGACTTTTTCAGCAAAATCGGGCAGGTGCCATATATCATTCTGATTATGGCGGCCATCGTGCTATTTGCACATGTTTTCATGACATACACAAAGCATGGCCGATTGATGTACATCATTGGTGGAAATAAAGAAGCGGCTCGATTGTCTGGCATTCATGTGAACAAATATAAAATCTTAGCCTATCTTTTGTCTGCTTTATTTGCAGCGATAGGAGGTATTGTGCTGGCGTCAAGGGTGATGACAGCAGAAATTAACGCCGGAGCCCATTATTTAATGGATGGAGTAGCTGCCGCCTTTATCGGTTTTTCAGTCATGGGAGCAGGTAAGCCAAATGCCTTTGGCACTTTTATAGGTGCAGTGCTTATCGGTATTTTGCAAAATGGACTTGTGATGATGTCTGTTCCTTATTACGCGATGGATATTGTGAAAGGATCTGTGCTTGCACTTGCGCTCGCGCTGACTTATTACAAACGGCGAGGCTAAGACGTATTTTTTTAAAACCATTCGAGTCCTCTCTCCGTCTAGTAAACGGAAAGCGGTGTAATAGCCGTTTGCCAAAAGGAGATGACAAATAGAAATGAATATGTCAACAACTCATGTAGAAGATTTGAAAAGTGTCATGGAAGACTGGAAAAATGAACTATTAGTATATAAATTTGCGTTAGATGAAATGGATACAAAGTTTTCGATTATTAGCCAGGAATATAATTTAATCCATGGACACAACCCAATAGAGCATACAAAATCACGGATCAAATCCTTTGAAAGCATCGTGAATAAACTAGCAAGAAAGGGATGCGACATCACTACCCAGTGTGCCAAGGAGCACATTCATGATATTGCTGGTGTCCGCATCATCTGCTCTTTTATTCAAGATATCTATAACATTATCGATGTACTGAGGCAAAGAGAGGATTTAAACATCCTTGAGGTGAAGGATTACATTCAGCATCCAAAACCAAATGGCTATAGAAGCCTTCATTTAATTGTTGAGATTCCTGTCTACTTAACGAATCGTGTGGAGCATGTGAAGGTCGAGATTCAGGTGCGGACCATTGCGATGGATTTTTGGGCGAGCCTTGAACATAAAATCTATTATAAACTGCAAAACGATGTCCCTCATCAGCTCATCGATGAACTGAAAGAAGCGGCAGATATCGCCCACTACTTAGATGAAAAAATGCAAAATATCAAACGGGAAATTGATTAAGAAGATAAAAAAGAGTAGCTGTTTCTAATCACAGCTACTCTTTTCATCATTCATCGACATCCATGTTAAGGATTGGTTCCGCGATCTCTCTTTTGGATAATGGTTCCTTCATCTTGAAATTGTGCCGATTGGCTGTTTTTTTGAGTGGGATTGCCAATGAAAACACCTGACATCAAGATCGTAAAAATCGCACTTGTTATGAACCATTTCTTCATCATTCATCACTCCATATTCTTAAAAAGTTTTTAATGACAACGCCTTGTTCCAAAAATAAGTTGATTCTTCATGAAGACCATTTTCAGTGAAGGATGCTGCTACATCCTGACAGATGGCTTCTAGATCAACGAGGAAATTCATTGATTCTAATTGATCACAATAAGAATTGATTTGCTCAATCATGTTGTCAGGCTGCAGCATGAGCGTTTCTAAAATCGATAATTTAAGTGAAATGTTTCGTTGCTTTAAATTTTCTGCTTTTTGAAGTGAAAGCTGTACGTAATAGTGGAACAAACCAGGCTTTTTCAGCTTAAATAGCGCTTTTGTGTATGCATACAAGGCAAGTAAATAGCCGCCTGGAGAAGAAGTTTCAAATGTCTCAATCAATAAAGCTTTTTCTAGGAGCGTTACAGCTTCACTGTATTCGTTTCTTAGACTTTTAATAAAGGCAGCATTACAGTACGCGTGACCAAGTAAATCTGGGTCTTCCATCTGTTCTAGTGAATGAATGACCTGTTGAAACAACATCTCTGCCTCATCATATTTCATTTGATCAGCATAATTCAATGCAAGCATCATTTGACAGCTAATTGATTTTTTCACATAACATGGATCTGTGTCATAAATAGATAAAGCCATTTTTAAGTGGTGTATGGAGAGAAGTGTGGACCTAATATTGTAATAAAGGCAGCCTGTTTTATAATGAAATTCTGCTTTTTCAATGTCATCATGCACGAGATCTAATTTATTCTCGGCCAATTTTAAATGATGGAATGCCATTTCCTGATTTCCTCTGCGCATTTCATACATTCCTTTAAAGAAATAGTAATAGTAGCTGAGCATATCATCCGTACGGATCGCATCTTCATCAACAAAAAGGCTATGATCTAACGAAGTCGTATCTTCGATAAGATCTTTGAAACGGTATTCTAGTAATTGATAGTAAAGTAAGACATCTTGATTCTCTTCCATTCGATCAAACGCTTGAAGAATGTCTTCTTTTAGTTGTATGGCTTCTTGAATCTCTCTTTTTTTCATCAATACATACCAGTCATTTAGCATATTTGCTACATCAACGGACGACAAAACCCCTGTTCCTGCCAATTAGTAACCTCCTTTCTTCATCTGTCAATATTTCAATTTGCCGTTCAGCTACATCATCTTTCCATATCAGCATGTAAGTATCTTCTTATATTTTAAGCCGTCTCTATCAAATTGTAAAACATGTTTTTTGATGTAAATTCAACCAGTAGTGAAAAATAAAGGGATTATCAGACTTAGTGTATACGCTTACACTTTTTTAGATAAAAAGAGGAGCTTCGAAAAAATATATCACAATATCAACAGGGAGTGTAATGAATTTATGGAGATGTTTTCAATAGCGAGAAAAGAAACGAGGGTTTTCAAGGTGTATTCTCATTTTTTTGTGAGATTATATCACATGATTATTGTGGAGCACTCTTCTTTCAGAATAAAATGAGTTATTCGCAAAAAAGTAAAATTTAAAGAGACTATTGATCTAGAAATGTATGGAACTTTGGTATTGATAAAAAATATCACACATCATAGTTTTAGCGTGGTATAGTAATATTGTTGTTGCGAATATTTAGACAAAACTGACAATTGGGGGTCGTGTTTTATGAAGAAATCGATGTTACTGATCATGGGACTTGTTGTTGTGCTCGTCATGGCAGCCTGTGGATCAAAATCGGACAGCGGTTCGGGAGAAGGCAAAGACACATATAAAATTGGGATAGATACAACATATCCGCCATTTGAATTTGAAAAGGGCGGTCAATATGAAGGAATAGACGTTGATTTAATTAACGCAATCGCGAAAGATCAAGGCTTCAAAGTGAAGCTTGAAGCAATGGACTTCTCAGGGATCATTCCAGCGATGCAAGCAGGTCAGCTTGATGTTGGAATGGGCGGGATGAGTATTACAGATGAGCGTAAAAAGAAAGTAGATTTCTCAGATCCATACTTCGATGCTGGACTCACAGTTGTTGTGAAAAAGGACAGCAGCATCAAATCGATCGATGATTTAAAGGGGAAAAAGCTAGCTGTTAAAAATGGGACAACAGGTGCGAAATTTGCATCAGATAACGCAGATAAATATGGGTATGAAGTTGTGCAATTTAATGATAGTCCATCTATGTTCCAAGAAGTATCTAATGGAAATGCAGACGCATTGATCGAAGATTATCCCGTCATTACGTATGCGATCGCACAACAAGATTTAAACTTGAAAACAGCTGGTGACCGCTTGAATGGGGACCAATATGGTATCTCTGTGATGAAGGGGAAAAATCAAGACTTGCTGAAGAAAATCAATAAAGGCCTAGAAAACCTAAAGAAAAACGGTGAATATGACAAAATTATTGATAAATATTTGAAGTCATAACACAAGTGAGGCGCGCTCTAGGCGCGCCTTCTTTATGTGTAAGCCGTATGTGAATTAGGGAGGGAGAAACATGGATACGATTATGAATGCATTTCCATATTTAATGGATGGTTTGCAAACCACTTTATATATCTTTGTTGTTGCTATCATTTTAGGATTTATCATCGGTTTGATTGTGGCATTATTCCGCCTGTCACCATTTAAAATCTTGAATTTCATTGCACTCGTTTTTGTGAATGCCATTCGAGGTACGCCATTTATCGTACAGCTATTTTTCATTTATTTTGGTTTGAATACACTTGAATTTATTTCGCTTGATCGAGTGCCGGCAGGGATTATTACAGTAGCGATTAATGCGGGGGCTTATTTCTCAGAGATTATCCGTGCAGGGATTCAATCCATTGATAAAGGACAAACAGAAGCTGCACGCTCTTTAGGGTTTACAGGAGGACAAAACATGCGCTTTATCGTCCTTCCACAGGCATTTCGCCGTATGCTTCCAGCGATTACAAACCAAGCCATTATCAGTTTGAAGGACACGTCACTCTTATCCATTATCGGGATCGCCGATATCATGCAGCGAGGACAAGTTCAAGCATCGGCCACATTTGATCCTTTGAATGTCTGGCTCATTGTCGGTGTCATTTATTTCGTGATCATTTATTTACTTTCTCTACTGGCTAGCTATGCAGAAAGGAGATTTGATATCAAATGAGTATGATTACGGTGAAAAATTTAAAAAAATCCTTTGGTGATCACGAGGTGTTAAAGGATATTAATGCAGTCATCGAGGAAAAGGAAGTAGTGTGTGTCATTGGTCCTTCTGGATCAGGAAAAAGCACGTTTCTAAGATGTCTCAATAAATTAGAGGATATTACTGCTGGAGAAGTCGTTGTCCACGGACATACGATTACAGATCCAAAGGTCAACATTAATAAAGTACGGCAAGAAGTTGGCATGGTGTTTCAGCACTTTAATTTATTTCCTCATAAAACCGTTTTAGAAAATATCACGATCGCACCGATGAAGGTAAAAGGTGTTGAGAAGAAGGCGGCAGTCGATAAAGCCCTAGACTTGCTTGAAAAAGTTGGCTTAAAAGACAAAGCCCAAAGCTACCCTAACCAACTATCTGGTGGACAAAAACAGCGTGTCGCCATTGCAAGAGCGTTGGCGATGGATCCAAAAGTGCTATTATTTGATGAGCCGACATCTGCTCTTGACCCTGAGGTCGTTGGAGATGTATTAGCTGTTATGAAACAATTAGCCGTAGAAGGCATGACGATGATTGTGGTCACACATGAAATGGGCTTTGCAAGAGAGGTAGGAGACCGCGTCATTTTTATGGATGGTGGATATATCGTCGAAGAAGACAAGCCGGAAGCACTCTTTGGAAACCCGCAGCACGAGCGAACAAAATCATTTCTTAGTAAGGTACTATAAAAAAAGAGTAAGAGCAGATTTACATGCTCTTACTCTTTTTCTTTTATGGAAAATGGAACCGCGCACTCACTATCCACGAAAGGGCAGAGGGTTTCATTAAAAGATGTCTCCATTCCTATTAAGATAGAGGATAGCAGAAAACCAATTTCCTAGGAAATATTAGCGCTGGAAGAATTCAATCCATTCCTGGTCTGGTCCTCTGAAAAAGAAATAGCAATATCCATTTGGTAATGTCGTGATTTCTTCATCGATTAATTCAATTTGCAGCTTTTGGATACGGTTGAATTCTGCATGAATATTGTCTGTTGTGAAGGCGAGATGATGGACCTTTCCTTCAGATGGAAGATCACTGCTGTAGCCCTGAATGAGCTCAATTTCAGTTTCCGCTTCGTCTTTAAAGCCAAGAAAGGCAAGCTCAATTACTCCGTTTGTATGAGTGATCCGATCCTTTAATTTCATGCCCACAACCTTTTCATAAAAATCAATGGATTGATCAATATCCGCAACCATAATACCTGTATGATCTAAGCGTAATGTCGTCAAAAGAAGAGCCTCCTCTATGTCATGTTGATATTTTTCTCCTCATCTTATCATAATAGAAGTAACGTATACATTCATATGATAGGATAGAGAGAGTCAATTTAGGATAAGGATGACACAAATGAAAAAAATCTCATTAAATCAAACATTTGCAGAACAAGTGAAAAAGGGTTATCCACTCATTTCAAAAGATGCTGTATCGCGTGTGAACGGTGTACAGGAAGGCGAGCTCATTGAATGGGTGGATGAAAGAGGCTCCTTTTTAGGAAAAGGGTATTATGGTGTTCAAAATAGAGGCATCGGCTGGGTACTTTCCTTTGATGCAAACGAAAAAATTAATCAGGCCTTTTTTGTCTCTAAGCTTGAGCAGGCAGCGAAAAGTAGAACGCATTTATTCCGTGATGCACAGACGACGGCTTTTCGTGTGTTCAATGGAGAGGGTGACGGAATTGGTGGAATCACGATTGATCATTATGACGGATTCTATCTCATCCAATGGTATAGCGAAGGGGTCTATACATTAAAATCAGATGTGTTGGCTGCTCTTGAGCAGGTATATCCAGACTACAAAGGCATTTATGAAAAGAAACGATTTGATACGTCTGGACAATATATCGAGGATGACGATTTTGTGAAGGGAGAGAAAGGTGAATTTCCTCTCATCGTGAAAGAAAACGGGATGAACGTTGCGGTTTACTTAAATGATGGCGCTATGACGGGCATTTTTCTTGATCAGCGTCATGTGAGAAAAGCGATTCGAGATCGCTATGCAAAAGGAAAGACCGTGCTCAATACCTTTTCTTACACAGGCGCCTTCTCTGTTGCAGCAGCACTTGGGGGAGCAAGCCGAACGACAAGTGTGGATGTCGCAAATCGCAGCTTGAAAAAGACATCCGAGCAGTTTGACGTCAATGGAATCGATGTGGACGGGCAGGATATCAAAGTCATGGACGTATTTAAATATTTCCCGTTTGCAGCGAAAAAAGGATGGACCTATGATTTAGTCATCTTAGACCCGCCTTCATTTGCACGAACGAAAAAACACACATTCAGTGCAGCGAAGGATTATAAAAAGCTATTAAAAGAAGCCATCCAAATCACGGCTGAGAACGGCGTCATTGTGGCGTCAACCAATAGCAGTGCCTTTGGAATGAAAAAATTTAAAGGATTTATTGCTCAAGCCTTTAAAGAATCTGGGCAAACGTATCGTATCCTTGAGGAATATACACTTCCCGAGGATTTCCGTACAACCAAGAATTACCCTGAAGGAAACTATTTAAAGGTTGTCTTTATCCAAGCATAATCAAAAAGCCATTTTCCGATAAAGGGGAAATGGCTTTTTTTATAAGGCGAACGACATGAGGAGAGGGGCCGCACAGAGTGTAATAATGGCTGAAAGAATCATCGATACACTTGAGATCGTGCCTGAGACGGAGCTTAACTCAAAGGCTTTAGGCTTTTGATGTCCCTGCACCGTGTGCACCCGTACCAAGCAGGACGCCCATAGCAATGTCATTATCAATGCGGAAATAACGGATGACCATTGGACCAATGATTGAGCCAAATAGTGCAGTTAAAATGACGAATACAGCCGTAACGGACGGCATGCCGCCGATCATTTCTGACACACTCATCGCCACTGGTGTTGTGACAGACCTTGGGACAAGGCTCTCAATAAGACCTGTGTCTAAATGAAACAATTTGGCGATAAATGCTGTAGATAAGATCGCAATGACAGAACCGCAAGCCACATTCAAAACAATTTCCACTGCATGCTTCTTCAGAATGTGAAAATACTTATATAAAGGAATCGCAAAAGCAACAGTCGCAGGCTGAAGCATATTCGTCAGCCATTTTCCGCCTTGATTGTAAGCATCGTAAGGAATGTTTACGATTAAGAGCAAGCCCACAAGGACAAGCGGGGTCACAAGTAAAGGGGAGACATAGACTTTCGGATGCCGTTTGTAAACCGCTTTTGATGCTAGGTATATAAGAACCGTTAAGATCAAAAATAGTCCGCCAACTAACATAGCTTTTTTCGCTCCTTTCTTTTCGCAATCATTTGGGTCATTATGCCAGTAGACAGCATGACCACAAAGGTACTAAGTAAGACGACAAGGACGATACTGGTGCCTGATTGAGAAAGCAATTTCCCATAATCAATCACACCAACTGCTGACGGGATAAAGAAGAGCAGCAGTTCTCCGAGCAGCCATACACCGCCAAGTTCGATCCATTTTAATTTAATGATGTTAAAATGAAGCAATAAGAAAATGACAAGAATGCCTAAGATCGTGCCCGGTATTCTTAAATGCAAAAAGGCCGCCAGCACATTCATCAATTTCGCAAAAACAAATAAAGCCATAATCTGAAGGGTAGCAATCAGCGGCGTTTTGAGCAATTGCACTTTCTGTTCACTCCTTTTTCTATATAAAATGTTCACTTTTTCACAAAAACATGACAATGTTCCAATTGATGAGCTTACTTTAAAGTGTACAGCACGTTCTATTATAGGTAAAATACATATATCGAATAGTTATTATTCCTTTTGTCTATAGAAAGGGTGAACCATGTGGACATTAGACATTTAACTTATTTCTTAGAAGTGGCAAGGTTCAAGAGCTTTACGAAAGCCTCGCAATCTCTTTATGTGTCGCAGCCGACCATTTCCAAGATGGTCAAAAATCTGGAGGATGAACTTGGGGTGCAGTTGTTTTACCGGAATGGCCGTCAGGTTGAAATGACAGATGCTGGACAAACGATGTATACACAGGCGAGTGAAATCACACAATCATTTCAGAATTTAACGAGTGAATTAAATGATTTAATGAATGTGAAAAAAGGGCATATCCGAATAGGGCTGCCGCCCATGATTGGGTCAAGCTTCTTCCCAAATGTCATGGGAGAGTTTCGTCAGCAGTATCCAGATGTTACGTTTCAGTTGGTCGAACACGGCTCCATTAAAGTTGAGGAGGGGGTCGAGGATGGCTCATTAGATATTGGTGTCATTGTTCTACCTGCAAATGATAAAATTTTTCATACGTACACCATTATTAAAGAGGACATGAAGCTTGTGACACATCCATCGCATCCGATGGCAGGGCGTGATGAGGTGCATTTAGCTGATTTAAAGGAAGAGTCTTTTATATTTTTTAGAGAAGATTTTGTTTTGCATAGCCGGATATTGAATGAATGTATGAATGCGGGGTTCCGGCCTAATGTTATTTATGAAACGTCTCAATGGGATTTCATTAGTGAAATGGTAGCCGAGAACCTCGGGATCGGGCTTCTTCCTGAACGAATTTGCCGTGATCTTGATCCTGAAAAGGTGAAGGTCATTTCCTTAAACCCGTCTATCCCGTGGCATTTGGGTGTCATTTGGCGAAAGGATCGCTATTTGTCCTTTGCGGCAAGAGAATGGTTAAAGCATACAAAATCTTATGTTTGGGATGCAGAGTAAAAGGGAGGACGATACTGATGAAATTAAGCTGCGCGTCTCATTTATTGGAGAAGGTTCGAGCGGAAAATCCACTCGTCCATAATATCACCAACCAAGTCGTGACGAACTTTACAGCGAATGGACTGCTTGCTTTAGGTGCTTCTCCAGTCATGGCAAATGCCAAAGAGGAAGTGGCCGAAATGGCGCAATTAGCGGGTGCGCTTGTGCTCAATATTGGCACACTGACAAAGGAAACCGTTGAGGCAATGGTCATCGCTGGACAAGCGGCCAATGAAAAAAGGGTGCCTGTTCTATTAGATCCTGTTGGAGCCGGTGCCACAACGTTTCGGACAAGTGCGGCGAAACAGCTGTTACAGCAAGTAAAAATTACCGTTGTTAGAGGAAATGCTGCTGAAATCGCTCATTTACTCGGAGTGGATGGCTGGCAGTCAAAAGGCGTGGATGCGAAAGAGACGAATGGGAATGGTGATGTCTCGATATTAGCGAAGCAAGCGGCAAAAGCACTTCAGACCGTTGTGGTGATCACAGGAAAAGTCGACGTCGTGTCAGATGGAGATGAGGTTCTGTTTATTCATAATGGACATGAATGGCTGACCAAGGTGACAGGAGCCGGCTGTCTACTCACATCCGTCATGGGTGCATTTTGTGCAATCGGCGAACCGCCGCTTCATGCGGCTTCAGCTGCGCTGCTGTTTTATGGTGTCGCAGCTGAAAAGGCAGCCCGGCTGTCAAAAGATAACGGACCAGGAACATTCCAAATAGAACTGTTAAATGCATTATCAAACACAGGTAGCAATGATGTGATCACGTTAGGTAAAATAGGGGGAGTTTTGCATGACAAAGGCTAATCAACAGCAAATCAAGCAGCAATTATCGGTTTATTTTATTATGGGAACTGCGAACACAAGCAGGCATCCGCTAGATGTCATCGAAGAAGCCATTCAAGGCGGGATCACCATGTTTCAATTTCGTGAAAAGGGTGAAGGCGCCTTGCAAGGTGAAGAGAAGAAACAATTGGCCAGGCACATACAAAGGCTTTGCCAAGAAGCGAATGTTCCTTTTATTGTGAATGATGATGTACAGCTAGCGATTGATCTTGATGCAGACGGCGTCCATGTTGGTCAGGAAGATACAAATGCACAAGACGTGCGGCAGAGGATCGGGAATAAAATATTAGGCGTGTCTACGCATAACTTAGGTGAAGTGAGACAAGCAATGAAGGACGGAGCAGATTATGTCGGAATGGGCCCGGTCTATCCAACAGAAACGAAAAAGGATACACGCAGTGTCCAAGGAGTTGCTTTGATCAACGAGGTACGTCGTCATGACCTTGATATTCCGATTGTTGGCATCGGCGGCATCACTTATGAAAATGCTGCACCAGTCATACAAGCAGGGGCAGATGGCATTAGCATCATTAGCGCCCTTAGCCAAAGCACTGATCCAAAAAAAGCAGCAGAAGAACTAAAATCACTTGTCGTATCAGAAAAAGCATCTCTCTAGTCTGTTGAAGCCATGGATTGACGTATTTTCGCTGATATGATGAGGCGATAGGAGAATATAAGGCTAATGGGGAGTAATAGGGATGAAGAGTATCATTGATAATAGAGGGGAAGGTCATGAAATCCTGTTGATCATCATCACATGCTGTTCGTTTATCACGTTTAGAAGAATTGACAGGTTAGAAAGATATAAAGATAAATTAAAAGGTCGATTTAAACCGTATTGAGACCTGCTGTTTTGAATAGAAAGAACACAAGAAAGCCGGCTCGACAGCCGGCTTTTCCTTATGAATCAGTATCCATATGCATGCCTGTATGTGCCTTTACTTGAATTTCTGTAAAGGTGTCTTCATCTGCTTTTCCAGAGGAGAAAATGGTGCCTAAGTAAGCGGCAAGAAATCCAAGTGGGATGGAGATAATCCCAGGGTTCGACAGCTGGATGAACGGCTCTCCTGTAAAGATAGCTGCCCCCGATGGGTCCCAGACGCTTGGGCTGAGCGATACGATGATAAGTGCGCTCAGAAGACCCGTTAAGCTCCCTGCAATGGCGCCAGTGGAGTTGAATCGTTTCCAAAAGACAGTGAAGATAATCAGTGGTAAATTCGCACTTGCTGCAACTGCGAAGGCAAGAGACACGAGAAACGCGACGTTTAAGGATTGGGCAAATAACGCAAGGACGATGGAGAGAATGGACACGCCAATTGAAGCAAAGCGTGCGGCCTTGACCTGTTCCCGTTCGCTCGCTTTTCCTTTGCGGATGATCTGACTATAAAAGTCATGGGCAAAGGCAGATGCGGCGGAAAGGACGAGGCCGGTCACCACAGCCAATATGGTTGCAAAAGCGATAGCGGAAACAAACGCAAATAAGAAATCTCCTCCAAGGGCTTGTGCAAGCAATGGTGCGGCCATGTTTCCTGCTGCATCGGCTGCTGTGATCGCTTCTGTTCCGACAAAGGCAGCGGCGCCGAAGCCAAGGAAAACCGTCATTAAATAAAAAATCCCGATGATCCAAGTGGCTGAAAGGACAGATTTTCGTGCAGAAATCGCATCCTTTACTGTATAAAAACGGATTAAAATATGCGGCAAACCTGCTGTTCCAAGCACGAGGGCAAGGTTAAGAGACAGGGTTTCTAAAGGCACATCATATTTATTCCCCGGATGGAGGAACGATTCACCGAGCGGAGTAGCTGTTTTCATCTGCTCGAACATCTTCAACAGACTAAAATCAAATTTTGCAAACACAAGCAGTGAAATGATCAAGGTTCCAAGCATAAGGAGAATGGCCTTTGTGATCTGTACCCAGCTGGTAGCGATCATGCCGCCAAACACTACGTAAATGGTCATCAAGACACCCACGATTAACACCGCGATCCAATAATCAATGCCAAGAAGCAGTTTAATTAATGCGCCCGCTCCAACAAGCTGTGCAATCATATAAAAAGTAGAGACCGTGATGGTATTAAAGGCAGCAACCCCTCGAATGGCAGGGCGTTTGAATCGTGCAGCTATCATATCCGCCATCGTATATTTCCCTAGATTTCGCAGTGGCTCTGCCACAACATAAAGGACGACTAGATACGCCACAAGAAAGCCAATACTATAGAAAAAGCCATCAAATCCATTTAACGCGATCATGCCGGCGATCCCTAAAAATGAAGCTGCGGACATATAGTCTCCAGCGATGGCAAGACCGTTTTGAAATCCTGTCAGACCTCCGCCTGCTGTGTAAAAATCACTCGCATTGCTTGTCTTCTTCGCAGCAAAATATGTGATGACCAATGTGAGCCCTACGATCGCTACGAATAAAATAAACGCGGTCATGCTCATTCGTCATCACTCCTCGATTCAGCTTTTAAAGCGCTTACATATTTGTCGAACTGAGATGCTTTTTTCGCATAAAGCCCACATAAAACCCATGTCATGACAAATTGCGTGAGAGCGAATAACCAGGCCCATGTGATAGCACCAATTGCTGGCGTGTTCAAAAAGGTGAAGTAGGATGTAGCAACCGGAAGTGAAAAGTAAAAGAGAAAAAAGAAAATCGTCATCGGCACGATAAATCTGCGCTTTTCCTCAAGAAGTTTTCGGAAATCCTCTGAAGCGGCAACCTTCTTATAATGAACTTTTTTGTCTGCCATTGTTTCCTCCTTTGTACGAATTAGGGACAAGGTACTCCAATGCATATGAGACAATCTGGTTGTTTATGACAGTATATCATAAAAAAGGCACACGAAAAGGGTGCCTTCTACCGATAATTCGCAAGAAATGTTTGTCTCGCTTTTTCATATGCTTCTGCGTCAAAATGATCTCCGCATTTGTGTATACACCAAGGCTCATCCTGTCTGACGATTCCGACTTCATATCCCTGCTGAACGAACTCAAAAGACTGCGACACATCATAAAAATGAAAGCCGTCAAAGAGATCTTCACGCCACCTGATATCATATTGAGTCGCCATGAAGAGACCGTCAATGGCGGATGCTTTGATATAATTTTGAGCCTCCATTTGTTGGTGACCTGATTCAAACGAAAGCAGCTGATACGTCTCGTGCCGATATTCGATCACCTTGCCTCTGCAATCATGGCTCTCCCACCAAATCCCATTGTCAGGTACGCTTTCTGCACCTATCACCCCAAGCATGCCGAGTGACGGATTTTGCAAAAAAAGTGGGATGAGCTCAAGTAACATCTTCTGTTTGACAATGAGTGTATCTTGATGAAGGTAAATTTTAAACTGAGCAGGATGAGTGAAGGCTTCATTGTATCCAGAGGCCATACTTGATGCATGTCTAATGGGAAAGACCTCCACATGATACCCATGCGGAGCAGGAAGTGAGGCGAGCTGCCGAAAGCAAGCTTGAAACATGGATTCATCATCTACACATAAAACAAATAGGATGGTCTGGTTACTCATTGAACTGAACGGCCTCAACCACATATTGATAGGCTGTAGACGCCTCGTTAAAGTCGAAACGGATGCCATGCTTCACAAGTAGCTCGTGTAAGTCATTCATCACACTTTTATACGAAGGATGCTGTACACGAATGGTCTCAAGTTCACGAATGCGAAACCCCGCTGAATGAAAGAGGGCATGAATTTCGTGAAGGGTAAAGAAACGTAGATGTGTTTGATCCATTAACCCTGCATCTGTATAAGAAAACCTTCCAGCTAACAATTCTAAAACCGTTGAAATATGACCAATATTCGGAATGGATGAAAGGATGGCGCCCTCCTTTTTAAGAAAGGGCTTTACCTTTTTTAAAACGGCCCATGGGTCTAATAAATGTTCGAGTACGTCTCCGAAAATGATACAGTCAAATTGTTCATGTTGATAAGGGAGAGCCATCTGTTCAATATTGCCGCATAGAACATGATCTAGTTCTTGTTCAGCCTGTTTTGCTGCATCCTCAAATGATTCAATCCCGTATAGGATTCGGCCCTTTTGTTTTAGGGCTTTGCCAAGCTGACCTGTGCCGCATCCGATATCCAAAATAGACGTCCATTTCTCTCGAATACGGTTGACGATGACAGGATTTACACCATGATAATACTGATCTTTTTTTTGGTGATAATAGGAAAGGGAATCTGAACTCATGCTCTATCACCTTTCTTCCTTCTCACTGCTTTCATGCTAAATATATGGGTGGGGAGCTTGGTTTTATAACGAGTGATAGGCAAATTTTAAGAATGGCGGCGAAAAGGGATCATATAAAGAACGGGAAACGGACTGTCCTCCTAAGATAGAAAGACAGAACCCCATTGAGTAGAAGGGATTGGTATGGAGAGGTGTTTAATTATTGTAGCGTATCGTCATGAAAGGATTTTCAAAAGGTCAATTGACAGGTCAGAACTTTTAGCCAAAGCAGTCTGAAAGACAAAGGATAACGGCGTTGATTTACGGTTTGTTTATCATCTTCTGATCACCGTTGGATGTTAAAAAAGCTTGTATTTCTTCGATGCCTAGTCCAATTTTTTTCGCTTCCTGAATCAAATAAACCCACTCTTCGTCAACTCTTCTTTTCACTTGCGTATCCATAATATCCTCCAGTTCAATAAGACATATTCATCTGCAACCAATGACTTGAACAAACCGTCTAGTAACTGTACGTGTGTGTGAAAGAAGCACAAAAATAGATTTTTGTCGAAAAATGATGACATTTAACCTATTTTGTAAAATCTATCACCTACCACGTCCCTAAAAAAATGACTAAAAAACCCATAAATATTGATTTCTTACTTCTAATAATAAACAATTGTAAAGTCAGTTAAAAGATTATAAATTAAAATAATGACAAAGACCTAAATCATTTGACTCATATAAACCGATTAGCTTGACATCTGCCATCGATCAGAACAAATTTCATTTTTGCAGGACGTACATATTGTTCGTTTGGGAAGTTCTTCTCGAGATGGTATTCTAAAAGAAACAGAAACCACCAAGAAGGAATGAAGAAAGACATGTATAGCCTTTTTCAAAAATATCAAGAAGTTGTTATGTATCTTGTCATGGGTGTGTGTACAACCATCGTCAACATAGTCAGCTTCTATTTATTCGTTGAGATGTTTTCCATGGATTATAAAACAGCAACGGTTGTTTCATGGGTATTTGCTGTTCTCTTTGCTTATATCACCAATAAGAAGTATGTCTTCAAGCAAAAGGCTCATGACAAAAAAAGCCTCATGCGTGAGCTTTCTTCATTTTTTAGTGTGCGTCTCATGTCTCTAGGTGTAGATCTAGGGCTGATGATTTTATTTGTGAGCCAAATGGCGCTCAATGAAACTGTCGCAAAAATTCTTGTCAACTTTGTGATTGTGGTGGTCAATTATGTCGCCAGTAAATGGTTCGTCTTTAAGAAAACAAAAGAAGATGCGATTTAACACATGAAAAAAGATAGGTGATGTGAAATGAGCAGCAGGCCAGACGAATTATATGATGCCATATATCAACAAACAGAAAAGCAGCATGAACAAGTGCTGAGGCTAGTCAAAGAAATGGCCGCACAACCAGAAGCGTTTTCGGAACAAGAAAAGGAAAAGATCAACCGTATGGACATTGCGCTTCAAACGGCAACGGACATTTTAGAAAACTTAATGACCCCTGACACGCAAATGACCATTGTTTTAAGACAAGGGAGAATTCGTGTTGACCTGACGAAAGCGTAAAAGAAGCAGCCATTTGAAATGCGGCTGCTTTTTATTATGCATCGCTTGTTTCCCGCAGTTGCTTTGGAGACATGCCGATTTTCTTTCGAAAGACTTTATTCAAGTAATTCGCATTTCGGTAGCCGCACTGTATGGCGATTTCTTCAATCGAATATTTCGTTGTTTTCAGTAACGTTTCCGCCTTTTCTAATCGAATATTGGTTAAGTAGTGAATCGGTGTGAAGCCAGTTGCCTTTTTGAATTCCCTCGTAAAATGACTTTTGGATAAACGTGCCGCAACTGCCATATCGTCAGGGCCGATTTCCTCGTGAAAATGATGGCTTGCAAACAAGGCCGCTTGAACGATGGGCTCAGGCCATTTCTCCATTTGTCCCTCAAGCTTTGGCAAATAAGAATACAGTTCCATGACAAATTGATAAGCAAGGCTAGACCCCTCAAACGGATTGGTAATCCGTCTTTCACTGGCTTCATCATATATTTTCTTCAGCAGGCGGATCGGTTTAGAATTTGGATGAAAACGCATGACCTGCTTTCCTTGAGCTATAAATTGATCAAAGCAAAGATCACAGGCTTCCCCGTAAAGCGTCAAGTATAGAAATTCCCAATGCTCACTGTCCTCTGGAAAATAGTATTGATAGGCACTTGGGCTTTTCACCAGAAAGGCCTGCCCCGGCAATACTTTGAAACGCTTCTGTCCAATTTCAATCATGCCATGTCCAGACAGTGTGAGTTGAAAGATGCACTTGCCCTGATCCTTCCGCTCTACGCCATTCCAGCTGTATAACGAGGATGATTGAACTTCCCAGCCAACAGACCATATTTGCGCCGGCAATGTGACATCAGAATGGTGAAAACGAAATGCAAATGCTTCTTTCTTCAAATTGGAAATCCCCCTTCACAGCAAAAAACAACCTTTTTCTATTTTGAACCATGGTACACCTCATATAACATCGTACCATTCACAGCAAAAAAAGGGTATTTTTTAACGGTTTTTTTACCATTGAACTTCCGATGTTGAGGCTACTAAAATAAGATTATCAGAAGAGAAAAGGGGATTGGATATGATCGATATGTTACGAGCGGCATTTCATCAGCAATTTGGAGATAAAGAAGAACTTCGTTATTTTTTCGCCCCAGGCAGGGTGAACCTGATTGGTGAACATACAGATTACAATGGAGGCCATGTCTTCCCTTGCGCGCTCACTCTCGGTACGTATGCTGCCTGTGCAAAACGGTCAGATGGACTCGTCAGAATGTATTCCTTGAACTTTGAAGAAGAAGGTGTGAAAGAAATTGACCTTTTTGAAATCGCTTACGTTGAATCGGACGGCTGGGCGAACTATCCAAAGGGGGTGTTCAATCAGTTCATTGAAGCAGGAATGGATATAAAAGAAGGCTTTGATATTGTGTACAGCGGTAATATTCCAAACGGTGCAGGGCTGTCTTCATCTGCCTCCATTGAGCTTGTTACAGCTGTGTTAATCAATGAATGGTATTCGTTCGGCGCTTCACATGTCGACCTTGCCCTGCTTGCACAGCGTGCAGAAAATGAATTCATTGGCGTCCAATGCGGCATTATGGATCAATTTTCGATTAGCCTCGGAAAAGAAGATCACGCCATTTTGCTCAATTGTGACACCCTTGCCTTTGAATACAGCCCGTTTCGGCAAAAGGGGCTGGCGCTTGTGATTGCCAATACAAACAAACAGCGGACTCTGGCAGATTCCAAATACAATGAGCGCCGCAAGGAGTGTCAGTCCGCTTTAAATGATCTGAGAAAAGAAATCGACATTGCGCATTTATGTGAGCTCACTGCGGATGAATTTGAGCAGCATGCCCATTTGATTCAAGATGAAACGTGCCTGAAACGTGCGAGACATGCGGTGACAGAGAACGAGCGGACCCTGAAAGCAGTAAATTTTCTGAAAGATGATAAAATGGAAGAACTAGGCGCTCTCATGAAGGCATCTCATCTTTCTTTAAAGAATGATTATGAAGTGACTGGACTTGAACTAGATGCACTTGCAGAAGCCGCCTGGCGTCACCCTGGGACCATTGGCTCTCGTATGACAGGTGCGGGATTTGGCGGCTGCACGATCAGCATTGTGAAAGAAGAGCTGCTTGCCTCATTTATAGAAGAAACAGGTGCGATTTATCAAGAAAAAACGGGCATTCAAGCCTCTTTTTACACAGCTGGAATTGGAGGCGGCGCAAGAGAATTAACAAAGGAGGAAGTTTGATGACAATCTTAGTTTGTGGAGGAGCAGGTTTCATTGGCAGTCATGCGGCAGCGGCTCTTTTAGCTAAAGGAGAACAAGTGGTGATTGTTGATAATTTACAGACAGGTCATAAAGAAGCTGTTGTAGAGGGAGCTGTATTAGAAGAGGGAGATTTAAGAGATCAAGCTTTTTTAAGACAGGTTTTTCAAACGCATGAGATTGAAGCGGTCATGCACTTTGCGGCAGATTCACTTGTTGGTGAGAGTGTGACGGACCCGTTAAAGTACTATGACAATAATGTCGGAGGGGCAACCGCTTTACTTCAGGTGATGAATGAATTTGATGTGAAGAACATCGTGTTTTCTTCAACAGCGGCTACATATGGCGAACCAAAGCGTGTGCCGATCGTTGAAACAGATGAGACGAACCCAACGAATCCTTATGGAGAAACGAAATTAGCGATTGAAAAAATGTTGAAGTGGTCTGAGCAGGCTTATGGCATTGAATACGTTGTGCTTCGTTATTTTAATGTAGCCGGTGCTCATACAGAAGGGCTTGTCGGTGAAGATCATCAGCCAGAGACACATCTGATTCCGATTATTCTCCAAGTAGCTTTAGGAAAACGTGATCAGATCATGATTTACGGCGATGATTATGAGACAGAGGATGGCACTTGCATTAGAGATTATATTCATGTGATGGATTTAGTTGAGGCGCACATCTTAGCGGTTGATCGTCTGCGTCAAGGAAAAGGAAGTGCGACGTATAACTTAGGGAATGGCACAGGCTTTTCGGTGAAGCAGGTAGTAGAAGCGGCAAGAGAAGTGACGGGTCATGCCATCCCAGCACAGGTGGCAAAAAGACGGGCGGGAGATCCAGCAAAGCTGATTGCTTCTTCTAAAAAGGCGCTGCAAGAATTGGGATGGAAGCCTCAATATGCAGACCTGCAGACAATCATTCAAAGCGCGTGGGATTGGTTTCAGAAACACCCAAAAGGCTACCAGAGTGAATAAAGGCTAACAGGCAGGCAAGAGAGGGGACAGAGGGAATGGCGATGGATATATTTGAAAAGCTGGAACAGCTGATTCAATACGGGATAGATAAGGAGCTTATCACGCCGCTAGATATTGATTATACGAGAAATCGACTGCTTGAGGTGCTGGGACTCGATGATGCTGAAGCGAGAACGGTCTCAGGTGGCATGGACCTTGAAGACATATTAATGCCGATGCTGGATTGGGCAGTAGAAATAGGTCTCATTCCTGAGGGGACAGATACGTATCGTGATTTACTATATGCAAAAATCATGGGCTGTTTGGTGGCGCCTCCAAGTGTCATCTATGCGAAGTTTGAAGAGAAACGCCAGCTTGAAGGACCAAAGGCCGCCACAAGCTGGTTCTATGAAATGCAGCAGCATGCACACTACATTCATACTGGCCGAATCGCCAAAAATGTTCAGTGGTTTACAACGACAGATGATGGTGTGCTAGAAATCACCATTAATCTATCGAAACCGGAAAAGGATCCAAAAGCGATCGCTCAAGCCAAGAAGCTCAGTCAAAAGCAATATCCTCTTTGTCTGCTTTGTAAAGAAAACGTTGGGTTTGGGGGGCGGATCAATCACCCAGCAAGACAGAATCACCGCATTATCCCTGTGACGCTCACAGACGAATCGTGGTTTCTGCAATTTTCACCTTACGTGTATTACAACGAGCATTGTATTGTGTTCAAGGGTGAACACGAGCCGATGAAGATCACAAAAAAGACCTTTGAACGTCTACTTTCCTTCATATCTATATACCCGCACTATTTCATTGGATCGAACGCCGACCTTCCTATTGTCGGAGGCAGTATATTAAGTCATGACCATTTTCAAGGCGGCGCTCATGAGTTTCCGATGGCAAAAGCAGAGATGGAAGACCACTTTTCTCTCAAAGCGTTTCCAAATGTGAGGGCTGGAATTGTGAAATGGCCGATGTCTGTCATCCGGCTTCAAAGTAACGACCGACAGACGCTTGCGGATGCAGCGGAGTTTATCTTAAACGAGTGGAAAATGTACTCAGATGAAGAAGTGGATCTGATCGCTTATACAGGAGAGACCTCGCACAATACCATTACACCGATCGCACGCCGTCATGGGGATGATTATGAATTAGATCTTGTGCTGCGTAATAACCGTACAGACGAACGTCATCCAGACGGGATCTTTCATCCGCATGAAGAGGTCCATCATATTAAAAAAGAAAATATTGGATTAATTGAAGTGATGGGTCTTGCCGTCCTTCCTGGAAGGTTAGCGGAGGAATTAAACGAGTTAAAAGACGCGCTGTTATCCAAAAAGCCCCTTGAAGAAATCAAAGCCCGTCCTGCCATCATGAAGCACGAGACATGGGCGGAGCGTCTGCTTGAAGAGAATACCTTCACAGAGGACAATACAGAAGCAATTTTACAAAAAGAAATCGGACGGATTTTTTCTCGTATTCTTACGCAGGCAGGTGTGTTTAAAAGAACTGAGCAAGGGAAAACAGCTTTTAAACGTTTCATTCAAACACTCAATACAGGCAGGTGATTAGATGATTGAACAGGTAAGAACCTTAATGGAAGAAAAACAGCTCGACGGTGTCCTGATTCAAAAACGAAATAATTTCTCCTGGCTCACAGGTGGAAGAAGAAATCACATTGTGTTAAACACGCCAGAGGGCGTTTGTCAGCTGCTCGTGTTGAAAGACGACATTGTCCTGATTGTGAATCAAATGGAAGAAAAAAGAATCATTGAAGAAGAAATGGCGTATTTCGACCATCCTTATCAAGTGGTCACAATGGATTGGTTTGAGGATGATGCCCCCTACATTCACAAACTGACAAAAGATAAACGAATGGGGGCAGACACTCAAATGGCAGGGTTTGAATGGATTGAGTCGGATTTGTCTCATGTTCGATCGATCCTTTCTGCAGCACAGCTGAGCCAATATGAAACCCTTTGCCACGAGACGGCGGTCATTGTAGAGAGTGTCTGTAAAGAAATCGTTCCAGGGCAAACGGAACACGAGATCGCTTCGCTTGTCGCCCAAAAAGCAATTGCTCAAGGCATGACGATTGAAGTGCTGCTAGTGGCAACAGATGACCGCATTCATCAATATCGTCATCCAATTCCAACAGAAAAAGCGCTTCAAAAGCATGCGCTTGTTGTCCTTTGTGCTGAACGGCATGGCCTCGTGGCGAATGTCACAAGATCTGTTTACTTTGGTTCACTTCCGAAGGAGCTTGCCGAAAACAAGGAACGGCTTGCGCGGATTGACACGGTCATGAATGCGGCCACGCGTCCTGGAAAAACCATTGGAGATGTACTGAAGGCAGGGATTGCCCAGTATGAAAAAGAAGGTTTTCCAGATAGTTGGAGAAAACTTCACCAAGGTGGAAAAACGGGCTTTGTATCTAGAGAAATCATTGCAGTTCCCTCATCGAAGGAGGAAATTCAGCTTCATCAAGTGTTCACCTGGAATCCTTCATTGCCTGGATTAAAATCAGAGGATACGATCATAGTAGAGAAAGAGAGTAATCGCTTTCTAACCTATACGGGCAAGTGGACGTACATGGACATCGAACATGAAGGGGACATTTATAGACGCCCTGACATCTTGGTAAGAGATGAATAAATGAAGAATGCCGGCGTTGAGCCGGCTCAGCGTGTAGACAAACCCTCGCATTCGGTGTCAGTCCTGCGTGCCGGTGCTCACGAATGCCAAATTCGCTCCGCACCGGTACTCGTCCTTCCTAGACTTCAAAGGTTTTCTATCACGCTGAAAAGAAGACAAAGGGCTAAAATATAGTTCATTTTAGCCCTTTGTCAACAATCTGTGCCGGCGTTGAGCCGGCTTTTTGCTGGAAGTCTTTAGAGAGATTCCACTCATTTATCGCCATTACCAATTCTTACAGCGCATAGGCTGAGAATCGATACTTTCTTTTCTTGTCAACTTGCGTTAAAATGAGTAAGATTTTTGTTAAATGTGGGGATACCTATTTTGAAATTGTTTACCTAGATAAAATTTCATAAAGTTAAATTGAAATTTGACCAAATTTTTTTATTGTGGTAAACCTTAATTTGACAAAGTTCTAGATTGTATGCCCTTTGCCTTCTAATCTCAACTTTTCAAATTTCTAGAAATTTAATGTATGTGCAATAATATAAATTTATGACGAATTTATGACATTTTAATAGAAATCTGTTGAAAAATAAATGAACTTTTGAAAAAAGGGAAGCTAACTCCTACAGATTTTGATAGCATTACAAAGGGAAGAAAAGTTTTCGAAGGCAGATGGCTTTTCACAATGATTCAGCTATTTATACATTATTTAAGGAAGGATGGTGATCTTCTTGTTCAGAGCCATTAAACCTATGCTTTTATTAGCGATGCTCGTGAGTGTTTTTGTATTAGGAGGTTGCAGCAATATCGCTGTTTTAGATCCTAAAGGACCAGTCGCAGCACAACAAAAAGACTTAATCCTTTTATCTATCGGATTCATGCTCTTTATCGTTGGTGCGGTATTTGTACTGTTTACCATCATTTTGGTTAAATACCGTGAGCGTAAGGACGTTGGAAACGCCTCTTATAACCCAGAAATGCACGGGAATACGCTTCTAGAAGTTGTCTGGACAGTGATCCCAATATTAATCGTTGCTGCCCTTTCGGTTCCAACTGTAAAAACAATTTACTCTTTGGAAGAGGCACCTAAAGCAACAAGCCATAAAGATCCACTTGTCGTTTATGCTACAGCCGTTGATTGGAAATGGATATTTAGTTATCCAGAGGAAAATATTGAAACAGTGAACTACTTAAACATTCCAGAAGATCAGCCGATTTTATTCAAAATCACTTCCGCTGATACAATGGCATCACTATGGATTCCTCAGCTAGGCGGGGAGAAGTATGCGATGGCTGGAATGGAAATGGAACAATATCTTCAGGCTGATGAAGTAGGCACATACGAAGGAAGAAACGCCAACTTCACAGGCGAGGGCTTTGCTCAACAAAAATTCAAAGTCAATGCGATGACGCAGTCTGACTATGATAAATGGGTAACTAAAACGAAAAAAGAAGCACCAAAGTTAACGAAGAAAACGTATGACTACTTGATGCTTCCTGATGCTGCAGATGTGCAGACATTCTCATCAACACATTTATCTTTTGCGAAGCATGGAGAGGATTCTGAATATGCACTCCAAGCACGCAAACGCTTAGGTTACCAATCAGTTTCTCCACATTCTAAAACAGATCCTTTCGAGAATGTGAAGAACTATAAAAGAAAACTAGAAGCAGAATAAACTGACTAAGGAAAGGAGGAGGCCGTTATGCATTTAAAATGGGATGAGTTTTTTGTAACTGGAGACCCATTAATTCTTGGTGCGCAAATTTCTATCGCTCTTACTTCCATTGCCATTGTTTTTGTTTTAACCTACTTCAAAAAGTGGAAATGGCTCTGGAAAGAATGGCTAACATCAGTTGATCATAAAAAGCTAGGGATTATGTATATCCTTGCTGCTGTGATTATGTTCTTCCGCGGTGGGGTAGACGGACTGATGATGCGCGCACAGCTGGCGCTTCCTAATAATACGTTTTTAGATTCCAACCACTATAATGAAATTTTTACAACGCATGGTACGATCATGATTCTCTTCATGGCGATGCCATTTTTAATTGGTTTAATCAACGTTGTTGTGCCTCTTCAAATTGGTGCACGTGACGTTGCATTCCCGTATTTGAACAACCTTAGCTTCTGGACATTCATGGTCGGAGCGATGCTGTTCAACATTTCCTTCGTTATTGGAGGATCACCAAGTGCTGGCTGGACGAGTTACATGCCGCTCGCCGGAAATGACTTCTCACCAGGACCTGGACAGAACTACTACTTGCTCGGGCTCCAAATTGCAGGTATTGGTACACTGATGACTGGTATTAACTTCATGGTGACCATCTTAAAAATGCGTACAAAAGGTATGACGCTTATGCGTATGCCGATGTTTACATGGACAACATTGATTACGTCTGTCATCATCGTTTTCGCATTCCCTGTTTTAACAGTTGCTTTAGCACTTATGACATTTGATCGTTTATTCGGTTCTGCATTCTTTACACTGGAAGCAGGCGGTATGCCAATGCTTTGGGCGAACCTTTTCTGGATTTGGGGACATCCTGAGGTATATATTGTTATCTTACCTGCTTTCGGTATTTTCTCAGAAATTTTTGCAACGTTCTCAAGAAAGCAGTTGTTTGGTTATAAAGCGATGGTTGTATCGATTGTGGCAATCTCTGTTCTTAGCTTCATTGTGTGGGTTCACCACTTCTTTACAATGGGGAACAGTGCAGCGGTTAACTCATTCTTCTCGATCACAACAATGGCGATTTCTGTACCAACAGGTGTCAAAATCTTTAACTGGCTCTTTACGATGTATCGAGGTCGTATCAGCTTTACATCCCCAATGCTTTGGGCACTTGGTTTCATCCCGAACTTCGTGATCGGTGGTGTCACTGGGGTTATGCTTGCGATGGCAGCTGCGGATTACCAGTACCATAACACGTACTTCCTAGTATCCCACTTCCACTATGTATTAATCGCAGGTACTGTATTTGCTTGTTTTGCTGGTCTTGTTTTCTGGTATCCAAAAATGTTTGGCTACAAGTTAAACGAAAGAATCGGCAAATGGTTCTTCTGGGTATTCATGATTGGATTCAATATCTGTTTCTTCCCGCAGTACTTCTTAGGACTGCAAGGAATGCCAAGACGTATTTATACGTACGGACCAGAAGATGGCTGGACGGCACTAAACTTTATTTCAACAATTGGTGCATTCATGATGGGTATCGGTTTCATTATCCTTTGCTATAACATTTACTACAGCTGGAGACACGCGAAACGTGAAGTGTCTGGAGACAGCTGGGGAGAAGGACGTACACTTGACTGGGCGACATCTTCTACCATTCCGCCGCATTATAACTTTGCAGCACTTCCAGAAGTGACAGCACCAGATGCATTCCATCATTGGAAGCAAAACAATGTAGACGTTCATCCTGAAAAAGAATTCAAGAAAATTCACATGCCGCACAATTCAGGCAGACCACTGATCATGTCTGTATTCTTCGGAATCGGCGCATTCGGTCTTGTATTTGAATGGTACTGGATTGGCGTAATCGGCTTAATCGGTGTATTCGCAACAATGATTTTACGTTCGTTCGAATATGACGATGGCTACTATATTCCTGTTGAAGAAGTGATTGAAACAGAGAAAAAGAATAAGGAGGCGCAGAAGTAATGGGACATAATGATAGCAGCTATGCAAATGCACCGCTTGAATATCAGTCTGAAACCGGACGGTTAAACATCCTTGGTTTTTGGATATTCCTTGGCGCGGAAATCGTGTTATTCTCAACACTTTTTGCGACCTACTTTGTTCTTCATGGCAGAACAGCTGGCGGCGTTTTACCAGCTGAGCTATTTGATATGAAGCTTGTATTGATCATGACATTCCTGCTATTGGTCAGTTCATTTACATGTGGGATTGCCGTTCATGAAATGCGCCGTGGAAGTACAAAAGGAGTTGTCATTTGGACGATTCTTACACTGCTTCTAGGTGCTGGCTTCGTTGGCTTTGAGATTTATGAGTTCTTCCATTATGTACATGAGGGTGCAAGCATCCATACAAGTGCGTATTGGTCTGCATTCTTTGTCCTTTTAGGAACTCACGGACTTCACGTATCGATCGGTATCTTCTGGATTACTGGTGTCTTGTTCCAAATTAAAAAACGTGGTTTAACTCCACAAACAGCAGCGAAGATCTTTATCTCAAGTCTATACTGGCATTTCCTTGATGTTGTATGGATTTTCATCTTCACAGCTGTGTACTTGATCGGATTAGGGGGGCTTTTGTGATATGGCTGGAAAAACACATTCCTCAGCAGAGCACGAACACTTCCCTTGGAAACACGTAGTCGGCTTCATCCTTTCCATTGTGCTGACAATCTTAGCGTTTTGGATTGCCATTGGAGCTGAAATTGGCAGTGCCGCAAAACTATGGATTATCTTTGGTTTTGCATTCATTCAAGCATTCTTGCAGCTGTTCATGTTTATGCACATGACAGAAAGTGAGAACGGGACTGTTCAAGTTGGAAATACCTTGTTTGGTCTATTCTGTGCGATTATCTTCGTCATCGGGTCTGTTTGGATCTTCGCGGCTCACTACAGCCACGGTGAAAACAGCAAAGACGGATATTCACCGTCTGCGCCAAAACAGTCTGAGCATTCAGGCCATTAATAAAAAACCACTCATCTTTCATAGATGAGTGGTTTTTATAATAATTGTGATAACGCTTCCAATTGGTGGTGCGATATCTATCTGCTGCTGAATCTTTTGCGAATGAATGGAAGACCATAGATGAGGAACGCTGCAATGTGAGCTAGAATCACGTTAATGGCAAAGAACGCAATCATGAAGGTATGTCCTGTTGGAGATAAACTGCTTGTCATGTAAAGACCGAAGAAAATCCACATAATCAAAATGGGTGGAATAGAAGCCAATGCAATTTTCCTGTTTTCTAGCCATAAAAACAGCGGTGTAGCCGTTGCAATACATAGGTACGCAAAGAACATATCCATCGTATCCAACTCCTTTGTAAGTTGATGTTCAAATCAAATGAGAGGTCAGGATGCAATTGTGTCTGTTTTTAGGAGATATTGTGAACATTTTGTTACAAGTATTATACCACAATTGACTTTGAAGTAAACTCAATCATTGGAAAATGGGCCTTATTCCGTAGGAAATGGTTTTTTCCTAATACCTCAGTAAAGTTGATGCTGGCATGATGTTAGCTTGTCCTATCGCCCAATAGGTCATTGAATTTTGCCCTTGAAATCTGTAAAATAATCTTTTTAAAGGACTTGTGATCGGTTGAAATAATAGATTGGAAAGGAATTTTTTCCTATTGCTAGGATGAAAAGTATTTCATTTTTTGAAAATAGAATGGAACCTTTCGGCCATATCTTCCGTCATATTTAAGGTGAGTTGCTTTTGTGAAAATTTCAATCTAATATAAATAAGGGCTTTTATGTTTTGTAATAAGGGTGGTTAGTTCATGAACAAGCAGAATACATCTCCTTACTATCAGGGAGATTTGATTTTTATATTTTTCGCCTTCTTTGCCATCAGTGTCATCGCCATTTATGCTGCGGGTCAATTTGGGCAGTACGGATCTAATGCATGGACCAGACAGATCATTTACTATATGGTCGGGGTCATATGTATTGTGGCGATTAATTACTTTGACCTGGAGCAATTAGAAAAACTGAGCTTATATATTTTTATCGGTGGCATTATGCTGTTAATCCTTCTGAAAATCGCACCTGCACAAATCGCTGGTCATGATTTTGCGCCCATTAAAAATGGTGCAAAAAGCTGGTTTGTGTTACCTGGGATTGGAACATTTCAGCCGTCAGAGTTCATGAAAATTGGTTTGATTATGATGCTTGCTTCTGTGATTGGGAAGGCAACCCCTAGAGGAAAACGGACATTAGAAGATGATATTTTTCTTCTATTAAAAATTGCCGGGGTATCTGCTGTACCAGTTGGACTCATTTTTATGCAGGATGCGGGTACGGCTGTTGTCTGTATGTTCATTGTCGTCGTGATGGTGTTTTTATCCGGTGTCAATTGGAAATTGATTTCTCTCATCGGTTCTGTGGTTGTGCTATTAGTTGCTGCTGTGTTAGCCGTCATCATTCTCTTCCCTGATTTCGCACAAAAAATCGGGATTCAGCAATACCAAATCAACCGGATTACGGCTTGGCTGCCTGATAGTTCTAGTTCAGCTAACCAAGCGCAGACACAGGATGCATCTGGGTCTGATAAATATCAAGTGGATCAAGCCATTATGGCCATTGGAGCTGGACAAATCTTTGGGAACGGCATTAAAAACTTAAAAGTCTATGTCCCAGAAGCACAAACCGATATGATTTTCTCCATTATAGGAGAAGCCTTTGGTTTTGTCGGCTGTGCATTTGTTGTGATTATGTTCTTCTTCCTGATCTACCGGCTTGTCGTGCTGATCGACCGTATTCATCCTTATAGCCGGTTTGCGTCATTTTTCTGTGTAGGATATACAGCACTGATTGTGATCCATACATTCCAGAACATCGGGATGAACATAGGCGTGATGCCTGTAACAGGGATTCCACTCTTATTTATCAGCTTCGGGGGAAGCTCTATTTTATCTGTTTTAATTGGATTCGGTATCGCATATAATGCAAGTGTTCAATTAACGAAATATCAAAGTTATTTATTTAAATAAAATGGGTAAAGGGCAGTCTAAGCACAGACTGTCTTTTTTTTGTGAGTTCTAATTTTTGAAAAGCGATCTATTTCTGTCTTATGATAGAAGGAGTGAAGGAGGTCTTCGAATTGAACAAAACGATAGAAACCATATTAAATCATCGGTCCATCCGTTCGTTTACAGACGAGCGTCTGACTAAGGAAGAAGTGCTGACACTTGTGAAAAGTGCACAGGCTGCTTCGACATCAAGCTATGTGCAGGCGTATAGCATCATTGGTGTAACAGATCAGGAGAAGAAGGCCAAGCTTGCTGAACTGGCTGGGAATCAGCCATACGTTGAGAAGAATGGGCATTTCTTTGTCTTCTGTGCAGACCTGAAACGTCACGATTACATTGCTCAAAAAGCAGGGAAGAACCATCAAGAAGCATTTGAGAATACGGAAGCTTTTCTTATTAGTGTGATTGATGCGGCTTTAGCTGCGCAAAATGTCAGTTTAGCAGCAGAATCAATGGGACTTGGTATCTGCTATATCGGCGGACTGCGTAATCAGCTGAAAGAAGTCTCTGAATTACTTGAAACACCTTCCTATGTGCTGCCGCTATTCGGTTTGGTTGTAGGTCATCCTGCCAATCAATCTTCACAAAAGGAACGGCTGCCAGTTGAGCTGATTTATCATGAAAATTCATATGAGCAAGATGAAGCACATGTAGATCGTTACTTAAAAGAATATGATGAACGCATTTCAGCATATTATGAAGAACGAACAAACGGCGAAAGAAAAGATACTTGGTCTAAGCAGATGATTCGAGGCTTCAGCAAGCCAAAACGAGCCTACCTTAGCGAATTTGTCAAAGAAAAGGGCTTTAATCGAAAATAAATAGGAGATCCCCCTTTCGTTTGAGAAAGGGGGATGTCTGTAAGAGGTGCGACATGATGAAATTAAGTATACTGGATCAATCTCCTTTGATTGGAGATGCCACGCCTGCTGAAGCACTGAGACAAACAGTTGAGCTGGCGAAGCAGGCAGAAAAGTGGGGCTATCACCGTTTTTGGGTATCAGAGCATCACTTTTCAAACCGGCTGGCAGGATCGAGTCCTGAGGTGCTTCTCGGCCATTTATCAGCCGTTACGTCACATATACGTATTGGCTCTGGCGGCGTCATGCTTCCCCACTACAGTGCCTATAAAGTAGCAGAGAACTTCAGAGTGCTCGAAGCATTGGCTCCGGGCAGAATTGATCTTGGTATTGGACGTGCTCCCGGAGGCATGCCGATCTCCTCCATTGCACTTCATCATGGTGAACGAAAGCGCCTTGGTGATCAATATCCTGAGCAGGTAGAAGAATTGAAGGTTTATCTACATGATCTAGCTGATGAATTTTACCCGCTGCCTCACTTGACCGCTTCTCCAAAGGTAGAAACCGCACCAGAGGTATGGATGCTTGGCTCTTCTGGGGAGAGTGCTAGGCTTGCAGCGAATGCAGGTGCAGGCTATACGTTTGCTCTTTTTATTAATGGTGAAGGCGGAGAAGACTCTGTAGAGCAATATATCAATCGCTTTGAACCTTCAGCATTCGGTGATGAGCCGCGCGTCAGTCTAGCGGTCTTCGTTTTATGTGCAGAAACAGAGGAGCAGGCTGAAAAACTGGCTGTCAGCTTAGATTTATCCTTGCTAGCCAATGAGCAAGGTCAGAATCTTGGCGGCTTCCCTTCATATGAAGATGCACAGGCTTATTCCTACAGTCCATATGAACAAAAACGAGTGGCTGCCAATCGAAAGAGGATGGTGATTGGGACCACATCTTCTGTGAAAAAGCAGCTGACAACACTAGCAAAGGCTTATCGTACAGATGAAGTGATCGCTGTGACCATCACACATCATATGCAAGACCGGCTCACATCGTATCGTTTATTAAAGGAAGCATTTGATGCATAAAACATATGTATTTACCGTCCACGCAGCCAATAAAAGGGGAAGAGGAGCATCATGATAAGGATAAAGGCGGCTGTCACCAGTAAGCTAAGTGGGTAAATACAGGTGACATAGACAGTCAGCTCACATGCCTGATGAAAAGGACGAGGCTGTTTCTTATGTAAAAAGGTAAAAAAATAAACCAAGGTGATTGTGAGAAAAAAAGCAGTAAAAAAAGAAACGATCCATAGCAATATCAACATCAATCTCTCTTCCTCCATATATGATAGAAAAGCCTTGATGAGCTTATCCGCTCATACAAGGCTTTTGATGTGATTCTTATTTATTCAGGGTGAATTTCGAAAGGTTCTTTCGTTTGAACGGTATCTGATTTGCCTTTCAGGCTCGCATACGCAAGCATTGTATACTCACCAGCTTCTAGCTTTTGACCTTGATTGATCGTGCCATTCCATTTCAAGCGATGTTCTCCTTTATCAACATGTTGATAAACACCTGCTTCGCCTAAATACTCTCCATCAGTAGAATAGACGAGGAATGCGAGATTTTCAGCACCGCCAGGGAGATAGCTGCTAATGACATAGCTTCCAGCACGGTTGTCCGGTTCTACGGAAACAGAAGTGACGCGCGGGTAATCAGGCTCTTTCACAATCAGTAAAGTAGGAA
Organism: Bacillus pumilus; assembly: GCF_002744245.1. GTDB lineage: Bacteria > Bacillota > Bacilli > Bacillales > Bacillaceae > Bacillus > Bacillus pumilus_M. The sequence continues at coordinate 15,982 of NZ_NKHG01000113.1, read as the reverse complement.
TTTCAGTGACCTTTCTGCCATTTTCGCGAATCGTGATACTGCCTTGGTACGTTCCTTTTTTGGTTTTTGCATAATTCACTTGTACCGCGGAAGTAAAGGATCTAGTGGAATTCCCTTTGACTGTGATTTTTTTCGTTCCGTTTGTACTGATGCCGCTGCCATCGAACTTGTAATCAATGGTATAGGTTTTCGGTGCTTTTGAAAGGTTTTCTACTTTGAATTTCTTCGTTTTGATTTGAATGCCCTTTTCTTTTAAGAACGTGCCGTAAGAATGGCTAGCATCAGAAACGATAGAAGACGCTTGAAGTGATTCGATGATTCGAACACTACCTGTTCCCTGTGTGTTGTGAGGGAATGGATTGCCATTTGCGTCAAACAGTTTTTCCGCTGTATTCATCAGCAGTGCTTTGATTTGTTCAGTAGAGTACGATGGTTTTGCTTGCTTGATGATCGCTGCAACTCCGGCCACATGTGGAGATGCCATGCTTGTTCCTTGCTTAGAGCCATATCCGTACGGCTGAGAAGGATTGTGAGTCGGGATTGTACTCACAATGCTAACACCAGGTGCTGATAGATCAGGCTTAATCATCCACGTATCCACAACAGGCCCGCGAGATGAGAAGTCAGCTACTTGCTCACTGAGTTCTTTGACATATTGAATGGAGAAAGTCGTTGTATTGTTTCCAGCCTCAATGGCTTTAACGAGTGCTGTTCCCTCAGCTTTTGAAAGCTTAACCGTAGGAAGAGCCAGACCCGGTACATCAACTGGGATTTCTCCATCGGTATTGTTATACATCACAACGCCGATCGCACCAGCGGCTTTTGCATTTTCCACTTTATCAACAAAGGCGATGGCTCCGCGTTCAATCACCGCAATCTTTCCTTTGACATCGATGTTTTCAAATGCTTTTTCGTCACCGATACCTGCTTGGATGAGTGTGACTTGTTTTTGGTCAAGTGCTTTTAAATCGCTTTCTTGGTAGTAGCCCATGATTTTTGCAGTAGAATAGTTCGGGAATTTCACGGTGTAAAGACTGTACGGAAGCTGAGTTGCGCCGACAGAGATGGCATCTCTTGACGTACCAGGAGAACCGACTGTCCAGCTGTTCGGACCACTGTTCCCATTTGATGTGACAGCGACAACGCCTTCAGACATGGCCCAATCGAGTGCGATACTTGTAGCATAATCAGGGTTATTGACACTGTTTCCAAGAGATAGGTTCATGACATCCGCGCCATCAGTGACAGCTCGGTCAATACCAGCAAGTACATTTTCAGTAGTTCCAGAACCACCTGGTCCGAGTACACGATATGCAAGAAGGGTGGCATCCTTTGCGACACCTTTAATTTGTCCATTCGCCGCAATCGTTCCTGCCACGTGTGTACCGTGATCTGTGGATTCGCCTCTAGGGTCTCCTTTAGGCGTCTCTTGTGGAGAATAATCATTATCGACAAAATCATAGCCTTTGTATAAACCGAAGTTTCCTTTTAAATCAGGGTGAGTATAGTCTACTCCAGTATCAATGACAGCAACTTTTACCCCTTTTCCAGAATAGCCGGCATCCCATGCTTTTGGTGCACCAATAAATGGAGCGCTCTTATCCATAAGGGGAGAGACATCCTCATTTGGGAGCTGAACACTTTCTTTTTTCACTTCATCTGTTTTATATGTAACATCCGGGTAAACGGCTTTTACTCCGTCAACTGCGAGCAGCTTCGGGATTTCGTTTGCAGGAAGTTTCATAGAGAAACCGGAGAAGACCTTTTCATATTCTTGACGAACGCTCGCTTTATCTACCTTTTTGAGGGCTGCGTTCTTTACTTTTGTTCGAGATTTTTTAAGGGAGGCTTTCGTTTGTGCTTCGCCTTCTTGTTTTGATTCAACCAAGGATTTTTCCTTTAATTCAACAATGACAGTGGTGTGTTTTTTTGAGTTGACATTGATTTCACCGAAGATTTCTGCTTTTTCCAGTTCCACCTGCTTGTTAGATGGAGCGGCAGCAGCCTGTTGCCCTGAAAAGAATGTGGATAAAATAAAAATAGTGGAGAACAATAGAACAGAAGAACGAGAGATTACTTTTTTCAATTAATTTTCCCCTTTCTAGCTGTGTTTTTAGGGAGATAGCCTTTCTTTTTGTGGATAAATAGGAAAGATTCACTGCCCGTTATTAAATATTCAATACGACGAAAACAATTCCTTTACTAAAATGGACTTATTTTACATAGTTATAAAGAACTGTTTTGTTTATAAAGTCATACTTATACACAGCGAATTGTTGATAACTTGATTATCCGGATGTATATATGGAAAACAAAAAATTCACATACACAAAATCTAGTGAAAGGGTGTTGATATGTGGATAAATCCTGTTGATAAGGTGTGCTTATCTTTGGGATAGTGTGTGTATAATATTTTTAGTGAAACATCATGCAACGTGATGAACTTCTGCACTTTTCAACAAAACTTCTGAAAACTAGTTTGTTTTTTCACCCAGATTGTGACAAACATCGCTTTTTTCTCGGGATATGATAGGAGCAGTTGTTTTGCTAGAGCTGCTAGATTCTAAGAAAAGCGGGGGATGTTCAGTGAAGAACTGGTTGAGTGTATGGTTTGGTTTCATGATGAATGTGCTTGTGAATCCGGGTGTGATGATGAAGCAGCAAGGTTTTAAAGCGGCCTCAGTGGATGTTGGATTCTTTCAAGTAGTGAAAGAGAGACAGCAAGAGAAGCTGGCAGAGGAAAATAAGAAGAAGCGCAGAGCAGCGATTGAGTTTCATCAAAGTCTGATAAAGCAATATGAGAAGACGGCGAGAGAGGCGCGTGCTGGTCCGCTCTTACCTTTACAGAAGAGGTGAAACAGGGTAAAATCCCACATAAGAAACGTTATCTGGTGGGAGAGGATACCCCTTGAAGATATATAAAATATTGAATAACAATGCAGTGGTTGTAAAGGAGGGTGATCAGGAGAAAATTGTGATGGGGCCCGGAATTGCTTTTCAGAAGGGGAAAAATGACGTCGTTCCCGTTCAAAAAATAGAGAAAATATTTGTTGTGCGTGAGGAAAATGAGAAATTCAAACAAATTCTTGCGACATTGCCGGAAGCGCATATTGAGGTGGCAGAGCATATTATCAGCTATGCAGAGGGTGAACTCATGATGCCGCTCAGTGATCATATCCACATATCACTGACAGATCATTTATCCTTCGCCATTGAACGCGTTCAAAAAGGCATTGTGTTATATAATAAATTGCTTGGTGAGATCAAAGTCTTATATAAGCAGGAATATGATATTGGAAAGTATGCCATTCGTTATGTACAGGAGCGGCTTGGGGTTAAACTGCCGGACGATGAGGCAGGATATGTGGCACTTCATATTCATACGGCCAAAATGAATACGGAGTCCATGAAGAAGACGGTCAAATACACAACGATGATCACAGAAATGATCGAGCATATTGAAAGCTATTTTGAGCGCTCGATTGATGAGGATAGCATTTCCTATCAGCGGCTTGTGACACATTTGAGGTATGCATTAGGCAGGTTGGAATCGAATGAAGCATTTCAAATCATGGATGATGACATGCTGATTTTTATCCAAACAAAGTATGATTCGGCTTACCAGTGTGCGCTTGGACTCGCTGATTTGTTGAAAAATCAATATGGACTTCATCTCCCTGAATCGGAGATCGGCTACATCACGCTGCATGTCCAGCGTTTGCAGGATGCCGAATTGGTTTAATGTTGTGCCTGTCCGCAGGCTTTTTTTTATGCACACTACTCTTCTTAGTGTATATGGGTCATTTGATTCGAAAAAATAGGTTGACGCAGGTCACACTCTTATACTATGATGAAAGCGTAATCAAAATTCAATATCGTGGGATTGTGACTGTCAGGCAGGCAAGACCTAAAATTTGCGTAACGATGGGACGTGTATGTCCTTTGATCGTTGGTGAATTTTAGGTCTTTTTTGCTTTAAAAAAGGAGGAGACAACATGGATTATCAAAAAACAGCTAAAGAATTAGCTAAACTACTAGGTGGTAAGGAAAATGTCATTAGTGCAACGCATTGCGCCACAAGACTCAGATTGGTGATGAAAGATGAGAATCTGATTGACAAAGAGGCCATTGAAGAGCTAGAAGGTGTGAAAGGTGCTTTTTCGAGTTCAGGACAATTTCAAGTTATTTTTGGGACTGGATCTGTCAACAAAGTATATGAGCCTTTTGCTCGTGAGACCGGTCTTGAGACAGGCGACGAGAAACAAAAGCCTGTCAGTCATGATGAGGCAGTGAAACAAAAAATGAATCCACTTGCGCGTTTTGCGAAGACATTATCGAATATTTTTGTTCCGATTATTCCGGCGATTGTTGCAAGCGGTTTATTAATGGGTCTTTTAGGTATGATGAAAGCCTTCAAATGGGCGGACCCAAGCTCTGCGATCTTCCAAATGCTTGATATGTTCTCAAGTGCTGCCTTTATCATTTTACCGATTTTAATTGGGGTCAGTGCAGCGAAAGAATTTGGTGGGAATCCATATTTAGGGGCCGTTATTGGTGGAATTATGATTCACCCTAACCTGCTTAACCCGTGGGGACTGACAGAGGCGAAGCCAGAGTATATGCATTTATTCAATTTCGATATTGCCCTTCTTGGTTACCAAGGAACGGTCATTCCAGTTTTATTGACTGTGTATATCATGTGTCTGATTGAAAAGAATTTAAGAAAAGTCGTTCCGAACAGTATAGATTTACTTGTGACTCCGTTTGTGACGGTCATTGTGACTGGGTTTGTGACGTTTATTGCAGTCGGACCGCTTGGAAGAATGCTCGGTACAGGAATTTCGAATTCACTGACATTTGTTTATGACCATGCAGGATTCTTGGCAGGTTTGATTTTCGGAGGTGCCTACTCTTTAATTGTACTCACAGGGGTTCATCATAGCTTCCATGCGATTGAGGCAGGACTACTGAATGACATTGGACGTAACTATTTGCTGCCAATCTGGGCGATGTCCAACGTAGCACAAGGTGGCGCAGGATTGGCTGTCTTTTTCTTAGCGAAGCGTGCAAAGACAAAAGAAATCGCACTTCCAGCAGCATTTTCTGCTTTCTTAGGCATTACAGAGCCTGTGATATTCGGTGTGAACCTTCGTTATCGTAAGCCGTTTATTGCCGCAATGATTGGAGGCGCATTAGGCGGGGCATTTGTTGTCTTCACGAAGGTAGCAGCCAACGCTTATGGTTTAACAGGTATTCCGATGATTGCCATTGCAGCACCATTTGGTTTACAAAATGTGGTAAATTATGTTATTGGTATGTTAATCGCTGTTGCTGTTTCATTTATTCTCACCATCATCTTTAAAGTAAAAGAAGTCGAAAAATAATCAAGGAGTGGTCACAGTCATGACAACAACTGACGCAGCACTTCGTCAAAAGGTAGCAGACCGTATTCGAAACTATGAGCATTTGGTGAAAAAAGATGTGTACCGCCAGCATTTCCATCTGATGCCGCCAGTCGGTCTTTTAAATGACCCGAATGGATTGATTCAGTGGAAGGGAATCTACCATGTGTTTTATCAGTGGCAGCCATTCAAAACGGGACATGGTGCAAAATTTTGGGGTCACTATACATCTACTGATCTAGTGAATTGGCAGCATGAAGAAGCTGCCCTCGCTCCAAGTGATTGGTTTGATCAAAATGGCTGTTATTCTGGCAGTGCAGTCATTGACGATGGGAACATGTATGTGATGTATACCGGAAATGTTCGTGATGAACAAGGTAACCGTGAGACATATCAATGTTTAGCTGTTTCAGAGGATGGAATTCATTTTCAGAAAAAGGGTGTCGTGGCAACTTTACCAGAAGGGTTCACCGCACATTTTCGTGATCCAAAGGTGTGGAAGCGGAATGGTCAGTGGTACATGGTACTTGGTGCACAAAGCCAAGATCTCAAAGGACATCTTGTATTGTTCACCTCTGATACGTTAGACAATTGGACATTCCAGGGCATCATAGCAGGCAGTGGAATAAGCGGATTAAAAGATTTCGGATATATGTGGGAATGTCCAGATTTGTTTGAATTAGACGGCCAGGATGTATTGATTGTGTCACCACAAGGGCTAAAGCCTGATGGCTTGAAATATCACAATACACATCAATCAGGTTATTTTGTTGGCACATTGGATGATAGCTCCTATCAATATACACACGGAGCGTTTGAGGAGCTGGATCGCGGCTTTGACTTTTATGCGCAGCAGACCTTTCAAGACGAATCAGGCAGGCGCATTTTAATCGGATGGATGGGTGTGCCTGATCAAGGAGAAGAGCATCATCCGACGATTTCCTATCAATGGATACACTGTTTAACGATTCCGAGAGAGCTCCGTTTAGATGCATATGGATGCCTCATTCAAAAACCAGTAAGTGAGCTTCAAAACATGCGGACAAATGAACAAGAGCATGTATTTCATATTAAGCGGTCTGTTCAATCCATTCCTGTGGATGATATTACGAGCGCAGAGGTATTTATTGATCAAATTGAAACACAAAGAGGATTTGAGTGTTGCATTCGTGCGGCTGCCCGTATCATTTATGATAAAAATGAGGGGAAACTGACGTTAGAACGAGATCGATTCGAAGATCGATCAAAGGAAGTTCGTGAAGTGGAAATAGAGGAATTACAGGACCTTCATATGTTTATCGATGCTTCATCGATTGAGATTTTTGTAAACGGAGGCCGAGAAGTATTTACCTCACGTTACTTTCCTTCCCCAGGAAATAAATCAATCTCGATTAGTGGAAGAAATGAAACGAAGCTTAAACTGAAGACATGGCATTTACAAACAGAAGCAGGTCGTTGATCTGCTTCTTTCTAGTGAGATCAGCCTGTATCTTAGCGCCTATAGAGCGTAGAATCAAAGGTTGTCTCAGGTGGTGGGGAGCGGTTTGATGACGTTTTACATATATGATAACAGGTTGAATTATGGTATCATTTTAAAATATATACAGCTGAGGCTGACGTTTATCCAAATGCGGTAAGACAAAAAGGGGTTGTTTACTTGAATTCAAAACAGCAACCGACGACTAGAAAACGCTTGGAGACAATGGCAGATCATGTTGAAGATAAACGTGAAGAATATAAAGAATTGCTGATTCAAGTCCAATCTATTCTCGGTGAACCTTCTCTAGAGCAGGAAGAAGTAAAAGAGAAGCTGTCAGATACGTATAAACAAATGAAAGAATATGCCTTATTTGTTGAATCCATTGAAGCCTTTATTCGAAAAATAGCGAAAGAATCGGATCAGCAAAAGTAGTAAAGCCAGATTACGAGTTTGTAAGAATGTCCTAGCTTAAGAGTTAACACTAGATAATGATGTTCTGCACAAGGCTTATTTAAGCTATAGCGTAAAAAGTTACTCATAAAAATCTTAGCGAAGAGAGATATGTGTCAATTCATGATATTGAAAGTATCAAGAAATTCGTTGCTACGAAAGAAGACTTCATGGAACAGGGATTTACAAATTTAGAAGGAACAATTACGTTTGATCATGGAAAAAAAGGTAAAATTGAGGATTTGGACAATCCTGATTATATAGAAGAGTTGTGGCATTATTACGCTAATATTTTTGAAGAATATGTGGAAGAAGGATATGCGAAAATCTATTACCCGAGTGTTCCATTAGAGATACAGTTAGAAAAAAGGTCTGACCATGAAGTGATGTTATCACTTGAAAATCAAATTTTGATTGCTAATTATAAAGAATTTGTAGATAACTTCATTGATTCTGGCCGGGAATTCATTCGGTTTCTAGAAAACATTGCACCCCAAGTGGATCATTCTGGTTTCACCAATCAATTAAATGACCTTGAGAAAACTGTTAAAAATTGAATAAAGTCTTTGGATAAACAAAAAACCGATTCACTCAATCGAGGCGAATCGGTTTTTATTGGTTTATTTGTCAAAACGATGAGCGGAATGTTTGGTTGGTCCGATATATTCATTTAGCTGGAAAGAGCCTTTGATAGCAGCAGTGATGAATTCTTTTGCTGCATAAATCGCTTCCTTCACCTCTGATCCGTTTGCCAGCTCAGCTGTGACTGCGGCTGAGAATGTGCAGCCTGCGCCATGTGTGTATTGTGTGTCGATCTTATCAGATTCAAGGCGTTCGAAGGTTTGTCCATCATAAAGCAAATCAATCGCTTGATCTTGGCTTAGCTTACCGCCTCCAGTGATGACCACATACTTTGCACCAAGTTCGTGGATGCGTTTTGCTGCTTCTTCCATTTGTTCGATCGTTTTAATCTCACCGATGCCACTTAATTGACCTGCCTCGAAAAGGTTAGGTGTGATGACGGTTGCCAGTGGGGCAAGCTTTTCGCGTAATGCTTCAGCGTGCTCAGGGTAAAGGACCTCGTTTGCCCCCTTACAAACCATGACAGGATCAATGACGACATTTTTTAAATCATAGGTTTTGATGGTTTCAGCTGCGATTTCAATCACGTCGACCGTTGGGAGCATGCCTGTTTTTAGAGCATCTACCCCGATGCCTTCCACAATGGTCGAGAGCTGCGCACGAATGGTTGCCGTATCGATTGGAAACACCTGATGATCCCAGTGATTATGAGGGTCCATTGCAACGACAACTGTTAAAGCTGTCATCCCGTAGACGTTTTTTTCTTGAAACGTTTTTAAATCTGCTTGGATACCTGCACCGCCGCTTGAATCCGAACCTGCGATGGTGAGTGCTTTATTCATAGACATAGTTGCTGAACCTCCAATGTGATGTGTAACAGTTACTGTTCTTCCCTTATTATAATCAGCTTTCCCATTTATCACAATGAAACGACATAAAAAAGCGTTCCTACTCTCTTCGCGGAACGCTTCAATCCCTCACCTTTTACAAATCACCAATTTTCCTTTTTTCAGTTCCTCTAAAAGCGTTAAGGCTAACTCCTGATCGGCGCCAACCGACATCAATTTGGCCATCAGCTCATCATCCCGGGTGCGGATGACATTGGCGATTTGATCTAAAACCCCTTGGTCGATCGCTGTCATGCTTTTGGCAGCCGTATGCTCCGTTACGTTATCAGAGCGTTCTGGGTCATACGCAAAAACAAAAACGGTGTCCTTTGATGAATCCGCTGAATGGATGTTTTCGATGGTCTGTTTCGCTTCTTTGCTATTCTCTACCGTGAAATATTCCATAGTGATCACTCCTTTTCATCAAAATTTCCCATCTTCTCGTAAGATCAAACCGCCTTTTATATCATGAGAAGAAAGCCAATTTATGTTTTAATGAAAAAGACGAATCTATTAAAGGAGTAAGACCAATATGAAGATTTCCTTATTAATTGTGACACATAACCGGCTCAATGCACTGTGTGAGCTGCTTGAATCCATCTCGAGACAAACCGTGCAACCTATTGAAATTGTAGTAGTGAATGATGCAGGAGAGCGAGTAGATATCATTCAGCAACTCTATCCTGAGCTCCCGATCCGCTTGATTCATTTAGATGAGAATGTCCAGCACGTGAATGCAAGAAATGTTGGGGTGCGGGAGCTTATAGGAGATGTCATCATGCTAAGTGACGACGATGATTACTTTACACCTTGTCATATAGAACGTATGAGCAAGGCGCTGGAAGACGCAGATTTTGTCTTTTCTGACGCAGAAATTGTTTCGTTTGAAGAAAAAGGTACTACTCGTTTTCCGGTATCGAGACGTTTGTTTGCTTATACAGCGGACATTGAGGATATGCGTGTCTTTTCTACATATGTCCCTTCTGGCAGTATGTACAAACGCCACATACACGATGAGATTGGTTACTTTGATCCAGCCATGCATCATTACTGGGATTGGGACTTTTTCTTGCGAGTATCACAGCATGCACGAGTAAAACGAGTGCCAGCTGCCAGCGTGATCTATGCGTTCTTTGACGGCGGTGGAAATCAGTCCAGTGACCTTGGTGAAACAAGGAAAAACTACTTAGATGATCTGAGTGAAAAGCATCAGCTGGGCGATCTGCCGACAGCGAACTTTGCGGTCCTATTAGAAGAACCAGCGATGAAAAAACGAGAATCAGAGAGTGAGATGGTGTGGGATGGAAAACCGATGATCTCAAGATTGGCACAGCAGACAGAAGGAGGAGAAGCGCAATGAAGCCATTTTTAAATGATAGCTGGTGGGCTGTCATGAAAAGTGAATTTGAACAGCCATACTATCAGGAATTACGTGAGTGGGTGAAGGAAGAATATCGCACACAGACGATCTTTCCAAAACCAGATGACATTTATCGTGCGCTTCATTTGTCGTCGTATGAAGAGGTCAAAGTGGTGATTTTGGGACAAGACCCTTATCATGGTCCAGGACAGGCACATGGATTAAGCTTTTCTGTTCAGCCTGGTGTCAAGCAGCCGCCGTCTTTGAGAAATATTTTTCAGGAGCTAAAAGATGATCTCGGCTGTCCTGTCCCAAACCATGGCTCACTTGTCAGCTGGGCAGAGCAGGGTGTGCTGCTCTTAAACACGGTGTTAACTGTGAGAAAGGGTGAAGCGAATTCGCATAAAGGTAAGGGCTGGGAACGTGTGACAGACCGGATCATTGATGTGCTGAATGGACGGAGTCAACCAGTCGTTTTTGTGTTATGGGGAAGACATGCTCAAAATAAAAAAGAACGCATTGATCAAAGCAAGCATTACATCATTGAATCCCCTCATCCAAGTCCTTTTTCTGCAAGAAACGGCTTTTTTGGCAGTCGTCCGTTTTCTCAGGCAAATGCGTATTTAAAGCAAATGGGGCTTGAAGAAATCAACTGGTGTATCAAGGATATCGAATGAAAATAGGACGAGGGGGGAAATCCCTTCGTCCAGTTTATTTTAAAAATTTACGGACAATGTCGAGTCCATTTTTTGCATTTGGATACCGGAAGGAAAAATCAAATCGATTGGTCTGGCGCAGGACGCCTTTTTCATGTGTAAAGGTGAAAAAGCTGTCCTTCCCATGATATCGTCCCATGCCGCTTTCACCGACGCCTCCAAATGGCAAGTAAGGGGTGGCCACATGCATCAGCGTGTCATTGATGCATCCTCCGCCAAATGAGAGATTGTCTAGAATATATGATTCCGCATCTTTACTTGTTGTAAATAAGTAAAGGGCGAGCGGCTTCGGCCTTGCCTTGACCATGTCAACGACCTCATGCAGAGAATCAAATGTCATGACAGGCAGAATCGGACCGAAAATTTCCTCCTGCATGACGGGGTCTTCCCACGTGATGTGATCTAAAATGGTCGGTGCGATTTTAAGCTCTTGTTCATTGCGCTGTCCTCCCGTTACGATCGTGCCATTTGAAAGAAATTGTGAGAGCCTGTTAAAATGGCGCTGGCTGACGTTTTTCCCAAAGTGCGGATGCGTTTCGGGCTGCTTTCCATAAAAGTCACGGATACAGGTGGTCATTTCCCGCAAAAGGTCCTCTTTGATGGATTCATGAACAAGCAAATAGTCTGGTGCAATGCAGGTTTGACCAGCATTGGTGAATTTGCCAAAGGTGATTCGCTTCGCAGCGAGCTTGATGTCTGCATCAGGCGTGACAATGCAAGGGCTTTTTCCGCCAAGCTCAAGTGTGACAGGTGTTAGATGCTTTGCGGCGGCTTCCATGACAACTTTGCCGACCGCCACACTTCCAGTAAAGAAGATATAATCAAAGGGTAGCTTCAGCAGCTCTGTACTGACATCCACACCGCCTTCTACGACCGCCGCATGATCTTCTTTAAACACACGTTCTACAATTGTACCGATCACTTTTGAGACTTGCGGCGTCAGTTCTGACGGTTTTAATGTGACGGCATTCCCAGCAGAAATGGCTCCGACTAATGGAGAAAGGGCCAGTTGGAATGGATAGTTCCAAGGAGCAATAATGAGAACACTTCCGTAAGGCTCCTTGATGATCATGCTCTTCGACCCGATATGCGTCAGAGGTGTTTTCGCGCGGGATGGCTTTGCCCACTTGTGAAGATGCTTCACGGTATGATTGATTTCTTCATATACCATCCCAATCTCTGTTGAATATGCTTCCTGTTCCGATTTATGTAAATCATGGGCTAAGGCTTGTAAAATGTCCTTTTCATGCTGTTTGATTTCAGATTTCAAGTTTTTAAGGAGGCGGATACGTTCTTGAACCGCCGGCTTGTGAAAGACTTTCTGTTTGTTAAAAAGAGCAGTGTGCTTGTCCATCATTCAATCCTTTCATAGAGATGATTTTGTTCCTTTTATTATGTGTGAATCACCCATACTGGTCAAATAAGAGGTACATAAGCGCACTGCTTTGAAAAAATGAACCCATTTGGTTTGTTCATTTGGTAAAATAATGTTGAAAACGAATTTTTATGATTGGAGGGTCAACCCTTGAATATTCATATATCAAGTCTGCTTCAAAAAATGGAGGAAGCGATTCAAAAAGCGAAACAAAGTGGAAATGATGAAGAGGTGAAACGTCAAGTGGCGGCGATTTCTTCGTTGTGTGATGTTATTCTCGACGCACCAACACCGGGGCAAATACCGCAGCCGTCAGTCATTTCGCCACCTCCATCTATACAGGCACCATCTGCTCCATCCGTGTCTACGGATCAAGCGATGCTTGAGAAGCTGATGGGGGCTAGTGGTGCAAAAAAATTTCAGCATAAAGAAGAGGGCCAAAAAGAGAGAGACGGGAACGGCGACTCTATTTTTGATTTTTAGTGGTCTTGTCACGACAAAGGGAAGGTGATTCTGTTTGAAACTATTTTTGGGCGCCATTCAATGGATGGCATTTTTTATCGCAGCTTCTATTGCAGTACCGATTGCGATTGCACAAGCATTTGAATTGAATCAAGTGCAATCGGCAGAACTGATTCAGAGTACATTCTTTTCGCTTGGACTTGTGGCGATGGTGCAGTGTTTATGCGGCCATATGCTGCCGATCAATGAAAGTCCAGCAGGGCTGTGGTGGGGTGTGTATACCCTTTATGCTGGCATGACAGGAACCATCTTTGCGACGTATCCTGAAACATTGCAAGCACTACAAGGGGCTTTAATATTTAGTGCTGCTTTCTTCTTTATTTTTAGTCTATTTAAAATTATTAATTGGCTCGCATCGTTATTTACGCCAGTCGTGACAGGCATTTACTTGCTGTTACTTGTCGTACAGTTGAGTCAGCCGATCATGAAAGGGCTGATGGGCATCGGCTATCGAGGAAATCAGGTGGATGGACTTGTCTTTTGTTTATCCATTTTGATTATTGTCATGACCTTCATCATCAGCCGTTCGAAATGGCATTATTTAAGACAGTTTTCTGTGTTATTCGCACTTGCAGGCGGGTGGCTGTTATTCGCTCTCCTTGGATTGGCGAAGCCGGTGCGAATTCCCGAGCATATCATCGAGTTTCCGAAGTTATTCCCATTCGGCATGCCGGTCTTTGACAGTGGATTGCTTGTCACGTCCTTTTTTATTACGATCTTACTCATTGTGAATATGCTGGCAAGTATTCGAATTGTGGAAAGTTCAGTGAAAGCATTTGGTGAACTGCGTGAACGCCAAAGAGCGCGACCTGCTGGTTTTGTTGCGGCATTTGGTCATTTACTGAGCGGGATGATTGGTGCGATTGCGCCTGTACCAATTTCGGGGGCAGCAGGCTTTATCCAGACAACAAAAATTCCGTCGAGAAAGCCGTTTTTTCTCGGAAGTCTGCTCATTGTGTTGATTAGTTTATTTCCATTATTGATGAGCTTTTTCTCTGCATTGCCGTCACCTGTGGGGCTTGCTGTGAACTTTGTGGTGTTCTCCTCTATGATTGGGATTGCCATGTCTGAATTTGATCAGTATGAAAAGGAAGAAATCCCACGAATTCGTTTTGTCCTTGGAATTGCCGTTTTGGCAGGCGTGGGGGCGATGTTTGTGCCGCAGGAAGCCTTGAAAGGCATGCATCCTGTGATGATTTCTTTATTAAGTAATGGTCTTGTTCTCGGCACGCTCATTGCGATCGTGGTCGATCAAGTCTTGTTACGAAAAAAGAAGAAATCCGACAATCTCGTGTCAACGCAAAGGGAAAGTTGAATGTCGGATGTGACCCGCGCTATGATAAACATAATTGACGAGATAAGGAGAATGATGAATGAAACTATTTTTCATTTTAGGTGCCATTAACGCTATGCTTGCCGTTGGACTCGGAGCCTTCGGTGCGCACGGACTAGAAGGGAAAATTCCTGAAAGGTATATAGATATATGGAATAAAGGTGTTCAATATCAGATGTTCCATGCGATCGGCCTATTTATTGTCGCCTTTCTTGCAGATAAGCTGTCAGGTGTCTCTTTGGTTCCGGCCGCTGGCTGGGTGATGCTTGCAGGCATCCTTTTCTTCTCCGGAAGCCTTTATGTGCTTGCCTTGACTCAGGTAAAGATTCTAGGTGCCATTACCCCAATTGGCGGAGTGGCATTTATCGCTTCTTGGATCATGCTTGTCATTGCAGCAGCAAAAAATTTATAAGTTAAAAAACCGATGCTCGGGTAGGGGCATCGGTTTTTTTCTTAACTCCAGTAAGGAGAATGGCTGGGCGGTGCTTGATAATAAGGGACGTAGTGAGAAGGAGGGACAGGGTGCGTTTGCGCCTCGTCCTCTCGGTGGCAGAACGGTCCGATAAACGCACTGGGTTTCACAGGCTGTGTCGCTTGCTTCCACTGTGTTTCGTTCATGCAATAAGTATGTGCCATGATATGAGATGGGGTAAGGGTCAGAAGGTCTGAGCCTAGGATCACTTCTGGCGTCGATGCGTTAAAAATGGCTAACAAATGGGTTCTGTCCTGCAGGGCGACTTCATAGTGCCACCAGCCTTGAGGTACATTTGCTACCTGCCCAGGGGTAATGGTGTAGGTGTGCAGCTTTTTTGTGAAGGGATTCAGCATGGATACAGCGGCAGAACCGGCTATACAATAAACAAGCTCTGCGGCATTTTGATGATAATGAGGCTCTACTACTTTACTTTTACTCAAATATATATCCAGCAGGGATACTTGATCCAACGAGTTTAATTGTTTTTTTCCTAAAACATTTATGAGATTATGTTGATCATATTTCACAAGGGGGCTTTGATTCAAATCAAATGAATATTTGATATTCGGCGATGTATAATCCAGCTCAACAGTCATTGATGTCACCTCTAGGCTTTTAATAAAAACTACTAGGCATCTTATGAGCGGTGCCTGAAAGGTGTGTCAAAAACCTAGTTAAAAGAAAAAAAGCAAGGGCCTCTGCACCTTGCTTTTGTCATGTTTTATTTTACCTTGGGGAGTACGTCGACATCGAGTATGGATAATCATACTGAATTTCACCATCAAATGTAATGTAATCAAGGTAGATGGTTAACAGTAAGTATCGTGTACCTGTCTTGTTATCACTAATGATAATGTGGTCACGGCCTGCAGCTTCAATGACCCCTCTAAAAATCTTTGAATTCCATTCTTTACTTGCCTCAAATGTCATATAAATCGTAGCAACCTTGCCACGGTTCAATCTTAAAATATTTTCAATATAGGACTGCTCAAGTGGCAGCTGACCGGTGACGTTTTGCTGATAAATTGGTCCAGAAGGAATCTGATATGGCTGGCCGCCGCTTTGTGTGCCTTGACCTTGCGAAGTACCAGTGGACGGCATTGGCGTATACCCCTGCTGCATTTGACCCTGCGTTTGGGGAGGGACTGAATAACCCATCTGCTGCGCAGGATACGGATTTGCTCCATATTGTTGCTGGCGAAAATCTTGACCTTCGAAACCCGAACCTTGCCCAAATTGATTTTTCAACTTCATAACGTTCCTCCTCTTTCCTCTTGATGTTCTAAACAGAAGGCGTATAGGCGCCTGTTGTTTCCATAGCGTTCTTTCTCTCTTTCACACTATGAGACAGGAGGGCAGAATATGTACATTGAACGAAAAAAAGGAACTGCCGTGCAGTT
>NZ_NKHG01000009.1 GCF_002744245.1 Bacillus pumilus | reverse complement strand
ACCAGATGGGTAGACTTTTTTATTTCGAATATAAATCCCAGCCGAGCTTGAGTGTGTCCACAATATAATCGGCGACTTCCTCAGCCTCCAGATGATCTGTTTCCACTCTTGAGTTATGAAGGGCATAAATTTCTCTACGCTCTTCAAACAGCTCTTTCATCTCATCAATCGTCCGGTTGTGAAGAACAGGTCGGTTTTCAATTAAAATATCAAGCCGCTGTTTCCAATTCTCCCAAGATAGATCGAGGAAAAGAACGGTACAATGCTTCAAACAGGAACGTTTGATTTCTTCCTGTTTGAACGCACCTCCTCCAAGAGACACGATCTTTAGCTGTGTATGTTCACATAAATGGACGATATAATCCTTTTCAGCCTGTCTGAAGAATGCTTCTCCTTTTTGCTGAAAGATTTCTGGAATCGTCATGTTGTATTTTTTCTCAATTTCCTGATCCACATCAATAAAATCTCTATATAGCTTTTTGGCAACCAGCTGCCCAATGGTTGTTTTTCCAACGCCCATAAAGCCAATGAGGACAATATTTCGCTGTCTCACAGGGATTTCTCTATTGATTTTCATGTTCGTGATACGTCCTCCTTACGACAAGGAATGCTACATAATGTTTCTATTATATGATAAATGGGCTGAGAAAAGATAGGTATTCTTAAAAATTGTGCTTGACGACGTAACCGAGCTGTTCAGAGAGCCGCTGGGCATGCGCCTTTACTTTTTGCTGCAATTGAGGAATGATCTCCTCTGTAAACCTGTGAGTTGGACCAGATATAGATAAACATGCCTGCACTTCGCCATGAATGTTAAAAATCGGTGCTGCTACTGCTGCAGATCCGACCTCCCGTTCATCAATACTACAGGCTGTATATGTCTCAAGAATATGTACACGTTCCTTTTGCCATTCATCTCTCGTCATGTGATCAACCTCAGACATGAACACTTTCTGTTGAAACTCTTCACTTTGGAAGGCAAGCAAAACCTTTCCACCAGCACCTGCGTATAACGGAAGCTTCTCACCAATCTTAACAAGATGCCTGATGGATTGCAGTCCTTCAGCTTGTTCAATACACACCCGGCTTGTATGATCTAGCACATACAGATTGACGGTTTCCTTTGTTTCATCACGAAGGCTGTACATGAGCGGTTTAGCCAATTCCCTTAATTGAATAGACTTCCCCGCAATATAACCGAGCAGGTATAGTCTTTGACCGAGTCGATATTTGAGTGTTTCTTGATTCTTCTCCACAAAATGATTCATTTCAAGTGCTCTGAGTAGTCTCGTTGTGGTGGACATTGCTAAGTTCATTTCCTTTGAAATATCAGTTAACGTCAGCTCTTGGCTTTCTTCACTAAAGCAATTAAGAATGTCTAAAGCTCGTTGAACAGTACGCAGTCCTGATTCTTCTTTTGACTTTTTATCTGCCATATTCATTTTCTCCTTTTCTCTTTGATTTCTTATCGACATGAACAGCCAACTTTGCTATAATCCATTTTAAATATTCCATTTAAAGAAAACAAATTCCATCAGACGGAATTTAAACAATCGATGTTGTTTGTCGGAGGAGATGTTCTGATGTACGTGATGATTTATACGCTTCTGATTAGTTTTTACATCATGAATCAACTATTTCCTGCTCACATTCTCTCCTATTTTGTTGGTTTACTGGCTGTCGCTTCGCTCACCATCTCTCTTAAGAAGGCCAATGGGCTTTATTTGAAAACAGGCGCTGTCTTTCTCTCAATTGGTTTGGTGTTATTCTTTTTGTCCGATCAGCCTTTGCACACTTTTTTTCTCCATTTTCATTCCATGCTAGGCTTACTTTCTCTGTTTTTCATGCTGCCATTTATTCATTCTCTCATACACGTTGGACATTTCGATACACAATTGAATAAACTGCTCACCTTACATACAACGAGTACAAAACAGCTTTATCGAAAGAGCTCATTTGTGACGCATATCCTTGGAATGTTTTTAAATATCGCGACCATTCCCTTACTATATACTTCCTTAAAACCTTCCCTGGACTCCCTTAACGAACATATCAGACAGCATCTCTATACCCGCAACCTCTTAAGATCCTATGCGCTTTGCCTAAGCTGGAGTCCTGTTGAAGTTTTGGTGAGTGTCACCATTGATGCAACCAAACTGAAATATTACCAAATTGCTCCTGTTACCTTTTGTTTAATGCTGATTGTGTTGATGACCGATTGGATGCTGTTTTCTCGTCAAAGCAAGCGTTTACCGAACATTATCCAGTCAGAGGAGACCCACATCAATTCTAAGAGAATTAAGCGAAAAACCCTTCAGCTCGCTTTTATGCTACTCAGTTTTATTACGGCCGTCTCGCTTGTTGATGCATGGATGGGGAAAGGTTATTTATTCGCTGTTGTGCTAACGATCATTCCATTTTCTCTATTATTCTCATCTGTCATCAAAAAACGAAAACAATATGTTGCCGTCTCTGCCTCTCATTGGAAGGAACGAACGAGTCAGCTCTCCAATTATATGTGTCTATTTTTAAGTGCCGGGTTCTTTGTCGATATGTTGCTCGTTACCAACAGTATGAAGCCTGTACAAGCATTTATTGTCAGTATATCAGACCATGCGATTTGGGTTTATTGTGTCATTGGCTTATATTTTCTGATCACAGCTCTTTGCGGCTTTCACCCACTTGTCTCGCTTGCTCTATTAGTGAGTATGTTAACACCTGTCATTCATGAGCTCCCCGCCCTGCCAATCGCGATGATGCTCATTACAGCTGGAACGTCGACAGTCATGTTTAGTCCATTTAATGTTTCCGTCTCACTATTAGCAGATTTGATGAAGGTCAACCCTTACCGTATCACCCGTTGGAATATATGGTTTGCCAGCTTTTACATTAGTATTGGAATCATATCCGCAACAGTCATCACCTTTATCTTTTATTCATAACAAAAAAGCTCATCATCGAGATGAGCTCAGCGTGTAGACAAACCCTCGCATTCGGTGTCAG
>NZ_NKHG01000075.1 GCF_002744245.1 Bacillus pumilus | reverse complement strand
ACCACTGAAAGGGGCTTTTTTTCGTGGCATCATCATCTCATCAAACAGCAGAGCTGTCTAATTTGAAAAATGATCT
Organism: Bacillus pumilus; assembly: GCF_002744245.1. GTDB lineage: Bacteria > Bacillota > Bacilli > Bacillales > Bacillaceae > Bacillus > Bacillus pumilus_M. The sequence goes on along the minus strand of NZ_NKHG01000075.1, from coordinate 2,820 downwards.
TTTCAAACGATAAAAAGCAATTTTTAACAAACATTTCGACAAAATGAGAAAAATGGAAATGAAAATATGGAGGCTGTAAATGCCGGAAAATCGGCAATAGAAGCGCTTATTGCGGGATACCGAAAACTTTACGAAAAACGACATTTCATATTTCTTCCATTCGAGGAAATATGATAGAATACAACATGTATCGTATATGAGAAGGGAGGTGCTAAGGTGAATTGAAGCTCAAGCTGTCATCGCCTCAGGTTGGAATCAAAATAAACGAATGGTATAGGCAAATTTGCGGATTTCACGTCATGAAAGCAGAGAAGCTAAAAGCCGAGATCGAGCAGGAAATCCTTGAGATGGAGCAGGATCAAAACCTGCTGCTATTTTACCAGCTGATGGATTTTCGCCATAAGGTGATGCTCGAATATTTTGAACCGGCAAAGAAAGCCTCGAATGATGAAGAAATTAAGAAGCTTCTAGAAACAATAGAGCATTCGCAAACGAAATTAACAGATATGCTTGAATACTATGTTCATTTTTTCACAGGAATGTTTGAATTTGAACAGAGAAACTATTTGAGTGCTATTGCTTATTACCGTTCCGCAGAAAAAAAGCTCAATCTCATATCAGATGATATAGAAAGAGCAGAATTTTATTTTAAATTAGCAGAAATATACTACCACATGAAACAAACCCACTTTTCGATGCACTATGCCTTGCAAGCGTTAGATACGTACTCTGCCTACAGAACGTATACGCTGAGAATCATCCACTGCGAATTTGTAATCGGTGCAAACTATGATGATTTGAAATGCTATGAACATGCATTGCCCTACTTTAAAAATGCTCTAAAGCGAGCACGCTCAATTGGAAACCCTCGAGTCATAGGTTCGGCCCTTTTCAACTTAGGTAACTGCTATTACCAAATGAACGATCTTGCCGCAGCAAGTCGTTATCTGAAAGACTCTCTTGAAGTGTTTGAAAAGGAGAATTTAACCCATCTGAATCGCTCTCTAGACCCACTATTTATGCTGACACAAATCCTGTTTAAACAAAAAAAATAGAAGAGTCGTTAACCCTCTATCAACAAGGTATTATGAAAGCCTGTGAATTAGAAGATGAAATTTACATCTGTAAATTTCAGTTTTTAAAAGCATTATACGTTGATGCAGAAATAAAAATCATAGACGATACATTAGATTTGTTGGAGGACAAGCGCTTATATCCGGATATTGAGGAATTGGCACTTGATGCGGCTCATTATTATAATGAGCTTGGATTATTTGAAGTATCTACCCGGTTTTACGAAAGGAAAATTCAAGCTATTTCAAAAATTAAAAATGGAGGTCATTTATATGAAAATGAGTTTGATAGTTCTTTTATTGGCAGCAACTGCAGGATTATCGGTCATGAGTCAGCAGCAATCGGAAGAGAGTCATATGGAGTTAGCGGGCAGACACCATACAACAGTGGTGACTATCGGATAAGTTAGCTAGAAAAGAGGAGACGAACTGCTGTTCATTCTCCTCTTTCATCTTCATTGAGTTTAAATGTTTGAAGAAATGCTTGGACCTCTTGTTCATAAGCTTCCTTATTTTCACTAAAAGACATCGCATGCGCACCATGTGGCGCAATAAATAGCCGTTTATCACCCTTTTTTCGTGCATATAACTGTTGGCTTTGTTCGCACGGGATATAATCGTCATGACGGCTATGGATAAAGAGAACAGGTTCTTTCACCTCGTCAATCACATCAAGAGGGCAAATCTGCTTGATGCGATATCCGTCCCGCCATTTTAACACTTGATCACTTAGTGGAAGAATCCAATGACCTGAAAGGCGAAAATCCGTTTTTAACCGAAACACCAGCTGATCCCTAAAAGAAGCAAAAGGACAATCCGCAATGTAAAAATTGGCGCTTGCTTCCGGTTTAGCAGCATATAGCAAGGTCGTGACTGCACCCATTGATTCCCCGTGTATACCAATGATGGCACTTTCCCCGAGCCTTTGTCTCAGCCACTGAACAACCTGCGCTAAATCTTCTTTTTCATAGTATCCATAACTAGTGGTTTTTCCGCCACTCATCCCATGTCTTCTATGATCATAAAGCATCACATTCCATCCGAGCCTTTGGAATAATTTCATATACTTAACGGAATTGATCAAACTGACTGTGACGCCGTGGCAAAGCACGATGGTGCGAGTGGTATGTGGAAACGGCACAAAATAGCCATGAAGATCATAACCAAATGATGAGGGGATACACACTTTCTCTTTTTTGAGCTGTTTAAATTCCTCGTGATGATAATGACCTTCATCTGTTTCTCGTTTGATGAGCTCTTCATCCGTTAATTTACGAATATACATCATTTTATTGGTGAAAAAAATGCCGATTGCAGCGAGTGGAAATAATATAAAGGCAAGTATAGCGATCCATTTCTTCTTCAAGCCGATTCTTCCTTTCCGGAGTTTTTCTATGATGATCATACCACATGTTGGGAGATTGGCGTGACTCTTGCTCAGCAAATAAAACGGATGATACACTAAGGCAAAAGGAGAGAGGCACAATGAAAAAGACCAATCAAGATCAAGCAAAGCTAAAGGACAGCATCAATGATGATGTTAAACAGCGACTCCTTCAAATGAAGCAGAATCTTGCCGTCGAGACAGAAAAAAGAGAAGAACAAAAACGACAAGACCTCCTTCGGCAGCAGAAAGAAAAAGAAAAAAATAAAAGCTTCTCAGAGCTGCTAGATGAAAGTCATTTAGACTGGAAAAAGTATAAAAGCTAAAAAAGAGATCACATGACGTGATCTCTCAGATTGTTGA
>NZ_NKHG01000100.1 GCF_002744245.1 Bacillus pumilus | reverse complement strand
CCGCGCCGGTACTCGTCCTTCCTAGACTTCAAAGGTTTTCTATCACGCTGAAAAGAAGACAAAGGGCTAAAATAAAGTTCATTTTAGCCCTTTGTCAACAATCTGGAACACCTGACGTTTTGGCGTCAGGTGTTTTCCATTCACTGCATATAATTTGGGTATTTTGGGCTCAATTAGACTTTAATAAGTTAAAAAAGTAAACAACCTAGTAGTTCTTCCGATATATATACTATCTTACTAAAAGGAGTTTTCTTTTTTATGAAATTCATACAGTATTTCAAAAAGCCATCTATTTCAAAAAAACTCGTATTCTCTTTCTTATTTATTCTGTTATGCCCAGTTATTGTATTGGCATATTCTTCATATCATACTGCAAGCACCTCCTTAAATGATCAAATTTTGCAAAGCGCAAAGGAAAACGTTGAGCAGCTAGATAAAAATATTACGAAGGTTATGAAAGTGAAAACAGACGCAGCCGATTTTTTCAGTCAATGGATCACGGAGAAAAAGCTCAAGCAAAAAGGAACCACTGATATTCAAGGACGCTTTGAGCAATTCATGCGTATGAATGATGACACAGAAGGCATCTTTGTCGCTTCAAATGATGGCAAAGTGTTTTCAAGATATCCTAATAAAAAAATGCCGGCTGACTATGTCGCAACTGAACGAGATTGGTATAAAGATGGCTGGGCCAAAAACGGTGAACTGTCTGTTTCTGCTCCGTATCCAACCGCATCAACCGGTACTCTTGTTGTGACCATTTCTAAGAAGCTTGAGGACGGCTCTGGTGTCATCGCGATGAACCTAGATATTGCGAATCTAGTGAAAGAATCAAATAGTATTAATATCGGTAAAAAAGGCTATGCATTTATTGGAAGTCCAGAGCGCACCTTTGTTGCCCATCCAACGAAAAAAGCTGGCACAAAATTATCCGGTGAGTGGTTAGAAAAGCTCTATTCACAAGATCAAGGATTCATGAGTTATATGTTTGAAGGAAAAGAAAAACAAATGGAGTTTACTACAAACAAGGCGACTGGCTGGAAGATTGTTGGTACAATGTTTGTAAGTGAAGTAGAAGAAGCTGCGCAGCCAGTCTTTAACATGGCCGCTATTATTTTAGCTGGCGCCCTCATGATTGGCGGCATTCTCATCTTCTTTATCATTCGTTCAATTACAAAACCACTTTCCATGCTTGTCTCCTCTTCGAAGAAGATCAGCGAGGGAGATTTAACAGAAAAAATTGAAGTTCGGTCAAAAGACGAAATTGGACAGCTCGGCACAAGCTTTAATGAAATGAGTGAGTCACTGCGAGATGTCATTCAAGCCGTTCAGACATCTGTTGAGAACGTGGCTTCATCGTCTGAAGAACTGACGGCTAGTGCAGGTCAAACAACAAAAGCAACAGAACATATTACATCATCCATTGAAACATTCTCGAACGGTAACGAAAATCAAAGTGAAATGGTTGAGCAAAGTGCAAACCATTTGAAACAAATGAACGAAGGTCTAAATGAAGTCGCACAAACCTCTGATGTGATCACAGCGTCATCTGTCCAATCAAAAACAGTAGCAGAAACAGGCGGACAGCTTGTGGAGCAAACAGTTGGCCAAATGAAAACAATTGATCATTCAGTGAAAGAGGCTGAAGGTGTGATCAATGGACTAGAGCATAAATCAAAAGATATCACCAACATTTTAGGCGTTATTAATGGCATTGCCGATCAAACGAATTTACTTGCACTAAATGCAGCCATCGAAGCAGCTCGTGCAGGCGATTCAGGTAGAGGTTTCTCGGTTGTAGCAGAGGAAGTACGTAAACTTGCAGTTCAATCATCGGATTCAGCAAAAGAGATTGAAAAGCTCGTGAAAGAAATTGTATCTGAAATTGAAACATCTCAAAACATGTTCAAATCTGTGAATGAAGAAGTGGAAAATGGGCTTTCTATTACAGATCAAACAAAAGAAAGCTTTTCACAAATTAACCAGCAAACAGCGGAGATCGCAACAAGAATTAATGAAATGAATACAACAGTACGCGAGCTTTCAAAAGGATCAGAGCAAATTTCTAAAGCAGTTAATGAAATTGCAGATGTGTCTAGAGAGAGTTCAGCAAGTATTCAAGATATCGCGGCATCTGCTGAAGAGCAGCTGGCGTCAATGGAAGAGATTAGTTCCTCTTCTACGACTCTTTCCCAAATGGCTGAAGAGCTGCGTGATTTAATTAAAAAATTCAAGATCAATCAATAATTGTGAAAGTGGTTCTCCTCAAGGGGAACCGCTTTTCTTTTTAAGAGATGATCTCGTACAATAGAGGTAATCGGAAGAAAAGGAGAGATGTTATGCGTTTATCAGATAAAAAGGTCATTGCGTTTGTCAGTGATGATTTTGAAGATTTAGAACTATGGTATCCGGTTCTACGCTTACGAGAAGAGGGAGCAACCGTCCATCTTGTAGGAGAAAAAGCAGATCACGAGTATATCGGGAAGTATGGTGTGCCTGCTGTATCGGATGCAGACTTTTATTCCATTCAAGCTGACGATTTTGATGCCGTGCTCGTTCCTGGCGGATGGGCCCCTGATAAACTGCGCCGATATCCTGAAGTATTAGACATCGTCCGCACGTTTGATACGAAAGGCAAACCAATCGGACAAATCTGCCATGCTGGCTGGGTGCTTATTTCAGCGGGGATCCTGCAAGGCAAAAAGGTGACAAGTACACCTGGTATTAAAGATGATATGACGAATGCTGGTGCGGACTGGTTTGATGAAGCAGTCGTCACAGATGGTCATCTTGTTTCAAGCAGACGTCCACCGGATCTCCCCCCATATGTGAAAGCATTTGCGGATGTATTAGCGGCAAAATAAATTGATTTTACACGGAACACAAAAACAAAGGGCGATATGCAGCCCTTTGTTTTCATCTGATGCCCCATTAACTTTGTCTGTCGGCAGGGTACATGATGCCCATTTGCCTTCTCGCCTCGTCCATGACGGACATTGTTTGAACAGATAAAGCAAAGGTATTGACAGGAGACTGTCCCTTTTCTTGTTTTATACATTGAATAAAGTGCTCGATTTCATAATACATAGCGGGCTGATCATCTTTGACAGTGATGTCGGTTTGATGCCCCTTACGATCATGAATTGTGATACGAGAAGGGCGGTGAAATTGATCAATGACCATCGTGGCATCCTCTCCTTGAATTTCAGCAGATAATTGAGATGTTGAGATTTTAGAATGAAAAAGAAGTGCTTGATGTCCGTCATACTGTAAAAGCAATGAGCCACTTCCATCAACGCCAGAAGAAAGCTTGGAGCCTCTAGCTGTGATGTGGTTTGGCAGTCCAAATAAATAAATGGCTGGAAAGACGAGATACACACCGATATCCATTAACGAGCCATTGGATAATTCCGGCTTAAAGGCGTTTGGAATCTCACCGTTTCGGTAGGCATCATATCTTGAGGAATGTTTACAGTAATGGGCCACAACTTGCCGAATAGGACCTAATTGATCAAGGTGCTGTTTGATTTGAAGAAAATTTGGTAGAAATGTGGTTTTCATCGCTTCCATCAAACAAACTTGATTTTTTTTCGCTGCCGCAATCATCTGTTCAGCCTCTTTTCTGTGAGAGGCCAATGGCTTTTCACATAGTACATGCTTCTGATGCTCCATCATCACTATGGCCTGCTCTTTGTGAAGGGCGTTTGGGCTCGCAATATACACAGCATCAAACGCATCACTCGCTGCCATTTGATGTAAGTTGGTAAAGACCGTTTCAATTCCGTATTTTTCGGCAAATGCCTGTCCCTTTTCAGCGGATCGTGAATAGACGGCCGTACAAGTAAAATCTGCAATTCCCTCTCCGGCCTGTAAGAATCGATCTGTAATCCAGTTCGTTCCGATGACAGCAAATCGAATCATGTCATTTCCTCCTTCTGCTTTTCTCTGATTATACATGTTTTGAAAGCGTTTGGATGAAGGAATATTGTTTTTATTGAAAAGCGGATGAAACCTTTATCTAGGCTGTTGCGTCTTACTTAAAGGGCATAAATGTACGAAAAGCGGGTAGTTTCTTCCTTGATTCGGGTAATACTCAGAAGAAGGGAGAGGAGGAAACGAACATGAAGCGCATTCTACATATAGGAAGTACATACGTCTTTGCGCTTTTATTCATAGCAGCTGGTGTTTTTCATGTGATAGAGCCGAGCGGCTTTGCTCGCATGATGAATGGATGGTCATTTCCATATGTAATGGTCTATGCCACTGCATGCTTGGAATGGCTGCTGGCAGTTCTACTGCTTTTGCCAAACGTAAGGATAACGGCAGCAAAAGGGATCGCTGTCTATCGCAAAATTGGAAAAAGAGCTAAAACACAATGATCACCATATCATGATCAAGTAGTGTACAATTTACTAATAAAATAGCCCGTGTTTGGAGGAACGATATGAATTCTATGCAAATGTGGAGCAGTCGATTTAGAAAATTTTTTCTTGATAACAAGTTTGTTCTCTTTTTACTTATCCTGCTATTAATAGGGTTGAACATCCTTGTTTTCACGAAAGCATCTTTTATCTTCACACCGCTCATTGTGCTCATCAAAACCATTGCCTTACCGATTATTTTAACGGGGGTTGTGTATTATTTATTAAACCCGATTGTCAACTTGTTAGAGAGATTTAGAGTCAAGCGGATCTATTCGATTTTGCTTTTATATATTGTCATTATTGGGATTATTACAGTGACCATTGTGTCCATTATTCCTTTTTTACAGGCACAAACCATGAGTCTGTTTCATAACCTTCCGAAGTACGTCGATACGGTAGAAGATCAGATTAGACAATTAACAGGGAGCAACTTTATTAACCAAGTGCAGAATACGATGAACTTAAACGTATCTGAATTGGTCAGTAAAGCGTCAAGTCAAGCGACGAAGATTTTGGAAAGCACCTTTACCGGTGTAGGGACTTTCCTAGGTGCACTAACGGAAGTCATCATCTCGATCATCACAGTCCCTTTTATTCTGTTTTATCTATTAAAAGACGGCAAAAAATTACCAGATTATTTCTTGAAATTTATTCCTAATAATTTAAGAGATCATACTCATATCGTGCTTCACGAAATGAACCATCGCCTGAGCTCATATATCCGTGGACAGATCATTGTCAGCTTCTGTATCGGTATTCTTCTTTTAATTGGATATATGATTATCGGGTTAGACTATGCCTTGCTGCTAGCCATCATTGCGGCATGTACAAGTGTGGTGCCTTACCTTGGTCCAACAATTGCCATTACACCAGCAATTGTGATTGCGCTTGTCACGTCACCAGTGATGCTGTTGAAACTGATTATTGTTTGGACAGTTGTTCAGCTGATTGAGGGGAAATTTATTTCACCGCAGGTCATGGGGAAAAATCTTCATATCCACCCGATTACCATCATCTTTGTTCTTTTAACAGCGGGTAAATTGTTCAGCGTGGTTGGGATCATTGTCGCTATCCCGACGTATGCTGTTTTGAAAGTCATCACGACCCACTTGTTTGATTGGTTCAAAATGAGATCCAATTTGTATAAAGAAGAAAAGGTTTGATGTCATAATCTTTTTTTGAAAAAAATATAGTATCATAAAGACGAGCTTTCGAAAAAGGAAGCTTGTCTTTATGTGGACATAGATGTTTGGCCTGTTCAAAAGATCAGAATTGAAAGGAAAGAAAATCATGAATCTATGGGATTTATTCGTGGCACTGATTTTAGGAATTGTCGAAGGTTTAACAGAGTATGCACCTGTCTCGTCTACAGGACACATGATCATTGTTGATGATCTTTGGTTGAAATCGAAGGAAATTATTACACCAGAAGCGGCAAATACATTTAAAGTCGTGATCCAATTAGGATCTATTCTAGCGGTCATGATTGTGTTTAAAGATCGTATTTTGAACTTGTTAGGCTTAAAGAAAAATATCACAGAAGAACAAAAGCGCAGCGGACATAAGCTGACTATTGCTCAAATTGCAGTTGGACTCGTACCAGCCGTCATTTTAGGATTCTTATTTGAAGATTATATTGATAAATATTTGTTTGATGTCAGAACGGTTGCAGTCGGTTTGATTTTAGGGGCGGTGCTGATGCTTGTCGCTGACTGGATCAATAAACGTAAATCAGAAACAAGCTCTGTGGACAACATGACGTACAGACAGGCACTTTATATCGGACTGTTTCAATGTTTAGCGTTATGGCCTGGCTTCTCCCGCTCAGGTTCTACTATTGCAGGTGGTGTTATTCTAGGTCTGAATCACCGAGCTGCGGCTGACTTTACGTTTATCATGGCCATGCCGATTATGGCGGGGGCAAGCTTCTTAACACTTGTGAAAAATGCCGAATATTTAACAACAGATATGCTTCCATTCTTTATTGTCGGCTTTGTGAGTGCGTTTATTGTGGCTCTCTTTGTTGTTCGATTCTTCCTAAAACTGATCAATAAAATCAAACTTGTGCCTTTTGCGATATACCGAATCATCCTAGGTCTGATTTTATTTTTCCTGTTTATGTAATGAAAAAAACTACTCTTTTAAAAGGGTAGTTTTTTTGTTGTTTCGCCCCTTTTAAACAGTAAAATCACCCTCTTAATTGGTAGAAAATGAAGTTTTTTCATAAAATAGCGTTTAAGAGACAAACGAAAGGGTAGTGCATAAACATACCAATTAAAGGAGGAGTTAGAAATAATGAGGAAAACAAGTAAATATTTCGTCAGTTCTGTGATTGCTACTTCAATGGTTGCTGTCCCTCTATCTCTTACGACTTTTGGTCAAAAAGCCGAGGCTGCTACAACAACAGGTATCGATGGAAGTGTCTCCATTGATCCAGTAGAGATTGCGGATAAAATTGAAGAAGCAGTGAAAACGTCTCAAAATCGAGATGGATTTGTGAAAAATGCAGCGTATAGTGCATTCTATGAAGCTGGTCAAAATTATAATGTGGTTGTCCAAAACTTAAGTCAAGACCATGACTTTAGTGGACTGAACAATGTCGTCTATTATGATAGTGTCGAATATGACGGGATTACGTTTGGTATTTGGGTATTTGAAGATGGTACGTTTGTTAACAATGGTGACGGCGGCTATATTAACTGGACATTTGTTGGCAGCTTTGATCGTGAAGAAGGCAGCGGTACTGTCAATTTCCATAAAAGATTCTAATCTCATGTCAAAAGTCTGCCGAGCCACGGCAGACTTTTTTATAGCGCACATTCTTCTATCTCGAAACCTAAATCCTCAATGATGTGATGATCGGTTTGGACTTGTTGACCTTTTGTTGTTAAATAATCGCCTACAAAAATAGAGTTCGCCGCATAAAGCGCTAGTGGCTGCAGCGTTCGTAAATTAAACTCTCTTCCCCCAGATACTCGAATTTCTTTTGTTGGATTGATGAATCGCATCAGTGCCAAAACCTTCAACGCTTTTATCGGGTGTGTTCGTCCTTGATGTTCAAGTGGTGTCCCTTCGATTGCATGAAGAAAGTTGACTGGGATCGAATCCGCATCAAGTGCTCTGAGCGCAAACGCCATTTCAACATTTTGCTGATGGGTCTCTCCCATTCCAATAATGACACCTGAGCACGGTGACATACCTGACTGCTTGACTTGCTGAATGGTTGAAACACGATCGTCATATGTATGGCTGGTCGTAATTTGAGCATGATGGTCATGATGTGTATTGATATTGTGATTATAGCGATGAACACCAGCTTCCTTCAGCCGCATCGCCTTTTCTTCATTTAATAACCCAAGGCAAGCACACACCTTCAAAGGCATGGTCTCAGTGATCTCCTTTACTGCCGCGGTCACTTCATCTAATTCCCGGTGCGAGGGTGCTCTCCCGCTTGCCACAATACAATAGGTCCCCGCTTTTCTTTTTAATGCTTCACGCGCACCAGCCAGAATGGTTTTTTGATCAAGCATTGTATATCTCTCAACCGGCGCTTTGGAAATCACCGACTGTGAACAATAGCCGCAGTTTTCAGGACAATACCCGCTTTTGGCATTAAAGATCATATTTAACTTCACTTTTTTTTGAAAAAAATGAAATCTTACTTGATAGGCTGCGTGCATGATTGGTAACAATTCCCCGTCGTCTGCTTCAAGAATGTCTAAACCCTCCTGCATGGTAATCGGTTCATTTTTCATCGCCTGCTCCGCTATCGCTTCCCAAGACAAAGACGTTTGTTTTCCCATAATAAGCCCCTCTCAATATGTTAACCTATTTTTATTAAAAGTTAACATATTGAATAGGCGATGGCAAGTACTGGATGAGTGACGTAAATGAAATTAAAGCAAAAACACCAAAAGGCGATGAACATGAAGTCATCGCCTTTTGAGGTGCAAAAAAGATTGATATTAACGAACAGTAATATCATTTATAGCAAGCTCACCCTGCGAATTATAGTAAGAAACAGTCACAGAACTTTGTTGTAAGGCACGAATCCAAGTGAAGTTTGACCTAATTAAATGGCATACATTGCCCCTGACACAGAAATTTGACTTGCGGAAGAGAGGCAGTGATTGAAGAACCTACAGGAAGCGTACGGTTCACAGTCATCACTTTATTCATAATAGGAGCATTACTATAACTGATTCTTTAGGCTGTGCAGCTGTTTGAGCGCCTTCCGATTGGAAGAATGTAAGAGCACCTAAAGCAGCTAAAGACAATGTACAGGCTTTCTTAATATTTTCATCGGTAACACTCTTTTTTAGGGGGAAAAAGCGGTATAAAAAAAGCTGGGCATATACCCAGCAATGCGATGCTTTATGAAAAGAGATCATGAAAGATCAGGGACGTAGCCAGTTTTCCTTAGTCGCTGTCTGGCTGTTTTGGCTGACGGCCTTTTTGTTTCTCTTTCTCTCTAATGTAGTTAATAAAGTCGATGGTTTGTCTTCGTGCTTCTTCGGAAAAGTCGGAGGCAGCTTTAAACGCAATTTGCAAATCAGGATCGTCTGCAAGATCGTCATCGGTGACGCTTTTGTCTTTACCTGTGAGGAGGTAGTCTGTTGAGACCCCGTATAACTCAGCGATTTTTACAATCATTTCACCATCGGGCTTTCTCAATCCATATTCCCAGTTCGCATAGGTAGACATCGCCTTTAACCCAAGTTTTTTCGCAACGGTTGACTTACTCCATCCATGCTTCTCTCTTAATTCAGTTAAAATCTTTCCAGTCAGATTATCCATTGGAAACACCTTTTTTCATATTATGTGTAAATTTTATCATGAATTACACGGAAAAGATAAATAAATACACAAAAAGAATAAAAATATGATTGACTTACTCATTTCGTGTATATTATCATAATGAATATAACTTACACATATTGAGTAAGAGGTGGAAAGATGATAATTGAAAATTTACCAGAAGAACGAATCTTACAAGGAAAAACACAAACTTATATAGCCAAGAAACTAAATACACGAGTGGCTATGCGAATATAGAATGGGCCGAATGAAGCCAATCTTAGAAATGGCAAAACATATTGCAGATCTTTTAAATAGTGGTGTTCAGGAGCTTTTTTTTGACTAAAAGTTACACATAAAGGGTAACTAATCAGAAGATGATCTATTTTAAAACGAAAAGGGGAGAGGAACAGAATGAATATTGAACATCCGATGGTGACGCAAATGAATGATTTTGGATATCCAAAAAGTTACTGGTCATATGAGATAAAACGATGTGGTTATCAAGCAGAGGCTGAGGGCAGTCAGGAGGAGTCTGACGATGATGAGACATCAGTTGAAGTTTGATTGCCGAAAAGAAGCGCAGCTTTGCTTAGTACAAGCTGGAGGCTGGATCACCTTTCATCAAAAGGAACCGATATTTGACTTCCCGACAGCAAAAGAGAAGAACACATACATGACCCTCATGGCAGCGCAAGCCGCTGATGAAAAAAGAAGAAAGGAGATCAGAGCGACATGAACCGATTGAAGCAGGTCATTACCTTCATGAAATGTTTGATCAAAGCGAATAAAAAGGAACAAGACCTCCGCCAGTGGGCTAAGGATGACGGGAGAGGGTAACATGGTCATCCATTTTATCATTGAAACAGAGTATTTTCTAAAAAAAGAGACATTCATGAAAAGAATCCGAGACGCTGCAAAAGCGCAATGTCCGCAAAAGATAAAAGACGCCCTCTCACTAGAGATTCGTTTATTTTACAACATGCCGTTAAATATAGATAGCTGCCAGAACAAGTGTACATATGCTGAAAAAGGCTTGATACGCCCGGTGCACATAAGCATCCTCCAGCCGAGTCTACAACATATTCAAGAAGCACTTCGCTCCATTGCCGATGAAGCACCCCTACAGATTGTGGATTTAAGAGTTTCTCAGTTTTATAGTATGCACCCAAGAGTTGAAATCATTTTAAATACAGTAGATCATCACCAAAAAAGGAGACAAGTATATGAATGAACCAAAACAACTATCGATTCAAGAAAATCAGACATTTGTCGGTGAAATGGAAAAAGGGAAGATTCAAGTCATTGTGTTAGATGGGAATGTAGGAACGGCCTATATGATGGATGTACCTGAGCACGGAAAAACCATTATTCAAACGGCAAAGGGGCATTTTGCAAGAGTAGATCACGAGATTGGTTTTAAAATAAGTTAGCCTGTTGAATGAATCACAACACAAAAAGTCCAAGACGGAAAGCCTGCGGACACTGATCAAGACCCTACAAAGGGGCTGATTGGTGTCCGTTTTTTATTTTCTAAAAAGGGGAGAGCACACACATGCAAGACTTACTAATCGAATACAAACGAGCATTAAAGGACGCTAGAAAACGATATGAACCATATAGAGAAACAGAAGAGAAGCAGCTGTCAGATCAAGATAAGCATGATAAAAAAATAATCGCCAGTATGGTAAGTGATCTAGAATACGTTGTGGATTGGCTTCAAATTGGCAGAGAGCCAGGCGCGCGCAGGGGATTAGACAGACGTTCAGTGTATCAGCGCACCATCCTTGCAAATCCAGAAGTATTAGAGGCTCTATCACATGAATATACCCTCATCCAAGAGAAAGAAAGAGAGGTGAGTGAGTGGGACAAAAGACGAATTGACGAAGCTTTGTCCGTTTTAACAGATCGAGAGAAAGACGTCTTCTTTATGCACACAACACAGGGACTATCGTTTAGCGAGATTGCAATCATGCTAGATGTAAAGAAAGGAACTGTCCAAAAACATATGGAAAGAGCTCGGACAAAAATGTCCAAAAAAGTACAAGAACGTCTATTCAAAGCTGCTGAATAGACGTTTTTTCTTTAAAAAATCAATCATTCAGAGCTTGTCTTACAGTTGCCACCTATAGTTAGAAAGACCAAACGAATGTTTGCTATCCATACACAAATGATTCCTTTTTAGGGAATTATTTGAATTAAAAGGAGGCGGCAGGTGAATGTAAATGAAAGATAAACGGATCCAAGCAAAGCAGGATTATATGAGAGGGATGACGTACCAGAGCTAGCTGATCATTACAATGTCTCCATCCATACCGTCAAATCATGGAAAAGACGATACGGATGGGAAAGACAAAAAACATCATCAAAGCAGGCGCATTCTATCTTCAATCAATTTCTTTCGGATGAAACCATTGAAATCATGGAGAAAATGGGAGGGCGGACATCACTTGATTTAATCTGGGACCAAATTCAAATTCAATACGCAGCCATTATTCGGGCGCAGCGTATCATGTATGTAGCAGATCAAGATGACATGATCAAAGAGCTGAAAAAGGCGACATACATGCCTTCTTCATTAGAAGAAGAAACAGTAGAAGAAATTCAGCCAGAACCAGACATCACGGCAGAAGAATTTTCGTTTCAATTTTCGTGGGATCGGCATGCCACTTTTTTAAATGCCCAATCTCGTGCAATGGGAGAGCTTAGACGTCTCATTAAACAGTTTGAAGAGCTGGCTCACGCGAAGGATGAACGAAGATTAAGGCTGAAGCAAATTGAATTGACAATCGAAAAAACAAAAAAAGCAGTGCGTGAAGAAAAAGAAGAAGATCTTCAGATCATGATCAAGCGAAAAGAGGACGACTCATGACGCCGTTGATTGAAAAAGAAGTCAATCCTCACTTTGAACACTTTCTATTCGATTGGAATCAAAAGTTTCAATTTTTAGTAGGCGGCTATGGCTCCTCCAAAAGCTATCATATTGCGCTGAAACTGATCTTAAAGCTGCTTGAGGAAAAGCGGACAGCACTCGTCATTCGAGAGGTATATGATACGCACCGAGAGTCGACATTTTCTTTGTTACAAGAGATCGTCAGCGATCTTGGCATCGATCATGTTGTGAAGTGCCGCAGTTCGCCGCTTGCACTCACTTTTCGAAACGGCAGCAGCATCTTATTTAAAGGGCTGGACAAGCCTGAGAAGCTGAAGTCGATCAACAATATTTCAATCATTTGGATGGAGGAGTGTTCAGAGGTTTCTTATGAAGGGTTTAAAGAACTGCTTGGAAGGCTGAGGCACCCGGCTTTACCTCTTTATATGATGTTATCGACCAATCCTGTTGGTCAGAATAATTGGACGTACAGACATTTCTTTCGAGATGAACAGCTCAAGCGATTTATCCTTGATGACGAGACCTTATACAAAAAGCGAACCATCGTCATCAAGGATACGTACTATCACCACTCGACAGCAGAAGATAACCTATTTCTGCCTAAAAGCTATGTGAACCAGCTGGATGAGCTGAAGGAATACGATCCGGACCTTTATCGAATTGCGAGAAAGGGGTATTTCGGGATCAATGGCACAAAGGTTTTTCCTCAATTTGAGGTAAGGAGCCATTCTGACGTATTAGAAGCGATTCAGCAGATTGAAAGACCGCTGAAACGAGCGGGTATGGATTTTGGATTTGTCGAATCGTACAATGCGTTAATTCGATTAGCCGTCGATCATGAAAAAAAGTACTTGTATATTTATTGGGAATATTACGACCGCGGGAAAACAGATGATGAAACAGCTGTTGACCTGAAAGAGTTTGTAGAATCAAAGGAACTCATTAAGGCAGACGCAGCCGAGCCTAAAACCATTCACTATTTTCGGCAGCGTGGATTTCAAATGGTGGCAGCGCATAAGTTCCAGGGCTCACGCTTGCAATATACAAAAAAGATCAAACGCTTTAAGAAAATCATTTGCTCCGATGCTTGTCCGTATACCATCTATGAACTTCAATCACTGACCTATAAGGCAGATAAGGATGGGCGCCTAGAGGAAGATGAATTTCAGATCGACCCGCACACATTATCAGCCATCTGGTATGCGCTGGATGATTATGAAGTGACGGATTTGAAACATACCGCTACGGAGCGTGTCCGTCCAAACAGAGAGAGGAGGTCCATACAATGAAACAATTGAAAGCAACGATTATGAAGGCAAATATGTCTGATCACACAAAACAAATGTATGAAGATGAATTTTCCTACGAAAAAGATGATATTGTTCCCCCGCCCTACCATATCAATGAATTAAAAAGCATGGCAGAATATTCGACCATTCTTCAGCAATGTATTGATGCCTATAAAACAAACATTTTAGGCTTCGGGTTTGGGGTAGAATACGCCTTTGACTTTAATGCAGAAGGTGTGAAACAGGCAAAAAAGAAGACCGCAGAGAAGGAATGGACAAGACTTGAAGAGTTTACGAAATACATGAACTATGATGAATCTGCCGATGTGATTCTTGGCTATGTCCTCGAAGACCGAGAGAAAACGGGGAATGGCTTTTTAGAGGTGCTGCGAGATGGGCAAGGAAAGCCGGCAGGAATTGAGTATTTGGATGCACTCCATATTCGGATTTGCAAGCTTAGTGAGCCAGTAGACGTCGATTTCAAATACACAGAAAATGGCGAATTGAAGACGATGAATCGAAAGAAACGATTCCGTCAATATGTGCAGATCATTAATGAAAAGAAAGTCTTTTTCAAGGAATATGGTGACCCGCGCATTTTAAATTGTGAAACAGGCAAATATGATGACACCACGCCAGAGCCGCTTAGAGCAACAGAAGTGATTCATTTTAAAATAGGCAGTGGAACGTATGGGATTCCCCGCTGGATTGGCAATATCGTCAATATGTACGGAGCGCGTAAAGCAGAAGAGCTGAACTATCTTTATTTTAAGCAAGGGCGGCATGTACCTGGTGCCATCATTGTCGAAAATGGGATGCTGTCAGAGGCTTCCTATCAGCAGCTTCAGGATTATATGGACGATATTGAAGGCTCTGATCATGCGCATAAGTTTTTATTGCTTGAAGTAGAAGGTCTCCCAACTGAAAAAGGATTAACAGGTGAAGAAGATGTCTCAAATGTCAAAGTGAACTTTAAATCCTTAGCGGAGATCTTGCAAGAGGATGCGCTCTTTTTAGAATACGATGAAAAAACAAGGAATAAAATCCGCTCCGCTTTTCGTCTGCCGCCTATTTACACAGGTGAGTCTCAAGATTATAACAAAGCCACGGCAGATACTGCGCGTAAAATAACAGAGGAGCAGGTATTTCAACCCGAGCGTCATCTCATTACAGGGAAACTGAATACCCTTTTTCTGCCGGATCTTGATATATGGCATGTCCGCTTCCTATTAAATGGCCCTGACTTTAGAGACCCATTAGAGATTGCGAAGGTCCTTACGCCTTTTATTCAGGCTGGGGCAGTGTCACCAAACGATTTGCGAGATCTGGCGGGACGCATTCTTGGAAAAACGTTAGAGGAATGGCCGGAGGAACTCTATCACCGACCTCTAGAAAGCCGAATGAAAGCAGCTGATGAGCAGTCTCAATCTGAGCCGAAAAAGCTGGAGAAATAAATAGAAGGACGTGAGCTTTTTGAAAGGAGGTGAACATATGCCAAGAGAATTAAAAAACGCAAAAATTACGCATGTTTCCTATGTGGACAGGGCAGCAAACCAAAAGAAATTCTTTTTGATGAAAGCAAAGAAGAGGCAGCCTGACTTTCAAAAGGAAGTTCATGTCCTAACAAAGGCAGAAGATGCTCATCGCCTTGTGTATGGTGTTGTGTATGAACCGAATACACCCGATGCCCACCAAGACTTTATGTCCGCCAAGGAAATTGAAAGGGCGGCACATGGCTTTATGAAGGATGCCCGTCACATTGACAAGCAGCATGATTTTCAAGATGGTGTTGGCGAAGTCGTTGAATCATATATTGCCCCAGCAGATTTTGAAGTAGGCGGGGAACTGATTCGAAAAGGATCTTGGGTACTTGTGACAAAGGCTTCACAAGATATTTGGGATCAAATTCAGGAAGGCCACATTACAGGGTACTCAATGGCTGGAACGGCGGACATCGTTGCAATAGAAGAACACGATCAGCTCCTATCTCAAGAGACGAATGAGAGAGGGCTTTTTTCTTTGCTGAAAAATTTCTTTTTGAAAGAGGAAGGTGCAAATATGTCACAACAATTTTGGAGCGTTTTTGATCATCTGCTGGAAACGTTACAGTCAAGTGATGTTGATGAGTCTAGCGTAAGAGCTGCGCTTGAACAATTGATTCCAATTGTGCAGGACGTTTTGAAGACAAATGATGTCCTTCAAACAATTGGCGAAAGACCAGCATCCGTTCAAAAACAAGATGCCGCACTGACGATGGATCAAGTACGCGAGCTTGAAAAAGCAAAAACGGCAATTGAAAACGTCTTACAGCAAGCGGAAACACAGGAAATAGATCAAGCAGGCGAAGAAGAGCCTGTCCAAAAAGTGCTGGAGCAAGTGGTTGCGCCGATTCGTGATCAGCTCTCTTCATTAGAGAAATCAGCCAGCAGAGAAAAATTAGCGATTCAGCAAGTGCTGGAGCAGCAGCTTTTGCCTATTTCAGAGCGGATTCACATGCTTGAAAAAGCGCGGGGCATTTCAAAACAAACAATCCAACATACACAAAATGACAGTACAAAGCCCATATGGGATGGCTTACTATAAGCCTAAATAAGGAGGAAAAAGTGTGAGAAATCAAGAGTTGATTCGCAAGGCTGAAATGACACTTGCCAGCCTAAAAACCGGTGGTCTCATGAACGCAACCCAATCTAATACATTCATTAGAATGATGCAAAACACACCAACCGTTTTAAATGATGCACGCATCATTCCGATGGAAAGTGATGCACAAAAAATCGAAAAAATCGGCTTTGGCCAGCGTATTTTGCGACCAGCAGAAGAAGGAAAAGCGCTTGATGCAAAAGACCGCGTTGTCCCTGCGACAAGCATTGTCCAGCTAAATGCGAAAGAGGTCATTGCAGAGATCCATATGACCTACGACAGCATTGAAAACAATATTGAAAAAGACGGAATTCAGCAGACCATTATGCAAATGCTGGCGGAACGAGCGGCGGTAGATATTGAAGAGCTGATCGTGAACGGTGATACGACATCATCAGATCCGTTTTTAGCTCAAATGGATGGCGTCAGAAAACAGGCGGTATCTCATATTGTTGATGCAAATGGAGCGGAAATTAGTCGCCAGATGTTCAAGCAAGCCTATAAAGCGATGCCATCAAAATATTTACGTGTTCCTCAGGATTTTCGTTTCTACACATCTCCAAGTCTAGAGGTCGAGTGGAAGGATCAAGTAGCAAACCGTCAAACAGGCTTAGGAGATGCGGCGATTCAAGGCGGACTTTCCTCCGCATTCGGGGTCCCGGTCAAAGGGCTTGCCAATATGCAGCCATATGACGAAGCGGGGACAGACGTATCAGATATTTTGCTGACACATCCTAAAAACATTATCGTAGGTTTTTCACGCAATATTCGCATTGAAGTAGAAAAAGATATTCGCAGCCGTAAGTTTATTATTGTCCTAACAGCGAAGCTCGACAGCAAATTTGAGGAAGAGGATGCTGTAGCAAAAGTGATGAAAGTGAAAGAGTAGGTGACGGCAGGTCATGATCATTTCTGCTGAGGAAGTACAAGCCTATTCTGTATTTGATCGTGTGAAAAATCGCTCTATAGAGAGACTGACAGCAGATATTATCGAAGCAGAAGCTGCGGTATTTCAGATCGTAGGTCACGATTTTACGAACGAAAAATATCAGCCCCTCCCCGAAAAAGCAAGAATCGCATTATTAAAAATGGCCCAGTATTTTGCCATGCTGAATGATGATGAATCCATGATGAAAGGCTTTACATCAGAAAAAATGGGTGATTATTCATATGCAAAGGCAGCGGACCAAGTGAAAGGCAGACCTCATGTGTATGCTCTGCTTGTTGATTATATTGAACCATCTCTAACTGGTGGCAGTGCCAATTTAAAGGTGAGATCATTATGAGCTATCATTCTCTATTAACGGATCGCTGTGATCTTTTTCATCTGGAAAACGAGGAGGCTGTCCGCGGTAAATTTGGTATTCCGGCAGGGGGCTTGCAAATGACACTCTCCTATCCTGATGCTCCAAGTATGAGAGACCTAGCTTGCTATGTCGTAGAAAAAAGCCAGTCACTCGTGCAAGAAGAACCGAATACAGTGATTTATCAGTCCTATCTTGTCCATTTTCCTTTAGCAAGTGATATTCGCCTGCATGACAAAATGGTGTGGAACGGGGTCTCACTCAAATTACAGCAGCCTAAAAGAGTGAAAAATCATCACATTGAAGTGATAGCCGTCAGAAAGGAAAATCTATGAAAATTGATGGACTTGACCGGCTGCTTTCACAGCTGCAGAAAGCGAGTGACGGCGGCTTAAAGGCGCAGTACCAAGATTGGTTACAGGAGATGGGCTTACAGTTTTTAGACATCATTCAGGATGAATTAATCAAGGAAAAGGCTGTCGATACAGGCCGGCTTCTAAGCTCCTTTCAAAAAGGAGACAAGGAGAATCATTTCCTTATCACACGAGGCGGTCTCACGCTTGAAGTTGGAACGCAGCTTGAATATGCCTCTTACGTCAATGATGGACATGCCGTTTCTTCAAGTGGAGAGCGAAGATGGGTGCCTGGCAGATGGACTGGCGGCCGCTTTGAATATGATCCGAACGCAAGTACAGGGATGATGCTTGCATCTCAATGGATTGACGGAAATGGCTACTGGGACCATGCTGTCATGCTCTATGAGCAACTATTTGAATATTCGCTCGATCGGAAGCTTCAAAGCTGGATCGACCGACATTTTGGGAGGTGATGGAATGAATCAAGAAGTCGGGGCAATCATGCATTATATATACACACGCTTTCCTGTAACAATGTATGATCGTCTTTTGCCAGAGCGCTTTCAAGTTCCATCCGTTTATGTGCCGCCAGTGACAGTCATCAGCGGACCAGATACGGTATCTACCTTTATGAAATCTTATTCGCTGCAAGTGAAAGTGTTTCATATCGATACAGAGAAAGCACATGATGCGGCAGAAACAGTCGTCGATGCATTGCTTGCTGATCGTCAAATCATTCAGATGATCAGTGAAGAAGGAGAGGTGCTTGATGATTATGTCCGCATAAAAAGAGTGGAAACAAGAATCATAGATCAAGGTGTAGCAGCGATTGTCCTGACGTGGGATAGCAGCTATTGGTACAACCGAGACAAACAGCCAAGCCTAGAAGATATCAACTTTTCAGATGGGGTGATCAAACGTGAGCAAGACTAAAAAAACACAGCTCGCTCAAACAGCTGGCGAAGAAAATGAATTTGGCTTTTCATTTGAAGCCTTAAAAGAGCACAGTAAGGATCTTTTTGGGGTAAAACCAGAAATCCTTGAAGGTGCTCTTTTTTATATCAAACATCAACCAATTACAAAAACAGAAGCAAAGAAGCACATTGATGCTTTTTTGTCCAAGGAGGTTTAAAGGATGAACGGAGGCACTTTTACACAAGGTACAGAGAAAAAGCGTCCTGGCATTTACTTTAATTTTAAAACAACAGCAGAGCAGCGAATTACTTTAGGCGATCGAGGTACGGTCGCACTTCCTCTTGTGATGAGCTGGGGAGAACCAAAAACCTTTATTTCCGTTTCGAATATGGAAGACTTAAATAAAAAGGTGGGGCTCAACATTGATGATAAGTCACTCCTTCTTTTCCGTGAAGCGAAGAAAAAAGCGCAAACGGTCTTACTTTACCGCTTAAATGAAGGAGAGCCAGCCAAAGCTGAAATCGCAGAAAACTTTGTGGTCACAGCAAATTATGGCGGCCTAAAAGGAAATGAAATCACCATTCAAGTCGCAGAAAATGTACTGGATAGCACAAAGCGTGACGTCATCACCTATCTTGGAACAGATATTGTCGATAAGCAGGTTGTCACGGATGTCAAAGATCTTGTGAAAAACAAATATGTTCAATTTTCTGGTGAAGGTGAAGCGGTCATTACAGCTGGCGTGGCGCTAAGCGGCGGTAAAAATGGTGTAGCAAGTGTCGCAGATTATACAGCTTTCCTAGAAACAGCAGAAACAGAATACTTTGATGTCATTGCTCTTCCGGTCGATAATAGTGAGCAATTAAAAGCAACCTTTGCCTCATTTATTGAGCGATTACGCGATAAGCAGGGACGTAAGGTGCAAGGGGTTGTCGCCAATTATGCAGCTAACCAAGAGGGAATCATTAATGTCACAAGCGGTGTTGTTTTAGAAGACGGAACAGAACTGACGCCTGCTCAAACAACAGCATGGGTCGCAGGTGCAAGTGCAGGAGCGAACTTCAATCAGTCACTTACCTTTGTCGAATACGAAGGAGCAGTAGATACATTAGAACGCCTTGATAATGATCAAGTAGAATACCGGTTATCACAAGGGGAGTTTCTTTTCACCTTTGATGCGCGAGATCGTACTGTGAGCGTGGAAAAAGATATTAACTCCTTGACAAGTTTCACGGCTGAAAAGAACCAGCAAATGGCGAAAAACAAAATCATTCGTGTGCTTGATGCGATCAACAATGATTTAACGTTTGAATTAAAAAATTTGATTAAATTACGCAAAGCCAATGGCAATGACATTCCAGCATCAGATGATGGTATGCAGCTTGTGAAAACACTGATTACGCAGTATCTCACACAGCTACAAGATGGAAGTGGCATTACAGGCTTTAACTCAGAAACAGATATCGTGATTGGTCTCAATGAAGATCGTGATGGATTTATCATCGATTTAGCTGTTCAACCAGTAGATGCAGCAGAAAAATTCTATTTCAATGTGGAGGTGAAGTAAGATGGCTTTTAAAGCGCAAAATACAATTTCAGGTAAAGAGGGCCGTCTTTTCTTAGAAGGTGAGGAGCTTGCATTTATCAAAACCTTCGAAGCAAATGTGGAGAAAAACAAATCAGAAGTCAATGTCATGGGCCGCCGAATGACTGGTCATAAAACAACCGGCGCAAACGGAACTGGAACTGCGACGTTCTATAAAGTCACATCACGTTTCGTTCAATTAATGCTCAACTATGTGAAAAAAGGAGAAGATCCTTATTTCACTCTTCAAGCTGTGCTTGATGATAAGTCATCTGGCCGAGGCACCGAGCGTGTGACATTATTTGATGTCAACTTTGATTCAGCTAAGATTGCGGGACTGGATGTAGATTCAGAGGCGCTTGAAGAAGAAGTTCCGTTTACGTTCGAAGACTTTGATCTGCCTGAAAAGTTGAAGAATTCTTTCTAATGAAGAAAAAGTTTAAGAATGGTTAAAAAAGATGTTATTTTTCATTTAGTCACGGGTATGCTATAATTCAAAAGAGAATGAAAATAGATGTATTTTGCATCCAATAAACAGAAACGTATGGTTACAAGCAAAACAATTTGCATAGAATAAAAAGAAGCTAGGATGCGCTAACATCCCGGCAATGTACAATTTGGCCCATCAAGGGGCTGGCTAATCAGATAGTTTTAAGGATAGACTTTCCCTTTTACCGTCCAAAGCTCAAGGGGGGAGTCTATTTTTTGTTTATATACGTCAACAGGGCAATGATAAATGACCCGAATGCAAGCATTAACACAAGTGCTTGAAATGTTGACATGAGCATCACCCCCTTCCTATCGGGGATGAGCCAGACACCCTTGAGCAAGCCGTTCAATTGTACGATTTATATTATACATCAAAATATTGGAAAGCACATTCATGAATGGATGTGCTTTTTTTGTATTCAAAAAAACAGAACAAAGGGAGTTTTTAAACATGAGCGAAAAACAAACATTTGATCTTTCATTTTTTATGCCAGGGCAAACAGTAGAAGCAGAAGAAGTCAAAGTACCGATTTCCAAGCGTTTTGTTGATAAAAAAGGAAATGTCATCCCTTTTGTCTTCAAAGCAATTACCACTGAGCGCATTGATGAGTTGGAAAAAGAAAACACCACGTTCAAAAATGTCAAAGGTAGAGGGCGCGTAAAAGACTTAGACAGCCAGCGCTTCTATGCACGGATTGCTATCGAATCTACTGTTTACCCAGATTTCCGCTCAAAGGAATTAAGAGAAGCCTACAGCACACAAGATCCAGTTGAAGTAGCAAAACGAGTTTTATCTGTCGGCGGTGAATACGCGAACTGGTTAAACAAAGCTATTGAAATCAACGGATTTGAAGACGAAATTGAAGATTTAGAAGACGCAGCAAAAAACTAATAAAAGATGGGGATAAAGAAGCCGTGTTTTTATATTACGCCATGCACGAGCTTCACTATTCCCCATCAGAACTACTTGATTTATACGAAGCACCAAGACAATTCAAAGCATTCCTATTTGGACTCATCAGCTACAAACTAGACATGCTAGAAAAAGAAGCAAAGAAAGGAGGGAAATAAACTGGCGAAACTCACTGCACGATTTGAATTAGAAGACCGAGTGTCGAAGAAGCTTTTACGCATTCAAAAACGGTTTCGAACGTTTGAGCAGCAGCTCAAGCCATTTAGAAAACCGATCAAAATAAGCTTAGAAATGGATGAAAAGAAGTTAAGAAACTTCAAT
Source organism: Bacillus pumilus (assembly GCF_002744245.1). Taxonomy (GTDB): domain Bacteria; phylum Bacillota; class Bacilli; order Bacillales; family Bacillaceae; genus Bacillus; species Bacillus pumilus_M. The sequence goes on along the minus strand of NZ_NKHG01000100.1, from coordinate 71,972 downwards.
TTATCGATGCGTAAAATTTCAGTACTAACAATAACGCTAGATCAGGGGATTTATCATGATCTAAAATCACTAACAAATCAATTGAATAGGCTACCAAATCATATGGTCATATCCATTCAAGCAAAGGGACTCGATTTCATAAGGTCCAGCATCGATCGTTTGAAAAAAGCAGGAACAAGTCCACTTCTGCTAACGTTTAAACTAAACGATCAATTGTCAGGGAAAATATCATCGATCAAAAAATCAATTCTTCAGCTCATCAACAGAACATACTATATGAGATTAAACATGATTGATCAAGCTACCACTGCGATTCAGCGAATAAAAAAGACACTCAAAAGCTTGACGATGTCTAAACACGAGATCAGAGTGTCTGTTCAAGACAATGCGAAGAGTAAGTTGAAAAAACGAGATCAGGCAGAATCGGTTGTAAAAGAACAAAACATAAAAAAAGAGCCTGAGGCTGTAACTCCGTCAGTTAAAACGATTGATAATAAACAGAGTGGGCTCCAGAAACTAGCCAATCAAGGGATAAAAGAAATCCAAAAATATGCAGGTGACGTTGCAGATAAAGTGAAGGAGAAATTGAGCCCTAGAAACTTTTGGGACAATCAAGCACTTCCTTGGATCGAAAAGAAAATGGACGATTACAAACAAGATGTGATCGGACGAATTCGCGAGAAGATTCAATTTAATCCTGAAGAAAAGCTAGATAAATGGGTGAGTGCAGGTTTAGATCGCATCTTTGGTGCAAAAAATCAATCGAGGGAAAACAACAGTACCCCTACAACTCAAACGACAGAAACGCCAACAAATCCAGCTCCTAAAACGCAGCAACAGCCACGAGGTGGAAAAGGTTTGTTTCGTAATAGTTGTTGCCCTTGTTGTGCAAGAGGTTTAAGCAGGAGAGGATCTACTAGAACTAAAAATAGAAATGGTCGTTCGCAAAGACAGCCAACAAATCCAACTGGTACAACTAGAGCTGAAAGAAATAGAAGACCTCCAAGTAGAATAGGAAAACTGAAAACAAACGCAGGTAAGTTATTTGGAAAAATTCCTAGTGGACTGAAGAAAGGGGCAGGTATTGCAGCTTCGGTTGGGGGACTTACTGGTTTGGTGAAAGGTAGTGGAGGGTTAAGTGGATTAGGAGATGCGGTGAAAAATATCGGTCGTGGCAGCGGGAAATTATTGAAGAGAATACCTGTCCTCGGTAATTTACTTAGTGCAACAAATTTAATCGGTATGAAAAAAGAGAATGCAGGTGAAAAGATAGGTTCGACCGGAGGTGGTATTGCCGGAGGGATGGCAGGTGCCGCAACAGGTGCAGCAATTGGAAGCGTCGTCCCTGTAGTAGGAACAGCGGCCGGTGGCTTAATAGGCGGTATTCTTGGAAGTATGGGTGGCGAATCTATCGGTGAAACAATTGGAAAATGGTTTGATGGAGGCGGTTTTGAGAAGATTGGTCAAAAAGCCATTGAAATTAAAGATCAAATTGTTGAAGTTTGGTCAACAGTTGCCGATTGGTTCACAGAAAATGTTTGGACGCCATTAAGCAGCACAGTCGCCACGGTAGCGACTACCATTTGGTCAAGTCTAGTCAATGCATGGACATGGATTCAAGAAACATTCAGTGCAGTTGCCGGCTGGTTTATAGAGAACGTCTGGACACCTTTAAGCAGCACAGTCGTTACAGTCGCTACAGGGATTTGGACAGCGTTATCGAATGCATGGAAAACGATACAATCTATCTTTGGAGCTGTATCGTCCTGGTTTATGGATAATGTATGGAACCCACTTTTAGACACCGTTGAAACCATTAAAGAGAGCATTGGGGAAAAGTTTAAAGCAGCGTATCAAGTGGTGACAGATATATGGAATGGATTATCCAAATGGTTTGAGGACAATATTCAGAAGCCGATTGGAAAAGTAGCCGAAACCATTAGTGATGGTTTTTCTAAAGCGTTTGGCTGGGTCAAAAAGATTTTTGACATAGCAGGCGGTATGGTGGATGTAGTTGTGAATTGGATTGTCGGAGGGAAAAAACCTGATACCAATGCCACAGGCGGCTACATCACCCAGCCCACCTTATCATGGGTCGGAGAAGCTGGTAACGAATTTGTTATTCCAACTCAAAATAACCGCGGACGCGGGAAGATGCTGCTTGCACAGGCGGCTTCTCACCTTGGAATGTCTGTTGTGCCGAGCGGCGGGGCAGCAAATTCAGTGTCGAGCTCCCCAGCTTCAAATCCTTCTTCCAGTGCAATTGGCGGATCGGTATCAATGAGTGGGAACATTCAAGCTGCAAGCATAGGTGAGCAAATTAATTCTAATTTTGAACAAGGATTAAACCATAAGGTGATCTCTCTTGATCATTGGAAGCAGAAGAATATTCAGCAGCCTTTTGATCAATTGACATCAGACTCAGGAAAGTATGGTCAACAAACGGTTTCTGCTTTTGCGACTGGCCAGCAGATGACACCAACAGGAACAGATAGCTTTTTGCAAAATCGTGTAAAAGCACCGTACCAACAAGTGATGACAGCCTCATCAACTTGGGGTTCAGGAACTGTTACTGGTTTTGCCACAGGTCAAAATGCCACATCAATTGGCACGAGTCAATATATAGATCAACACGTCAAACAACCCTTCCTACAAGCAAAACAAGAATCACCAGGCTGGGGTTCAGGAATGATCGATGCTTTTAACAGCGGCATGCGTTCGAAAGCAAGTGAAGTCACGCAAGCAGCCAAAGAAATGGCGAAGAAAGTAGAGCAGGCGTTTAGAGAAGAATTAGACATTCATTCCCCTTCACGTGTCATGATGAGTCTTGGGAAATTTGCATCGATTGGTGTAGTCAAAGGACTGGACTCAGTTGATGTGAAAAAGTTTGCTGAAAATCAAGCGGGTTCATTAATCGGTGCCTTCAGCGGCATGGGGGCTTCTGGACTCAGTGTTCAGCAATGGCTCATGGCAGCGCTAATGGCAACTGGCACATCAATGAGCTGGCTTCCTGGACTCATGACCATCGCACAGCATGAATCAAATGGAAATCCGAGAGCAATCAACTTATGGGATTCCAATGCCAAGAAGGGAACACCTTCTAAAGGCTTAATGCAAACCATTGGACCGACATTTAACGCCAATAAAGGCAAGGGTATGAATGATATTTGGAACCCAATTCATAATGCTGTAGCAGCTATTCACTACATTAAGGGCAGATATGGAACAGTCTTCAACACACCTGGATTACGGAGTATGAGAAGAGGCGGCCCTTATAAAGGCTACGCAAATGGCGGACTGATTACCGAGGAGCAAGTAGCTAGAGTTGGTGAAGGAAACAAACGCGAATGGATTATTCCAGAAGAAAGAGGCATTCGTGGCAGATATTTATTGACGCAGGCAGCCAAGGCACTTGGAATGCAAGTATATGATCCAACAAATACATCTGCACCTTTACCAGAATCACAGATGAAGCAAGTGACCTCAGCTCCGTCAGCTGAAAGTACGACACCATCAGGTTATAAGCAAATCACCATTCAATTCAATGGGGATCAGCATTTCCATAATGGACAAGATCAACAATCGCTTGTTGAAAAAATTAGACAAATGCTCGTAGATGAACTGGAAGTAGAGCTTCATACAGGAACGAAGGGAGTCGTGATCGATGGGTAAGTCAGTGTATCAATTGTGGATTTCCCAAGGGAAGGACAAATTGCGATTCCCTGTCCTTCCATCTGAACTCGAGATCACAAATAACATACAAAATGAAACAGTGAAGGTTGCTTCATTTGGAGAACTGACCTTTATTGATGTACCATCGGCTAAACAAATGTCATTCACTTCATTATTTCCTAAGAAATATTCGCCGATTGCTGAATATAAAAGCATTCCATCACCAGAGAATGCGATAGCGAAAATTGAACGAATGATGCGTTCGAAAAAGTCCGTGCGATTGATTGTTACAGGGACAAAAATCAATATGACGTGCAGCATTGAAAGCTTCACACACAAGGAAGGGTCATATGACGTTGGTGATCGTGAGTTTACGATTCAGCTAAAGGAATACAAAACCGCTTCGCCTAGGAAAATCAAACGAAAGAAAAAAGCGAAACAAACCAAAAAGAAAAGACCCTCAAAATCACCACCAAAATTGTATACCGTCAAAAAAGGCGATACCTTGTGGGCCATTTCAGGCCGGTTTTATGGCGACAGTACAAAATGGCGGCGTATTTGGAATGCGAATAAAGCAGCGATGATTAAACGAAGTAAACGCAATATTAAACAGCCGGGACATTGGATTTTTCCTGGACAAAAATTGAAAATACCACAATAGGGGGGGCTGACATTGATTGAGCTTTTTGCCATCAGAAGCGGCACCATGTATGAGCTTGTCACAGAGAGTGTGACACTTCAGGGGCAAAGATATCAAGCCCCTCGCTCTATTCAGGCAAATATTATCACAAAGCAAGGCAGTCAAACATATTACCGTGTCTCAGAAGGGGACACGGTTCTTTTTAAATGGAAAGGAAAAGAACTGTTCAGAGGCATTGTGTTTTCCCGGACACCTGTTGAAGGCAAGCTGACCTTTACCGCATACGATATGCTCCAATATTTAGTGAAAAACCAAGATGTATATATTTTTTCGAATCAAAGAGCAGATCAAATCTTGAGACGGATTGGAACTGACTTTCAAATTCCAATGACTTCCATCGCAAATACAAGACATGTCATGAAATCACTGGTCTTTAAAAATGATACGAGTTTATATGACATTATTCTGAAAGCATTGAAAGAAACGAAGCGGCAAACCGGCAGAAACTATCAAATTTATTCTGTCAAAGGCAAAATGGGGCTGAGAGCTTGGCCCGATCCAGAGGACGTATGGGTCATTGAATCAGGCGTCAATCTTATCGATTATCAGTACAGCACCTCTATTGAAGAGACAGCAACACGTGTAAAGATGCGCACGTCTGTAGATGTACAGGGGAAGAATAAGAAAAAGGGCAGCAAATCAGATCTTGTGGTAATCGAACAGGATAAAGCAGGTCAAAGTAAATACGGCATTTTACAGCATGTTGAGACGGTAACAGGTCAAATCAACCAGCCGCAGCTTCAAAAAAGAGCCAAAGTACGGTTAGCAGAAAAGAAAGGCGTCAAACAAGAAGTGAAAAGTATACGAGCTCTAGGAATTCCTGAACTGCAGAGCGGTCTTCCAATCTATCTAAAAATCCCTGAAATCAATATAAAAAAAACCTACTGGATTGATCAAGACAAACATGAATTCAAGGGGGTTAAACACACCATGACAATTGATGTCGTGGAGAAAAATACCATGCCAAAGGGTGATCAAGCGTGAGATTAAGTGAAGCGATTAAACGATTAGCTGTCAATGCAGTAGACGCAGCTTCTCCAATTGACCTTGTCATTGCAGAAGTCACGGCGGTTTCCCCTCTCAATATCCGATTAAATGAAAATAGCAAGCTGATCATTCCAGAAGAATTACTTATTTGGCCAAGGCGCTTGAATATGGGTGAGGATGATGAACTAAAAGCAGGAGACAGCATTATGGTGTTGGCAATGGCAGGGGGACAGTCCTTCTACATCATCGACAAATTGTAAGGGAGGTGATGAACGTGGCACTTTCACCAGAGGAAGAAATTGAGGAAACAGAAGAAGACGAAGAGGCGGAAACCTCGACGACGTATCGCATAGATTTTGAAAATGGCCGGCTGACAAACGAAACCATTTCAGGCATTGAGGCAATCCGGCAATTCATTTATATGACATTGCGAACAGAGCGGTATGCACATCCTATCTACAGCCACGACATTGGCACTGAAATCCAAGAGTTATTGACGGACACAGAAGCAACGGATGAATACAAAGAAATGGAGATTCCAAGGTTGCTAGAAGAGGCACTGATCGTTGATGAGCGGATTGATCATATTGAAGACATAGAGGTCACAAAGCAAAATGACACGTTTCAAGTCAAGCTTGCCATCGTCACAGATGAAGGCACATTAGAAATAGAGGAGGTGATGGAAGGCGATGTTTGAGGAGCAAACGTATGAAGCATTGATGGAAAGAATGCTGGACAGACTGCCAGATGACATGGATAAAAGAGAAAATAGCGTCATTTGGAATGCCTTGGCACCTGCTGCCGCTGAACTGGCTCAGTCCTATATTTGGCTCGATCAAGTATTTGAGCTTGTCTTTGCTGATACAGCACAGGGAGAATTTTTAGATCGGCGAGCTGCTGAAGTAGGGATTGAAAGAAAGCCGGCCACCAAAGCAGTTTGGTCAGCAGTCATTCAACCAGAGAACGTAAACATCCCAGCAGGCTCACGTTTTTTTATTGAAGACGTTTATTTTCAATATTTGAAGGATGGCACGCTGGAATGCGAGACACCTGGTAAAGCCGGCAATGGTCAATTAACAGGTCAGCCGTTGCTATCACTTGATACGATCCCGGGACTTGAATCTATTATCATGAAAGAACTGGTGATACCAGGGCAAGAGGAAGAAGATGACGCTTCTTTATATGATCGATACTTAATACGTGCAAGGCGAGAGGCTGTCAGTGCCAACAGAGCACATTACAAAAAATGGGCCGAGGAAGTAACCGGTGTTGGCAGAGCGAAAGTGTTCCCGCTTTGGAATGGAGAGGGAACGGTCAAAATTGTCATCACAGACGGCAATCTAGATGTTGCATCAGATCTTCTTGTCAAAAGGGTACAGGAGTATATAGACCCAGTTCCAGGAGAAGGAGAAGGACAAGCTCCTATTGGTTCAAAAGCAACTGTTGAAAGCGCCAAGTGGCTGGATATCGACATAGAAGTGGCAGTCGAACTTCAAATGGACTGGACACTTGAGGGAGCGCAAAAAGAAATAGAAGAAAAGGTGAAAGCTCTATTAAAATCAATCGCATTTGAAAAAAGTACGATTCGAATGTCCGCCTTAAATGATATTCTGTACCATTCAGAAAGTGTGTCAGATTATGCAAATGTGTTATTGAATGGGGAGTCGAAAAACTTAGTATTGCAGGACATTGAGATACCGCGTCTTAGGCAGGTGAAGGTTATTGAGCAAACAGGATGAAATGAAAAACTACTTGCCGCCATATTTTACGGAGATTTATGAAGTGGATCATTTAATAAAGACAGAGGCGCCAGAGTTCAAGCAATTGGACGAATCCATTTTTGACTTAACGGATCAGTTCTTCCCTTTAACCGCGACATGGGGATTGAATAGGTGGGAAAGAATGTTAAAGGTGCAGCGAGAATCAGATGATTCAATTGAATTGCGCAGGGCACGCTTACTCAATATGATGTCGAACATTCCGCCAATCACGTATCTCTCATTAGAGAAATCTGTGAATCGATTTCTCAAGAATCCAAGTGCGATCATTCGTCTGACATCCAACCGCTATCATTTTGCTTTACGTGTAAACCTAGATGACCTGCAAAACACAAGATATATTGTAGACATACTTGAAACGTTAAAGCCAGCGCACTTAGCTTATACTTTCACAGCCATTCATCATACCGATGTTCATGAAAAAAATGATCATCACCAGCGGCTCACACTGCGAAGCAGAGTGGGTTTTTTCGATCATATCCCGATTTTACTCAATGGTGAATTTGTATTAAATGGGGCGTTCTACCTCAGCGGTATACGAGGCACAACGGATATCCCTGCTCGTTTTCGGCATTCCTTAAACATGAAAATGCCCCTTCAACATAAACCAGAAACAAAATACCGGATAAATTATGCCATGACTGGGACAGCGCATGAAACGAAGCAAGTAGCAGCTCTGATGTTCCGGTCAAAGCAGCAACTGACGCATCACACCAAAAAGAGGATGACGTTCCGCCTGCCAGTACATGTTCAAAATGAACAAGGCGGCAGCTTACTGATCAAGGATCATTACTGGATTCTCGATGGATCTGTTCCGCTTGATGGATCAAAAATGCTAGCAGCAACTTCTAAAAAAATAGAGCTATAAGGAGGATCACAATGGCTGATCATTTAACTGTAACAACACTGTATGCACGGCAACAAATGGCAAAGGCAAGAGCAGAAGGAACAAAACTCACAAAAGTCGTCAAAATGGCGTTCGGAAATGGGGGCACAAAGGATGGAAAACCGATTTCTCTTGACGGTACTGAACAAACACTAAAAAAAGAACTAGTTCAAAAGAATATTGATTCGTTTACCTTCATGGAACCAGCAAAAATCCGCTACACCTGTACAATCGCCGAAGGAGAACTCGCAGGAGAAGTCATCAATGAACTAGCCCTTGTCGACGAAGCCGGCAAATTCACCGCCATCCGCACCATGACAGACAAACAAAAAGACGGCGACATCGAATTCGTATTTGAGATTGATGATATTTATTAATGGGGGATTCTAAATGGAAATAAATAAACCGAAAGCTTTTGAAACCAGTGACAAAGCTCATGCTGATTTATTCAATGAAATGGTTCAGACCTTGCTTGAAAACGACAATGGATTGCTGGAGCAGCTTACCAGCCACACACATGATATGAAATTACATGCTTCTGAAGACGAAAAGAAAAAATGGAACGACTCACAAAGCTATAAAATAACTGCAGATAACGGTATGCAGCTTATAAATGTCTCAGCTGATTCAAAAATATTTGATGCGATTAAGGATAAAGGAACATGTACCTTTTATGCAGCTTCTGGAGTCGAGGATTCTCCATCACCGACAAATATATCATTGAGAGGTATGCAAATAGTAGGTCAAAATAATATTGGGACAGGCTTTGCAGTAGACATAGCAGGAAATGCTTACAGCTTTTACTATAATCATGGTCATACTACTATAACTTGGACACCCCTCCCGAGTATATCCGATTTAAATAAATGGAATGAGAGTCAGTTGATTAAAATTACAAATGATACGGGTGGTGTGCGTGTATCAGTAGGTGCTACTGATAGTCTTCTAGATAAAATAACTGAAACAGGGAAAACATTTGGTACATTCTACTCCATGGCCGGGGCACAAGATAATCCTTCTGAAGTATCGGCCAGAGGTTTTTATCATTTTACTTCATCTGATAGTAATAACAAAGGAACTTATGGATGGGTCATTGCCGTAGATAATAAAAATAACATGTATACGAATTATCTCGATTTAAATTTAGGCTGGCAAGGCTGGCGACGTACTCTTAATGAAGTCGATCAACAAATAACATGGACCACACCTAGACTACTTAACGGGTGGAAACAATATAGTTCAAGCTCTTTGCCTATTAGGTTTGGGAAAAATGCATTAGGAGAAGTGGAGATAACGGGAGCCGTTAGAGATGGTCCTTTAGGCGAAATACCTGTATTTGTCTTGCCAGAAGGCTACCGTCCAAAACAGTCTGTTTATTATGTTGGGGTAGCTTCTAGTCTTGGTACATCTGGGGTACCACAATATCATCGGACATTCATCACAACTGACGGAAGAGTGTGTGTACAATTATCTTCTAACTCATCCAATCCAACAGAATTCATTACCTTTCTAGTTAAATTTAGCACATTATAGGAGGAACTAAAATGTGGATTTATAAGTATAATGATCAATTGATTTATATACCTGGTGAAGAAAAACTCATGAATGAAAATGAAGAAATTCCTGAAGGTTTTACAGAGGTACCACCTCCTGTTGAATCGTATATTGCAAAATACGATCCCAAAGCACGTAAATGGGAGGAAACAGCCACGCAAGATTATATTAATAGCTTAAAAACAAAACCAATACCTAATGACCTTGAAATATTGAAGGAACAAAATGCTTTTTTAACAAAGCAAATGACACAGATATTGCGTGACATAAAAGAGTTAAAATCTCTATAAAGCTATAATAAAGTAATTTAAGGAGCTTTTTGGTTCTAAAATAATCATTAAAATATAAGGAGGAGGAAGATGGTTTTAAAAACACCGCATTCTTTTGAAATAAATGACAAAGCACATGCAGATCTATTTAACAATATGATGAAGATTTTGATTGAAAATGACACGGAACTGTTAGAACAATTCAATCTTCATGTCCGGGATTCAATTCCTCACGTATCTGGCACAGAAAAGAAGAAATGGAATGAATCTCAGCTATATAAAATGACGAGTGATAACGGATCTCAGCTAATCAATATCCCTGCTGGTGGCAGTATTTATAACGAAATTAAATCATTGGGTGCCTGTTCGTTGAGGTTCTGGAGTAATCGATTCTCCTGCTGTTGGGGGCGCTGCATTAAGAGGATTTCAGCTTGTAGGTCAAAATAATATTGGAGTAGGGGTCGCAATTGACACGTCGGGTAATGCATTTTGTTTTTCCTATCATGTGAATGACATTGCGAAATTGGCTGCAAATGCCTACTCTAGATGAAAAAAACAAATGGGATGCAGGGCAATTATCTAAAATTACTGCTGACGATGGCAAAGCATATGAAAGAATTAATGCAAATGATCCTAGTATTTTAGATAAACTAATAAAATTGCCTGGTGTGCATTCATGGTATATCCATGAAGCACACCCAGATCTGCCAACAAGAAGTTCCATGAGGGCCTTATCTGTATTTAGTGAAAATACCTATGGATGGATCATAGGAGCAAATAATACAGGAGATGTGTATATCAATCGCTCAAACACTAATGTAACAGACAATCAGCAAGAATGGAGCGGTTGGAAGAGATTGAACGATCATCCATTATTAAAAGCTAATGGAAATAGAATGCTTATTCCGACTGGCACAGATATTTTAACTTTGCCTTCTGGTTTTTATTATGTGTCTGGAACGAATGCGGTGAATATGCCCACCACAACTGATTCTTCTTGGTTTAACGTAGATATTATAGAAACAGGAAATAACCGAAAAACTTTTCATGTCAGTCGAAGCTACGATAATAACCATTGGTATGGTACCGTTCATACAGATGGTATTTTCAGAGGCTGGAAACAGATAGTTACAAATGCTGAGTTTGAAAGTGTCTCGTGGCTGAACGTTACCTTAGACAAAGGTTCTTCTATAGGAGATAGAGCGGTTGAATACGCTAAATGGGGAAATCTATTATTGCTGAGAGGTCACCTAAAAGCAAATAGAGAAGTCATCTGTGGAATGATTCCAATCACGGGTTTACCTGAAAAAGGGCTCGTCATGACAGTGCCGGTATCTGGTACGACAGGTTACAGTAAACTACTTATATATAAAACAGGAGAGCTAAAGCTAACCGGCTTATTATCAGCAAATGACAGTGCAGTAACTGGTTACTATATGGACATGGTAATCCCATTAAATCAAGGAAGTGGTAAATATGATACAAGTATATGAATTTGATCATCAACATGTATTGGTCAGACCTTTAGAAATTTTCGAAATGGATGATGAAGGAAATTATGTAATTCCAGATCATTGTACAACAATTGCTCCACCCAATAATCCTTCTTTTTACAAAGCTGCATTTGATATTGAAAAACAACAATGGTATGAAGCCGCGACACAGGAGTATATAGATAGCTTAAAACCAGCACCTCTCCCGCCAAATGATATAGAGCTTTTAAAGAAGCAGAATGCTTTATTATCAAAACAATTAACGCAGCTATTGGCTATGTTCAAAGGAGTTGAATCAAAATGATGTTCCCAACTGTTACCGATATCAAACAATTCTGGGACTGGCAGTGTTACGGCCCAGAGGATATTTCATTTTATGTAAGCATTGGCTGGATCTCAGCAGAAGACTATCAAGACATTACAGGAGACAAATACGAAGCCTAGTGGCTTTATTTTTTTGCCGGAAAGAAGGTGATTCCAATGGAAGTGGATGTCGTCCAAAACTTAATGACACAAGGGCCATTTGCCGTTCTCTTTTGCTGGGTTCTGTTTTATGTTCTCAATACAACAAAAGAAAGAGAAAATAAGCTCAATGCACAAATCGAGGCGCAAAATGAAGTGTTAGCAAAGTTTAGTGAGAAGTATGACGTCGTCATCGACAAACTCGATAAAATTGAACGGAATTTAAAATAGGAGGAAAAAATCATGAAAACATTCGACAAAGGCACTGTGATGCGCACAGTGCTTCTTTTTATTGCACTCATTAATCAAACACTTTTGATGTTTGGGCAAACGGTTTTGCCGATTAGTGAGGAGCAAGTGCAAACCGCAGGAGAGGCGTTATACGTTGCAGGCTCCACGATTTTCACAATGGTCACTGCAATCATTGCTTGGTTTAAAAATAATTATGTGACCTACAAAGGACAGCTGCAAAAAGATGCCCTGAAACAAAGAGGGTTAATAAAATAATACGTGAAGGAGAAACAATATGGTAAACATCATTCAAGCCTACATCCCAAAACACAATCGTAACAGACCAGGAAACATGATGAAGCCGCTTTATATCACGGTGCATAATACCTCTAACACTGCACGAGGTGCGAATGCGGCGAGTCACGCAGCATTTGTCGCACGTTCAAGTACCGGTGTCAGCTGGCATTACACGGTCGACGATCAGGTGATTTATCAGCATTTACCGTTAAACGAAAACGGCTGGCACGCAGGTGATGGCAGAGGAACCGGCAATATGAAATCAATTGGAATTGAGATTTGCGAAAACGCAGGCGGTAACTTCGAACAAGCAGTTGAAAATGCACAATGGCTGATTCGGAAGCTGATGAGGGATTTTGGAATTCCTTTATCTAATGTAGTGCCTCATAAGCATTGGAGCGGGAAAGAGTGTCCGAGGAAGCTGCTCGGACGATGGGATCAGTTTAAAGCTGGAATAGCCACCGCTCATACTGGCAGCAAAAGCACAAGGAAACCTGTCAAGACAGAAAGCCTGAGCCGCAAAGCACCCGTCCCTAAACAAAAAACGTCAGATCTGCCATCTGGCATTATCAAAGTAACCAAACCCTTAACAAAAGGTCCTCAAGTCACAGCTGTACAAAAAGTGCTCTCTTCTCTGTATTTTTATCCAGACAAAGGAGCCAAAAACAACGGGATAGACGGTTATTATGGGCGGAAAACAGCAGATGCGGTCAAGCGATTTCAACTCATGAATGGCTTAGTTGCGGATGGAATTTACGGACCGAAGACGAAAAACAAAATGGAACAATTGCGGACAAAGCAATAATCAATAAAATGCTATCAGCAAGTAAAGAGAATCTTACTTCTGATAGCTATCAAAAAAATGACGTTATTTGTGTTACAATCAAATCATTGAAGCGATCATGAGGGGAGAAAAATGAAAAAAGAACTGTTCCAAGTAATATTGTTGTCATGGCTATTAATCTATTTCATTTATCATGGCATCACGAGCGACTTTCCTGTGTCAATCACCATCATCCTCATCATTGCCTATCTTTCTGTGATCACGTACCGCATTACGAAATTGTTGAGATTAAGAAAAAATAAAGAACAAACAGAACTGTAAGAAAGATGTACATAAAAAAAACCATCCTTGATCTCTCAAGAATGGTTTTTCGTATGGAGCATAGCGGGATCGAACCGCTGACCTCTACGCTGCCAGCGTAGCGCTCTCCCAGCTGAGCTAATGCCCCGGGATGTTTCAACAAATATTATTATATTTAATTCCCCCTTAGAATACAAGGGGGAAGGCTATTTTTTTATTTTTGATAAGAAATCTCTCAATTTTGTATTATGCATTATTTTTAACCTTGGGGACGACTTGGGGACGGAAATTTCCTATCTCTGAATTTGTGTTTCTCAGATGTTTAGGATCAAACTTGTTAAAGTGATTCGCTGCACTCTTTTTCATTTCATCTGTTACATGGCCGTATATATCAGATGTTGTTCTGGCGCTAGCATGTCCAGCACGTCTTTGAATAGCACTTATGCTTTCACCAGCTTCCATTAATAAAGCCACCATAGTGTGACGCAAATCATGTAAACGGATATTTTTTATTTTATATTTTTGTGTGATTCGCTTCCATTGGGTAGTTGGTGTTGTGTAATAATAGGGATTTCCAAACCCACTATGAAAAATGTATTGGTGATCTCCACCCTCCCAGGCGTCATTTAACTTTTCCTTTTCTCTTTTCCACATATGATAAAATAGAGCCAATTCATTCATATACCAATCTGGCATCTGCACAAATCGTTTTGAACTTTTGGACTTAGGTTCTTTCACATGTGGTTTGCCATCAACTGTCTTTGAAAGTGAACGATTAATTTTAAATCCACCAGCATCCCAATCTACATCTAAATGCCATTCGAGTGCAAGACCTTCACCGCGTCTCAATCCTCCTATCATCGCAGCTAAGAAATAAAGTCTCCATTTGATATCAACTTCTTCATATAGAACCTTAATACATTGAGCAGCTTCATCAGCTTCAAAATAGTTCATTTCCTTCTTCTCGTTGACCGGCAAGGGCAATCCCTTCATTGGATCAATCTTGATAATCTTCCATTCTTCAGTTGCGGTTTTAAAAACCACCTGTAGTAATTTAAAAATATCTAATATTGATCTTTCTCCTAATCCTCCTAGCTTACCATCTTTTCTTGCACCATCCTTTGATAAATCATCTAAAAAGTCTACGATATGTAAACTCTTTATTCGTTCTATCTTCATGTGTCCAAAAACGGGAAGAACGTGATTTTTTAAGAGACTCCAATAAACATCCGATGTTGTCAAAGAATAAGGTTTTCCACTCTTTTGGTAGAGCTTTTTTTCTTTCCACTTATAGATGAAGGATTCAAAGGTTAGTTTTTCTGGTTCGATATATTCTCCAGAATTGACTTCCATCTTGAACTGATAGAGTTGATCCGAAAGGTATTCCTGCAATTTTCTTTTTGTTTTTAACAGTTTATGATCCTCTATACGAATAGTTTTATATTTTCTTAACCTTTTTCCATTAGCATCATATCCAGTTTCAACAACTAATCTAAAAGAATTGCTGCCTCTTTTTTCAATGCTAGCCATATAAAACGCTCCTTGTCTGAGAAAAAAATTTTTGATTGTAAAGGTTTAATCGATGCTTCGCAAATGATGGAGTAACTTTAAAAGTTTTAGTTAAAAATTGAATTGCTTGGTCAGGGTCTACAGGTATATTTACTGATCTCAACATAAAAGTTGGTACTGCAAAATGGTACATAAAATTATTCGACTTCCATTCTTGATATAACCTAAATGAATCGGGCATGATCAGTTGATTTCCCTTATGAAAAAGAATGTGGCCAACTTCATGACAAAACTTTTCCCATCTAATGCTTTTATTCAATCTCTTATCTAAGATAATAATTTGGGTATCCTGATTAATTATGGCTCTTGATGAAATGTCTTTATAACAAACTTCAATCCCTAATTTTTCAGAAATAGTATCAATAGATTGTTCAGAAGGATTTAAGATTTTCATTTCTGCATATAGTCTATTAACGTTATCTTCTAAATGAGTATAGATATATTTCAATTTAATAAGCTCCTTCAAGTTAGTTTTGGGAACAGGTGTTCTATTTTTGGGTAAAAATAAATACTCTTATCGAGCATTTATTTTAAATTAACTGTTAATTCTTTTGGCTCGGAAACGCTATCCAAATTTTCGTCAAATGGAGCACTCATCACAATTCTAACGCTTTTTATTTTAGAAACATCAGAATCAATAGGTACAGCAATTTGATAATCTCTTTTCGCATTACCAAAAAGTTTCATATCATATTGTTCAATGTCAGTATAAAGGTTATTATTACTGACCTTAACCTGTTCTTTAGTGTCTAAAATTAAATGACTAATACCAGAAAAATTAATAGTTTCTTTATCTGTATTCTCTACAGAAAATTTAATATCAATAAAATGAAAAGGGTTTGTTAATTCAATATCAGTTAAACTTTGATAGTCACTTAGTCGATCATCAGGAATATTTGACAACTTCATTAAGTTGACATGTTCAAAATTTATATTGAGCGGGCCCATTTTCTGTGATTTAATTTTTTCTTGGCTTTTTAAGTAATGAAATAATTCTCCTGTTTCATCATCTTTGTAACTGTCATTTGTCTGTTTTTCATTAGCTTCTTTTTGCCTTTTCTCTGAAACTTTTTCTTGTGAGTTTGCCGAAGGTTCATCTGTCGTCTTAGTTGAGTTACATCCAGCTAAGAAAACGAGCAATGATAGGCAAATTACAAACATTGATTTCTTCCTCATAATTGCCCCCTAAAGGAATCATTTGTTCTGTTTTTTTTCTCTCTCTTTTCTCTTTTTAAACAACTCGTATACCACTTCAAATTCTTCAATTAATTCTTCCACATCTTCCGGTTTACTATCAAAGAACAATCCGTCATGGGATTTTGCCCACTCATAAATCTTTCTTTGATACTGAGTCAGTTTGGGACTTTCAGAATTACTTGTCTCACTCTCATCGATGTAACCAGCTTTGATCATTAATTCTTCATAATCACATTGATATGCTTTAGAAATTAATTTTAGTGTTTCTGGAGTTGGTTTGATTTCTTTACCTGTTCTTGGGTCTTTCCCATTTTCAATTTTCCCAAGGTAGGTATGACTTATGCCAATTCGTTTGGCAGCTTCTCTTTGAGAAAGTTTTCCTCTTGCTTTTATCAAATATTCTCCAAGTCTGGACATTAGCATCACCTGTAATACGTAGTTTACATTATATTTAAATTCTTTAAAACAAAAAAAGTGTAAATCATGATTGACACTACTGTAAACCTTGTGTTACTATTTGTTCAAGGAGGTGTAACACATGGTTTTCACTAACAGATTACGTGAGATCAGAAAAGGTGTTGGAATGTCAATATCTGAATTGGCAAGAAGAACTGAAATGTCTCGCGCAAACATTACGAAAATTGAGCTTCACGGACAAGAGCCATCTGGTTTCACTATGCTGAGAATTGCAAGTGTTTTAAATAAAGATCCAAGGGATATTTTTTTTGAGTCGAGTGGTACACAAGAGTTACAAGATAAAAAAGAGAATACCGGTTAATTTTGCGGTTCTTATGGTTTACAAATTCTGAAGGAGGTTCTCATAATGCCAACAAAATCAACTATGAGTGTTCAAGAAACGGCTGATTTTCTTGGAGTCCATCATGACACGGTTTACACAATGGTGAAAGAGCGGCAAATACCGTTCTTTCGAGTAAGAAAAAGAATTTTCTTTAAAAGAGAAGTTCTTGAAGAATGGCAATTAACACAAATGGAATCCAATTTTCAGCCAGTTGAATGATTTACCACCTTAGAATACAGCGGATATATGAGGTTTGCTGTTCCAATTCGGAACATGTTCCAGATAGGAACATTGAAAGGGGGTGGGGAGGTTGTGAAGTTGGGTGTGGTGCTTCGCAAAGCGCGATTGCAGGCAGGCATTTCTCAAGAACGACTTGCGGAATTGCTTAGCCGGTCTCGCAGTTGCATCTCGAAGATCGAGAACGATCAAAAGATGCTTGATGTTCCTACATACGTCAGGTGGATGGAAGCAACTAATGCGAAAGAAGCAATGATTGCAACATTATGCGGGATTGATCCGCTGGCTGTCACACAGCAAATTACAGCCATTATGGCCCTGTTCGGAGGATGAAGATGAAGAAACGAAATTCGATTTTCAAAAGCATTAATAACGATGCGATAACAAGAGAAATGATCTGCATCGAAACATTACAAAAACGATTGATGAATGCATTAGAGAGTGCTGATACAGATAGAGCATTGGCAGCTCACAAAGATATTGCTAAATCATTAAAACAAATTCAGCGCTATGAGAAAGAAGCCAAGATTCAACTTTTGAAAGCATCTGCAAAGATTACATCAGTAACATATCCAAAATCACTAAAAAACAAAATGAAAGGATTGATTTAGATGAAGTTTGTATTTGTGGCAAGCAAGTTAATGAAAGCAAAGGAAGTCATTGAGGTATGTAATGAGCGGTTCAGCGAGGAAGGAGAAATTGCACTGGCTCAAATCGAAACGCAATTAAAGTCACGTATGGAATTTGAACAAAGAAAAAAGCAGCAAGCTCCTACACTCACTGCTTAAATCGAATATCGAAATGATCGGATTTATTATATCGCTCTTTAAAGAGCACGACAAGTATTATTCTTGTCGTCCGGCTTGCGGATGGACGATGCGCACACACCCATCCATTCCAATTGAACACCATCCGCAGTCGGACGATGCGAATAAGCATCAATAAATCTTAGGAGGACGAATCGATGAGAGAAAAACCTGTAATTCAACCCTTTTCAGAAAAACGTGAAGATCAAGTCCGTTTAACGAAAGTTGGAGGATCAATTGTGATTACTTTTCATGGGGAACCTATTTTCTTTTTCCCTAATCAAGAGGCTTTTGAGGAATATAAAAAGCTCACTGCTGATGCGATCCGAAGAAAGGTAGGGATAATAGCATGAACATTGAACATCCAATGATCACTCAAATAAATGCTACTGGATACCCAAAGGGCGTCGAAGTTGTTGATGTTGTAGGAACTGATTACTTCGGGGATGAGATCTTCTCTAATGACGAATACGTCATTGATGAGAATGTTGGGGAAAAGATTCTCCTGGATAATTTGAATCGTTACTTGAAGGAACAGCTCGATTTTACCTTTGTGAACACAAAATAAAAAGGTTCACTCCCACAAGTGAACCTTTCCCAAAAATTACAGAATAAAGTGTCAACCCCTATTATAGCAGGTTGGCACTGTAAATCAATGGAGGCATTGATATGAAACTCACTGATAGGCATTTGGAAATTATGAGAAGAATCGGTTCGGGTGCAACGATATGGGGCTACATGGAGGCACGTTTGTTAAGAGAGGTTCAGTCTTTTGATCCATCATTCATCAAAATTATTACAGGTGATGAATTGGAAAAGCATGATCCTAGTGTTGCTCAATTAACAGGAGTAGATCAACTCCCTTACTTTGGAGCTTTTCTAACAAGCGATGGTTTTGCCTACCTTGAAAGAAATTCAAAAGAAGGTAGTGAGAGTATTGAATAAGACAATCATATTATCAGAACTCCATCTTTCAAACTTCAAGGGTGTAAAATCTTTCACTCTTGAAACATGTGGAGCCAGTGCAAAAGTCTATGGTGATAACGCTACAGGCAAAACAACGTTGTTTGATGCTTTCATGTGGCTGCTCTTTGATAAAGACAGCCAAAACAAAAAAGACTTTGAGATCAAGACGCTCTCAAAAGATAACAAAGCGGTAAGCGGCGTTGATCATGAGGTATCGGCTGTCTTGCTAGTTGATGGAAAGTCAGTTGAGTTGAAAAAGGTCTATTCAGAGAAATGGACCAAGAAACGGGGATCAGCAAAGCAAGTCTTTTCTGGCCATACCACCGATTATCATGTGAATGGTGTACCAGTGAAGAAAAAAGAGTTTGCTGAGAAGGTCAATGACATTATCTCTGAGGACATTTTCAAGCTGATAACTTCTCCTTCTTATTTCAACGAACAAATGAAGTGGCAGGATCGCCTAAACGTACTCATGGAAATTGGCGGAGCTGTGACAGCTGATGACGTTATTAAGCAAGACAATTCATTATCAAAACTTCAATCGATTCTAGATGAAAGAAGTCTTGATGAACAAAAAAGAATTCTTGCTGAAAAACGAAAAAAGATCACTAAACTCCTGGAGCAATTTCCGGTCAGGATTGATGAGATCAACCGCTCAATTGATGATGTCAGTGATCTTGACCATGAACAACTGAAAGAAGAGCTAAAAGTTCTGGAGTCATCACTTATGGCATTGGAAGAGAAAGTTCGCTCTATCAAAGCGGATGCAGGTGCAGATCGTAAGAAGCGTATGCTTCAGCTCGAAGGCGATCTGCAACAAATTATGAATGAGTATGACTCAAAAAGATTTCAGTTAGTGAATGAGAAAAAAGAAGCCTACTACTTAGCGAAAAACAGTCTTACTCAAACCCAAAATGATCTCATTAACTTGATCACGAAGAAAGAGCACTTAACATCTTTTCTATCTCAAATAGATAAAGAACGTTTGGAGTTACGAGAAGAATGGTCTAAAAAGTACGAAGAATCGTTTGAGGATCATCAAACAGATTGTCCGACATGTGGACAAGCATTGCCGGAAGGGGAAATCCAAGCTGCTATTGAGAAATTCAATTTACAAAAAAGTGATTACCTTGAGCGCATAGCCGATAAGGGGAAACAACTAGGAATTGAATATGACAAAAAGAAAAATGAGCTGTATGAAGTTGAAGAGCAAATTCAAAAGTTGAATTTGGAAGAGAAATTTAAGGCTTCAACTTTAGAAAAACTGAAAGAAGATATGGAGCAAGCTGAAGCGTCCATTGCTCCAATTACGAATAATCCAACGTATCAAGCCAAGATCGAAGAGATCGAAAAAATTAAAAGCGAGATCCAGTCAGATGAGCAGGAGACAAGTGGAGCTGTTCAAACGATTAACGAGCAGATCAAGGAAAAAAAGCAAGAAATGAAATTGGTTCTTAATGATCTACTTTGCATTGATAAAGCCAAACAAGCTCTGAAACGGATTGAAGAGCTAAAAGATGAAGAACGTAAAATGGCTGATGAATATAACGAGGTAGAACAACAAACTTTTCTCATTGAGGAGTTTACCCGAACCAAGATGAACCTTATGGAAGAACGGATAAACAACGCATTCAAATTTGCCCGCTTCAAGCTCTTTGAAGAGCAAGTCAACGGTGGTTTAACAGAAACTTGTGAAACGCTTTATGGAGGCGTGCCTTACTCTAAAGGCCTAAACAATGCGGCACGTATTAATGTCGGTTTAGACATAATTAATACGTTAAATGAGCATTATGGTATATCTGCGCCGATCTTCGTTGATAACAGCGAGGCGGTCACGAATTTAATCGATGTGAATGCTCAAGTTATTAGCTTGATAGTATCCGAGAAGGACAAACAGCTGCGAGTTGAAACTGATGACAACTTGCTGACTGTAGATTGTGAGGTGATCGCATGAGTGAAGTGGTAGAGGTGAAAGTTCTTTCAGGAGAAGGATGGGAAGGACTAAGACGTGAAAGGCTGCTTATTGATGGTATAGAGGCTATGAACGCTGGTCCGCTCTCTGAATGCCCGGAAGATGCAATTTTGGAAAGAGACTTATATGGTCCATCGGATTTTGCTGGAATACTTGAGGCCTTTCTAAGGGAGCATCAAGGTAAAAAGGTCAGATTTATTTATGAGGAGGATACGGATGAGTAATCAGAATCAATTGGCACACGTACAAAAAAATATTACAGATGATGTGAACAATAGTCTAAGCAGGTTAAAAGATGAAGGATTGGTTCTTCCATCTAACTATAATGCTAGCAATGCATTAAAGAGTGCCTTTTTTAAGCTTCAAGAACTGAAGGATAAAGATGGAAGACCCGCATTAGAAAGTTGCTCTCGTGAATCTATTGCTAATTCATTATTGGATATGGTTGTACAAGGTTTAAGCCCTGCAAAAACACAATGTTATTTTATTCCGTACGGGAAACAATTACAACTAAATCGTTCATATTTTGGTACACAAGCAGTCTTGAAACGTTTGACCAATGTTAAGGATATATGGGCAAACGTGATCTTTGAAGGCGATGTATTTGATTATGAGATTGATGGAGGTCGGGAAAAACTTATCAAGCATGAAACGAAGTTTGAGAACAGAGACAAGCCGATCATCGGGGCTTATGCAGTAGTGAAGACCATTGATGATATGGAACTGCTAACCATCATGACAAAAAAAGAAATTGAAACTTCCTGGAGCCAAGCGAAAACAAAAGCGGTTCAGAATAAGTTTCCACAGGAAATGGCCAAAAGAACCGTTATCAATCGTGCGGCTAAGAATTTTATAAACACAAGCGATGACAGCGATCTACTTGTTCAAGCAATTAATAACTCAACTGAAAATGAGTATGACGACGAACGGGTAGATGTTACTCCGGATGAAGTGAAAAAAGAAATTAGTGAAAATGCTAATTCAGAAATTATTGATGTTGGTTTCAATGAACCTGAAGAAGATTCAGAACAGCATGAAATAAAGCAGCGTGAAGAACCTGACCCACAACTATCGAATGAACATGATGAAAAGCCGTCTGCATTGAATGAGGAACCACCATTTTGATTGAAATAAACGCTGTCTCATCAAGTAGTAAGGGGAATTGCTATCGGGTGACTGATGGTAAAACCCCGCTCCTTTTGGAGTGCGGTATCACCTTCAAAGAGATGCAACGTGCTTTTGATTTTAATATGCGATTTGAGGGGTGTCTCATCACCCATGAGCATGGTGATCATTGTAAGGCATTGAAAGATGTATTGCGAGCCGGAATTGATTGTTATATGTCTCCTGGAACAGTAAAAGCTCTGGGAGTTGAAAATCACCACAGAATCAATCTTGTAAAAACTCGACAGACGTTTAGGATCGGTTCGTGGCTTATTATGCCCTTTGATGTACAACACGATGTATCAGAGCCGTATGGCTTTCTATTGGCTAATGAGGACGGAGAAAAGCTGCTCTTTGCCACTGACACCTATTACATCAAATACAAGTTTCTTGGTCTCACTCACATCATGGTCGAGTGCAATTACTCTGAATCAATCTTGAATGCAAATATTGAGAATGGGAGCATTCACAAAAGCATGCGTAATAGGCTCATACAGTCGCATTTCAGCTTAGAGAATGTAAAGACATTCCTAGCTGCAAATGACTTGTCAAAAGTGCAGGAAATATGGTTGTTGCACCTATCTGATACAAACAGTGATGAGCAACTATTCAAACAAGAAATAGCAAAACAAACAGGAAAGGTTGTCTATGTTCCGAAATGAGCGAGCTTTTTAAAACAGCTTATCCCTATTGTTTTATTACGATGGCCAGATCAGTCGCTCCGCAGATGCGGAAAAAGGTATTGGTTACGTATATCAAGACATATATGGCCAAGTATGAACCGCATCTCGAAGTAGTAAAAATTGAAGGCAAATACGCTATTTGTAGACTCAAACGCAAATAGTTGGGAAGGAGGAATTCATTTGCGAGGGTGGATCAAATTACATCGAAAATTACGTGAAAATCCAGTGTTCAATAATCCTAACCTGCTTAGGCTTTGGCTCATCTGTCTTACTGAAGCAAGCCATAAACATCATCAGCAGATGATAGGTAATCAGGTGGTGGAATTAGAGCCTGGTCAATTTGTGACTGGCAGGTACGATATTGCTGAAATGTTTAACAAAGGGCTTAGGAAAAGGGATCAAGTAACTGGGAAAGTTACAGTGTATCGGTGGCTTGAAAAATTAGAGGAAATGAATTTTTTGAGCATCAAAAAGAGCAACAAATTTTCTGTTGTAACCATTAATAAATGGGCGCTTTACCAACAAGAAAACAACGAAGTTGATCACCAAAATGAACATCAAATGAACATCAAAAGATCATCAAATGAACATCAAATGATCACAAACAAGAATGTTAAGAATGTAAAGAATGTATATGAAGAAGAAGAGAGATCTCCAGTAGGAAATGATTCTCCTTTCCAACAAATCGAAGACAAGTATCTATCACGAAGAGGTGGAGGATTGATGATCACTCCTAATGATGCACAGGCCATTGAGAGGATCATTCAGGAGCACATACCCCTTGAAGACATATTGGTGTGGATCGACGAGATATTCGATCAATACCGACCAAGACATAGAGCGGATGGCATCAAATCGTTCTCTTACCTGGAGAAGGGCATTCTTGATCGATGGCATGCCAAAAACAATCCACCTAGCAACATATCTGAATTTAAACCTAAGAGACAACAGGATAACTTATCAGCATTAGCTCAATACGCCAAAGAAGCAGGCATTAAATTTGGAGGAGGATGATTAGCATGACCGAAGAACAAGCGATGATTATCTTAACTAGGATAGCAGCTGCGTATCCAAGGTTTGAACTCTCTACAGATGAGATCGGAAAAGAAAGAATAAGGCTTTGGTTAGAGCATTTAACGGCACTACCGTATGAGGCAGTTTCAAAAAAAGTAGATCAACATATTGCTGAAAAACGATTCCCTCCTGTTATCGCAGAGATACAGGTACATCAACCAGAACCGAACGACTTCATAGAAAAGCAGAAAGAGTGGGAAAAGAATGCAAAATTTGCAAAACAGCGAAGCTGAACAGTTTCTACTGGGTTGCATCATCCTTGAAGGCGATCTAATCAAAGAAACAGCTTTAGAGTCTAAGCATTTTGCTGAAGAGCGTCACAAGCAAATTTTTGAAGCGATGAGGGAAGTGGACAAGCTAGGTAAACAAGTGGAAATGGCCAATATCGCTGCATCTATGGGGGACACTTTAAATGCAGTTGGGGGTTTTGAATACTTAACCAACCTAGCGAGCGCTGTTCCATCTACTCATTCATTTGAAACCTATGAAACATTAATTTACGAGGCTTTTAGACTTAGAGATTTGCAAAGTGCTGCTTTAGCATTTGCCAGTTCCCCTACTGATGAGGGCGTCACCGAGCTTTATCAAAAAACAATTGAAGCTCAAGAAGTAGGCGTACGAGAGACTCGGACGAAAATGGATGTATTAACCGAGATTTTCATGAGCATGGAAGAAGATCATGGTGATCTGACTGGAGTCAACACGGGTCTTGCGGATCTTAATGCCATGACAGGCGGTTGGCAAAAGAGTGATTTGATTATTGTGGCTGCTCGTCCATCGATGGGGAAAACAGCGTTCGCTCTTAACCTTGGTTATAATAACGCGCTAAATGGTGGAGTAACCGACATATTTTCACTGGAAATGTCTGATACACAACTGACTCATCGAATGTTAAGCAGCATAGGGAGTATTGAAAGCACGAAGTGGAGGAATCCAAAGAGATATTTCAGCGAGGATGATTATGATCGTGCCAATCGTGCGATGGGCGAATATGAAAAGTTAGATATTTATATTCATGATCAGCCTACCCAAACATTAGCTGACATCCGTTCCAGGATAAGAAAAACCAAGAAAGATCACCCTGATCAAGATCATTTAGTGATCATTGACTATTTGCAGTTGATCACCCCTATCGGAAAGTCAGAAAGCAAAAACCATGAGGTTGGTGAGATCACGAGAGAGCTTAAAAATATGGCCAGAAGTTTCAATGTTCCTATCATTTTGCTATCGCAGCTCTCACGTGGAGTTGAACAGCGGCAAGATAAACGTCCAATGATGTCTGATTTACGAGATTCAGGGAGCATTGAGCAAGATGCTGATATTGTGACCTTCCTTTATCGTGATGATTACTACGACAAAAAAAGCGAAGCTAAAAACATTGTAGAAATCATTTTTGCAAAACAACGGAATGGATCAACAGGAACAATAACCGCTGCCTTTGTGAAAGAGTACGGGAAGTTTTAAATCTATCGCGGCAAATGGAAGCCGCAATGTGAAATGAGGAATGAATATGACAAATAGTAAAAGCGATGATCGTCGGCAGTTCCTTCTCAATGAACTGAAGCGCATTGGATATAAACCGAATGAGAATGAAAGTCTCGCAAATAAATCGCTCTATGATCTTGAAATGCTAGTCATTACAGCTAAGTGTGAGCGAGGAAACGATATTGAAACTTACAATGTCAGGATGGAGATCGAGGAGGAAGCAGAGTGATTAAATTACAAATGAAAGACAGCACTTCTGGCAAAGAAGTGAATTTTGAAGCAGATAATTACACAGCTGAAGAATTCGGTCAGTTGATCACTAAACTAGACATGTACATGCATAGAGGTTCTTTAAATCCAAACGGAAGACAAAGGGCTTCAACAGTTGCCCCTTCATCAGTTAACAGAGCGATAGAATCAACTCATACTGACAAAGCGACCAATCAAAGCAAGCTATTTCATCAAGATCAATCTATGTCTAAGTCAAACGATGATAAGAAAGCTGCTCCTGCTCCCACGAAATCAACAGAACCAAAGAGAACGAGACCAAGATCAACTGCTCTTTTGAATAACGAACGCACTTTGAACACGAGCATTGGAGAACAATTGAGCATTATGGAACAAGTGAAAAATATAGCCCTGGTTGAAAAGGAAGATCCGGAACCTGACCGCATGAAATGTAAGACTAAATTTCAATGCCCTGAGTGTGGATTGATAGAGGACAAAAAGGTTTTTAAGGGCTTTAGATACACGGCATGTGACAACTGTGAAACAAAGGTGAAAATCATGCCTGCTGATATGAAAAACGGTTGGGATCATGAAGATGAAGAAGGGTACTTGTACCATGCGAAAAGTCGTTATGTTCAAGGAGATGAAAAACTATGAAAATAGCATTCACCATTTACGCAGAACCTGTTGCACAAGGAAGACCGCGGGCTACGAGTGTAAATGGCACGACAAGGCTGTATGATCCCAAAAAATCAAGAGACTTTAAATCTTATGTAAAGCTGGCTGCAAGTGATCATCGTCCTGAACAGCTCCTCACAGGTCCACTTGAATTGAAAGTGAAAGTCTATAAATCATTATTGAAAAGCTTCAGCAAGAAAAAAGCCGCGGAAGCTGAAAAAGGTGAGTTGAGACCTGCTAAGAAGCCGGATGTTGATAACTACATCAAAGGAATAAAAGATGGCTTGAATAAAGTAATTTGGCAGGATGATAGTCAAATTGTTGATCTGCATGTAAGCAAGTTTTACAGCAGCACACCAAGAATTGAAGTCGAAGTATCTACTCTTACACCAACCCATGAGGAGGAACAAATATGTCTTTTATAAATTTCAATGGAAAAGTTAAAAAAATGAATCACAAGCCTAAAGGGATTACAGAATTAGTGTTGGAAGTGCCAACAAAGGAGCTAGGTAACAGAATTCAAAACCTTGCAGAAATGATTGATAAGGACGTGAAAGTAGAGATTGAAAGTGACATTGTCCGCTATAACGTTCAAATCAATGCTCACACTGAGCGGCCAATCGTAAATTATCAAGTAGACCAGAGCGGCGTGGTTCACATAGCTGATCCTGAGCCGGAACAGTTAGAGGCTGAATTGGGCTTACCAGCAGAAAAACCAAAAATTGAAGAAAAACCGATGGAGATTAAGCGTGAAGTGGTGGATCAATTCATCATTGAAGGCATGGCTCCAGAGCAGGAAGGTTTCCCTGAGAATATGGCAGAGATCGCGAAGCGCCGCATTGAAGGTGAATCATACCGCAAGTTGGCTACAGAGCTTGAGATGTCCTCTGGCACCATCGTTGATCTGATCAATGACTACCGAGCAGCAGTTGCTCCGCTTGCTGAAGCATGGTGGGATTGGAAAGAGGATCAAGCCAACGAATCTGAACCGTTACAAAAAGAAAATACTGAAGAAGCAGTTGAAGACGAAAAGGGTTCAGATGATAGCGTTCCAGATGAACACGATCTTCCTAAAGATGATCAAAAAGATGAGGAAGATGGGGCTGCATAAGGTGGCACGCAAACGCTCAAAACGGTGGTTCTTGCTTTATCGCGAAGAGGATGGACAGCGCGTCCACCTCTATGAACCACTCAAGAAATATGAGTTGATAAGCCGGAAGAAAAAAGGATGGAGGGTTGTCAGATGATTAATAAAATCAAGTTCTTCTTCAAACATAAACACTTCTTTTGCTTCAAGTGTAGAAACATAGTTTCAGTTGAGCGAGGCTATGAGTTGGAATTTTGCACGCGGGTTTTCAATGGTCCTTACTGCTCGAAGTGCGGAAGGAGCTTTCGGAAATGAGGAACATCGTAGAAGGCGATTGGGTGGAAGCTTTAGGTGAAGTTGATCGCAGAATGTTTCATATATCTGGTTACGTCGTGAAAATCTCTGAAGGTGAGATTTTAGTTAAGACAACTAAAGGAAAATATACGGCTGTTCCTAAACATTGGGTTAAAAACTTGGATGTAACGATCACTAAAGATGAATTAAAGGCTCTGATCGATTTGTCCTTAGACATAAAGGACGAACACCTATTTAGAATGTGTGTACGTGATTTGCAAGCTCTCCAGGACAAATAAAAAGAACCAAAGCACAAGGCTCCGGCTCTAATGAATCCCGACAATTCATTATAACATGGGAGGCCTTGTGCGCATGAATAATCCTTACAAACATATAGACTCTAACATCTCAATTGATCAGCTTTTTGAAAAAGGAGAAGTTAAAGTCATCATCCTAGATGGCCATTCCAACGAAGCGTTTTTAGCTGAAGCACCCATTTACGGGAAAACGGAAATCACTACACGTGACGGCCAATTCACAAATTTAAATTACTCAAGTTCACACAAAATAAATCTATAGCATGGAGGCAGTGAAAATGAAAGAAATCTGGTATTCGAAATCACCATTTGCTGAATTTTGTATCGTCAATACAGCGAGCGGATACGTTGCCTATTGGCGATCTGAGATGCTAACAGATGATAAATGGAGTGAGCATGACACGTACCCTACCTATCAAGCAGCACGCCGGAATCTAGGGAAAATCGGCTGTGCCGGAAGTATGAAAAAGGTTGACCGGTTACCTTGGGAAAGCGTGGCATGAGCTGCGCCCCCGATTTGATCATAAGGCCAAGCAAGCAGAATGAAAAAAGAGAGGAAGATCATTATGAAACTGAGAAGCATTTTTTATTTAAACGTACAAGGCATAAGACTTTTGGGAGGATGGGATCACTATCCTAGTGAAGACGAAATGCGAAACGCATTAATTGATATGTATGGATCTTGTACTCACTTAGGAGAACGGCCAATTATTTTTGAAGTCATTAAGCAAAACACGTTTTATCAAGGCAATATACAAGATTTGCAGGGGGATTATTGATGGAGAAGCATGAGTCAAACGGTCCTGTCATCTTAACTCTGCTGGCTATCATTGCGATCATCGTGGTCGCTGGGTTGATGCAATAAAACACATCACTAGAAATAACAAGGAGGAAATACGAGTGGAAAAGCAACTAGTATTTGTAAAAGAAAATGAAGTGGTAACAGACAGCGTGACGATCGC
Source organism: Bacillus pumilus (assembly GCF_002744245.1). GTDB lineage: Bacteria > Bacillota > Bacilli > Bacillales > Bacillaceae > Bacillus > Bacillus pumilus_M. The sequence continues at coordinate 43,041 of NZ_NKHG01000100.1, read as the reverse complement.
TGAGATGTTCGGAAAAGAACATAAAAATGTAACAGCGGATATTGAAAAGCAAATAGATTATGCAGGGGAAGAATTCAGTGCGCTGAATTTTCAGCGCACCTCATACAAAGACAAATTCAACCGCACACAGAAAAAATACGACTTAACCGAAGAAGCATTTACATTGATCGTATTCAGCTACAACACGAAAGAAGCTGTTCAAACAAAAATTAGATTCATTCAAGAGTTTAAGCGAATGAAAGAATACATCCAGTCACAGGAACGACCAAAAGCTATGAGTGATAAAGAAAGCCTACTTGCAAGCATGAAGTTAACGATTCAATTGAATGAAGATGTAGACGGAATGAAAGAAGATATAAAGCAGCTTCGTGACGATATTGATAAAAAAATAACCCTTGATTATTCACAACAACAAGCCATGAAAAATGCTGTTAACAAACGAGTGCATAAGCTATGGAACGAGGATATGGTCGATAAATCAATCTATGAAAATACGAGAAGACTCTACTCGGCGTTATGGAAGAATTTAAAAGACGCTTACAGGGTGAATGCTTATCCAAACATCCTCCAAAAAGACTTTGAAGAGGCTATGAGCTTTATTGAGGGATGGAGACCTATCTTTAACGGAATCAAAACAGCCTAGCGGATTAGGGGGAAACGGAATGAGAGAAATCAAGTTTAGAGGTTGGTATGGAAGTCGAATTGGCATGATGGCACCAACATTTGATGGTGATGTCAATGAAATTTTCGCTGATAAACATGGTGATTATATGCAGTACACCGGATTAAAGGATAAAAACGGTGTTGAGATTTATGAGGGGGATATTGTAGTTGATGACCAAAAGAACTCAGCACAAATTGTCTTTGATGATGGATGTTTTTGCGTAATTGGTTACTTAGGAGACCTACGAACTCATCCACTTCGTAATTATCTGTTTTGTGGAAAGACTTTTGAGGTCATCGGAAACATCTATCAAAATCCTGATCTATTGTAGATCACGCAATCATAAGGGGTGAGTAGAATGATTAAAGAACAGTTTCATTTCAAGTTATCAAAGAAAATCATAAAAGAAGGTAATGAAAGTTTGCTTGATGTGATCTTTACGGCATCAAAAAGAGAAAATACAGACTTGTACGATATTACAAATAACATTGATGTAGAATCACATGTTTATCAAGCGGACTGTATTGTTGCATTTATAAAAATGGGTGAGTGGATTTTAATTGAAGAACTTATGCTTGATAGATCAGAACTAGCAGCCATCAAGGACAACATTATTTTTACTGAAATGAACGGGCATGATTTGAACAAAATTGAAAAGGGAATCTTAGCAAAGGTTGAAGCTGCTATGTATCCACAAGATGAGGTAGTGGAATGAATAAAGAAAAATACAGCCACTTAGAGCGTATAGGAAACCATTACTTGAGCGAGAACATTATTGATAAGCCGCACATGCCATCAATAATGAATTACGAGGTTTACCCCATCGCAAAATGTATTGAGATTATTGTGAGAATGGATGATGAAGATGTCGCTTTTATTGCGGGTAAAGATCATATTCCTTTCTTGGAACAAATGTTGATTGATCTCAAAGAGGTAGCGAATTAATAAATCATACGACATAGATCGGTGCAAAATTGCCCTGGTCTATGTCTTTCATTATTTATAGGAGGTTGAGGAAATGGGAGCTGAACAATTATCCTTACTGCCAGCGATCGACGAGAAGCATGTCAGAAATGCTCTGATCAAGGAGCTTAAGGTCTATAGGGCATTGAAGGTGAAGGAGGAAAACAGAAAGGAACAGGAGGCAAATGGTGCAACAGGCCTTTTCCCTTCTCTCAGGAACCAGGAAGTTTTAAATGAACTGAAGGTCCGTCAGATAGAAAGAGCTCTTGAAAACAGCCTAGATGAAATTGAGCAAGACATCATCCGGATGAAATACCTGACATCACGTGTGGTGAAGGATTTGGAGGTGTGTGAAGAACTGGGTCTGAAGAAAGACCGGTATTATAAATTGAAGAAGCAAGCGACGTTTAATCTTTCAACAGCACTCGGAATCATATGAGTGCTGTTTTTGTATCTTTATTCCTATTTAATGACAAGTTTTGTGTTGGTAAAATTGACCTTGTCAATGAATAGGAGGGAGTGACTTCTTCTGGGGAAGATACTTGATGCAAAAGCACTAACAAGTGCCATGGATACAAGAGCGAAACATTATCAGGAACTCCGCGAACAAATGGTCAATTTAAAAAAGGCATTAGAAGGCGTGGCAAACCTTGGTGATGATTTCACTGGAAAAGGTGCCGACAACATTAAAAGTTTCTATAAAGAGCTAGCAGGAAATGTGGACATGTTTATCAGCTTCATTGATAAGCAAATAGCTTTTCATGAAGGTGTGTCTGGGACACTTGATGATACGAGCTTTGGCGGCGATACCTTTGTAGAAGAGCATTTTTTAGACAACGCTGTACATATGGGGATCAAAAATGCCAAAAGCATTGTGAAGGATCAAAAAAACGCACTCAAAACGATTTTTGAAGATATCGACGATCTCATTTCTCTGGAGGTATTTGATAGCCAAACCTTTGATGAAAAGATTGCAGATGCGGAAGACGAGCGAAAAAAGACAGTAAATGACCTAAGAGAGCTTGATCAGAATTTAAAAGATGAATACGCTTTGTCAGAGACAGAGCAACAAGCTACAATGGCATTGTACGCAGAAATGATGAATGCGACAAATGACGGAAAAGCCATTTCACCAATGAATTTTGACAAAAAAGCATTTCAAGATAGTGAAATCTACAAGGCAAAAAGTGATATTGAGAAGCAAACTGCTGAATATCTCAAAATCAAAAAAGAACAAGAAGAAGCCCGTGAGATCGCAAAGGAACAAGAAGCGCTCGCCAACCGTCCTTGGTATGAAAAAGCCCTTGATTATGGGGGAAACATTGTCAATGAGCTTACCGGTGTGAATGATGCAAAACGTGCAGCTACGGGCGTCGATCCAATTACAGGCGAAGAACTTACCGCGGGACAGAGAGTCGCCGCAGGCGGCATGGCAGCAGCAGGCTATATCCCAATCGTTGGCTGGGCAGGACGCATTTTCAAAGGCGGGAAAGCCGTCTATAAAACCACCCAAGCAACGTCAGCCGCAGTCAGAGCAGTCGACATTTACAAGACATCACAAAAGTCTTTTGATGCGTTGAAAACATCACAAAAAGGCTTATACGGTCTCACCGCGACCAATGGCTTCAGCGAAGCGATTACAGGTCGAGACATGTTTGGAAATAAGATCTCGAAAGAACAACAAGAGGCCAGTATGAATGCTGCACTTGCAATGCTTTTACCGTTTGGGGCAAAAGGTTTTCAGGGGAAAATGGGTGTAAAGGGAGCTGGCAAGAGCACTGATATCCCTTCTGTTAGAAATAAAGAATTTAATAAGTGGTTTGATAAATTATCAGTCGATGAATTTGAGAAAGCGTGGAATGTTCCTGCTTTGAGAAGTAAAATTGAAGATAGGATCAGACAACCAGGAGGCTACCACGAGTGGCATCTTGTAGCAAGAACACCTCAATTTAAAAAGTGGGATGTGAGTATGGATCGCATAAAAGAATTGAGGACGCTAACTAAAGATGTTGAATTTGTTAATCCTCCTGGACGGCATGGAGGACGGGGCTCTACTAAAGCACATAATGAAATATTAAAAATTATTGATAATGCTCCTGATTATGAAAGTTTTGTTAGAGAGTTAAATGAATGGGCGAGTAAACGCATGAAAAATGGAGTTCAGGATTTACCGGAAGGGCTAAGGAGGTAATACAATGAAAAATGATGTTTCTTTGTGGTTGGGAAACTTTAGTGATTTTGATGAGGTGGAAAATTACACAAAAGTTATGTATAACGATGATGGTGATAGCATTCCATCTGTTTTTGAGAAAGAATTTAAACTGGGTTACTATGATAGGAGTTTAATTGAAAAGGATTGGATTCCAGAAGCTGAAGATGATATAAAAGAACTTCTGGTTGATTTCTCATATGATGATCAATTGATAAAACAATTTAATGATATCCAATTAAACTCTAAGTATAATACCATTATTTTAATTTATAATTATAATTATGAGAAAGACGGTTTGGCTGTTAATTCAGTAAATAAAGGTGAGTACACACTACGGTTTATTGGTACAGCAGAATACGTAGATTGATTAATATAAAGCACTTACTTGCTCAAATGGCAATGGGTGCTTTTTGACGTTCTTTCTCTAGGGAGGAAAACTCATGATTGTATACAATGGACCAGTTGAAGAACCAGTTGAAAATCCAGGAGAAGAATTTATTAAAAAAATTTTCTTTGAAAAAGAAGCGGATTATTGGAAACAAGGAAGTGGAGATTCTTGTTTTGAGGTAGAGGGAGGAGATGAATGGCTTATTTTCTTTTATGATGAGCCATATGGATTCTTTATCATGAGACATCCTGATTATTTAGTCCCTTTGAAAAAGGATGTTGAAATAGAAACAATAGAGCATTTGGTTGGTGGAGAACCAATGAAAGTACCATCATGCAGTTATGTAAGTCGAGAAGAAGCATATAGAATTGTTCAACACTTTTTAAGTACAAAAACTATGCCTGATTTTGTTGAATGGGTTGATTTATATGACATCGATTTTGAACATGATTTTTAAAACTAGAGTGTCCATCTTTATGGGCACTTTTTTATTTGCATTGCCGAGAAAAAACCGAGAAAAAGCCGACAAAAAGGGGGATAAAAAGGGGACCTTTTTTCCTGTGCGGGTCATCGTATGATAGAGACAAGCAAAACGAACGTGAATATTTTGTCCAGAAGGAAGAACCTGCGGACGCTGATCATTGAGCACTTTAAGTGCCTTGATTGGTGTCCGCTTTTTTTATTGGGAGACGCGCCTTTCCCTTATCAATGGCGTATCTGGATACGGAACAAAGGTGTTGATGAATGTGGCCATACGAGAGGGACATTCTGAGCCTGGATAGCAGCTGGTCTGCGGCGGCCGTATCGAGGACAGTTTTTCATTTTACTTGATGATTGACTGTACTTGGCATCCTCTCGGAGTGTAGTCATCATTTAAAAATTTATTTAAGCGAATAGCGTAAGGTGGTGCTTATTCGGCAAGGAGCGAGTGAAATGAAGATCAGGGATTCTGTTTCTAAAGAGACATTAAAGCAATTTAAAAGCATTGCTCCTGGTTCTAATAGAAAGAAGGAGAATGATGCTGATCCAATAACGACGCGCGATTGGGAAGAAATCATGGGGACGAGACGCGAAACGTACCATCGGCAAGGCGGCCGTATCCGGAGAAAATAACATCGTTAATAAGTGGATTTTTCCAATTTTAATGATACTTGTGGAGGACAATCTGACTATTTTTTCATATGCTGTGATGAAAGTCAAAACTGTTGAAAGGGTGTTGATATGAGCCGCAACAGAATGGACGATTTTTTCTTTTGTTCACGTAGGAGAAAGAATTGTAATTGTAAGGACAAACAATTGTTTCACCAACACGTAATATCGTCAAAAAAACAACTAGTGAGAATACAATCAGACGAATTCATCCAACTCATATTACAAATGTGAATAAACACATCAAAAAAATTGAGAATTTTTATCCAGTGACAGAATCGTATGAGAATGAGTGCTGTGTTGAAGAGTACGATTGTGGAAGTGACTTGAAAAATCCTTGTTGTCGTCGTGTGAATAGATAACATTTAATCTTACTTTTATATTGAGCGTCCCTCTGGGGCGTTTTTTTATGGGAATAGTCATCTTTTGGGTGTATGGCTGCACGTGCTTTGGTGAGGGATAGGAGCGCAAAAATATAAAAAGGGAGATGATGAGCATGGCATCAAAGTTTGGTGTATCTGCTAATCCGAAAAAAGCGAATCATATTTTAGGAAAGGACAAGGTTGTGGTTGTTGCGGTTCAAAATCACAATGATTACATTTGTGGGCCAAACCTTATACCTCAACGAAAAGTTGCAGGGAAATGGGTCACAATCAAAACGAATTCACCTAACCCGCTTAACCCAAGCGAAAAACAGTACGATGAATTCGGCATCAAGGAATCCCTTGATAACAAGAAAGGTACTTATCGATTCAAGGTTGAAGTAGAGCGCTACGACAAGAATGGCAACCATGTTGAAACTGTCGGTACATTCTATACAAACGAATTTTACATCAAGTAAGCAGTTGATGCCGCCTCCAGGGCGGCATCATTTGTTTTAATAGGAGGAAACATCGATGAATATCAAAACAATTCCCGTACATAAAATTAACCCATCACCATATAACCCCCGAATTGATCTACAACCAGGAGATCCCGAGTATGACTCACTAAAACAATCTATAGAAAAGTTTGGATACGTTGATCCGCTCATCTGGAATGAACGGACTGGCCATCTCGTAGGAGGTCATCAACGTTTCAAAGTATTGATGGAGGACAATCCAAGTGATATTCCTGTATCCGTCGTATCACTTAATGAACAAGATGAAAAAGCACTGAATATCGCATTGAATAAGATTGACGGTGAATGGGATGAGTATAAACTTACTGAACTGCTTAAGGATTTAGAGGGATCAGGGTATGATCTAAGTTTAACGGGATTCAGTGACGCAGAATTAGAGGATGTTCTGAATGATCTGGAACATACAGGTCAAGGTGGAGCAGTATCTGAGAGTCATGAGATCGATCTGGATGAATATGGAGATGATCAATTTGAGCATACATGTCCTAAGTGTGGATTCTCGTTTAATGAGTAGGTGGCAACATGAACTATAGATGGAAATTGAGTGATCTTAAAAACATCCCTTCCAATGGCCTGAAAGTGTTTAGTACATTCTCGTGCGGTGGTGGCTCATCAATGGGCTACAAATTAGCAGGGTTTGAATTGCTGGGAAACTGCGAGATCGATCCGCAAATGATGAAAATCTATAAAAAGAATCACAAGCCGAAATATCCTTATCTCATGGACATTCGAGAGTTTAACCAGATCCCGCTCTCAGAGCTTCCTGAAGAACTCATGAACCTTGATGTGTTTGACGGATCGCCACCATGCAGCGTCTTTTCTACTGCAGGAAAAAGGGAAGAGGATTGGGGAAGAGAAAAGGCGTTCAGAGAGGGGCAAGCTGTCCAAAAACTAGACGATCTGTTCTTTCATTACCTGGACGCTGTGGAACATTTGCGGCCTAAAACCTTTGTGGCTGAGAATGTAAGTGGCATGATCAAAGGAAAAGCAAAAGGGTATGTGAAACTTGTCATTGAACGAGCAAAAAAAATAGGGTATGACGTTCAACTGTTCCTGCTGAACGCTGCCACAATGGGAGTCCCGCAAAGAAGAGAGCGGGTCTTTTTTATTGGCCGTAGAAAGGACCTGAATCTGCCACCATTAAAATTGACATTTAATGAACCGCCAATCACATATGGAGAGTTTAGAAGTGGACATGGATCAAGGCTGAATGAATCGAGTAAAACGTATAAAAGATGGATTAAGCGGCGGCCGTCCGATAGCAACATTGGAGACATTACTAAACGAACAGAAGATAAAGAGCGGAATTTCAATACAGTATTAGTTAAAAACAGTTTAGTTCCGCCAACACTAGCAAGCGGTTCTGTCTTTATTAGATACGATGAACCTTATTATATCTCTGAAAGGGATATTATTCTGATGCAATCTTTCCCACTGGATTATGACTTTATGGACGCTTCAGTGCAGTATGTATGCGGAATGAGCGTGCCTCCAGTGATGATGAGGCGGATCGCGGAACATATATATTTACAATGGTTTAAATAAAAAAGAGGGTGCTGACAACACCCTCCCTTCAAAGACAGAAAGAACCTCCCTGCCTAAGAGCGTGATCAAGACGCGGCCGCGTTTGTGGGAAAATATCACGCTCTCATCCACTATTGTAACGGAGGTCAGGGAGAATGACAATAGAAAATACAAACACACGTTCCCTTTCTGACGAAGAAAAGATGGAAATGCTATGACTCTTCAAGCTGAACAGGCTGAAGGTATAGATAAATCAAAAGAGAACTACCGCAAAATTGCACAGGCTTGCATCTCTCAATGGGTAAGAGACTTTAAAGAAGGAAACATCAAATTGTCTTCTGTGGAAGATCTGAAGAAGCTCATAGAACTCGACATCGAATTACAAAAGTATGACGATATTTAAAAACAAACTCAAACTTAATTCAGCAGCTCGGAGGTGGGTGATATGTAATGGCTAGACCGAGAAATCCTAAAAGAGATCAGGCATTCCAATTGTGGAAGGAAAGCAATGGAACCCGCTTACTGAAAGACATTGCTGAAGAATTAGAGTGTTCCCAAACGCTTATCCGCAAATGGAAGAACCAAGACTCTTGGGATGAGAAATTGAATGGTAACGTTACTAAACCAAAAGATATATCCAATGGTAACGTTACTAAACGTCCTGGCGCTCCAAAAGGGAGTAAAAACGCCAGAGGTAATAAAGGAGGTAAAGCGCCACCTGGCAACCAAAATGCTAAAGGCAATAGGGGTGGTGCAGCTCCTAAAGGGAACAAGAATTCATTCAAGACCGGTGAATATGAAACGATCATGTTTGAGTACATGGATGAAAAGGAGCAGAAGCTTTTTACTGAGATTGAGACTGATCCTTTGTACCAAATTGATCTATCAATACGATTATTGAGCGTTCGTGAAACAAGAATGATGCGCTTGATCACTAAATACGAGAATGGACTGACTGATAAGCAGCGGACAGTCTTGCAGCAAATGCGGAAGATGAAAGACGTTGTACAGGCTCCAGATAAAAATGGTCTGATTAAAGCTGTTCCGATAACTAATGAACGTCTAGCAGTGGTCCAGATTGAGGAGACAGACTCACCGCTGCTGGAGAAGATATTGAGCATAGAAGATGCTCTGACACGTGTGACCGCACAACGCGATAAAGCCATTAGGCAGAAAGTCGACATAATGAAAACTATGTCTGAATACGAATTGAGGCTTCGTGGCCTTGATCTTACAAACCGAACGAGAGAGGCAGAACTGGAGCGGATCACCGCTAGACCTGTCGATGATTCTGTCCAAATAACAATTAAGCGGAAGAATAAAGGTGATGGCTGATGCAACTGATGGAAAAAGAGGTCAATCCACACTTTGAGGACTTTCTTTTTGACTGGGATCAGAAGTTTCAGTTCTTGGTGGGTGGTTATGGGTCATCTAAAAGCTATCACATTGCTCTGAAACTCATCTTAAAGTTACTGGATGAAAAGAGAACAGCACTTGTAATTCGTGAAGTCTACGACACACACAGAGATTCCACGTTTTCTTTATTTGAAGAGATTGTGAATGATCTTGGACTTGATCATGTCATTCAATGCCGGACATCACCGCTCATGCTTAAATTTCATAATGGGAGCCGGATCATTTTCAAAGGCTTGGACAAGCCAGCTAAGTTAAAGTCGATCAACAATATCTCGATCATTTGGATTGAAGAGTGTTCTGAGGTTAAGTACGAGGGATTCAAGGAACTGCTTGGTCGTTTGCGTCACCCGACTTTGGATTTGCACATGATCCTATCAACGAACCCTGTCGGTCAGGATAACTGGACATACCGTCACTTCTTTAAGGATGATCAGAACAACCGCTTCACCCTTGATGACGAGATACTATACAAGGAACGTACTATCGCTATCAACGATACGTACTATCATCATTCTACAGCTGAAGACAACTTATTCCTTCCGGTCAGTTATATTAAGCAGCTGGACGAACTAAAGGAATACGATCCAGACCTTTATCGAATAGCCCGAAAAGGTCATTTTGGCATTAACGGAATTCGTGTTCTTCCTCAATTCGAGGTGCAACCTCATGAAGATGTGATGTTGGCCATCTCAAATATCAATCGTCCTTTGCTTAGAGCAGGCATGGACTTTGGTTTCGTTGATTCGTATAACGCTGTGGTTAGATTGGCTGTAGATCACGAAAAGAAATATCTCTATATCTATTGGGAGTATTACGATCGTGGCAAGACTGATGATGTTACTGTCGAGGATTTGAAAGAGTTCATTGTCACAAAAGAGCTGATAAAGGCCGACAATGAACAAAAGACAATCGCATATTTCCGCAAGATGGGATACAACATGGTGGCCGCTCATAAGTTCCAAGGATCACGCTTGCAATACACAAAGAAGATCAAACGGTTTAAGAAAATCATTTGTTCCGACTCGTGCAAAAACACGATCTATGAGCTTCAACCGCTCACGTACAAGACGGACAAGCTCGGCAATATCATAGAGGACGAGTTTAAGATTGACCCTCATACTTTTTCAGCCATCTGGTATGCGCTAGATGATTATGAGGTCACCGATCTGAAAGAAAAACCAAAAGAGCGGATACGTCCGAATAGAGAAAGGAGGTCACGCTGATGAAAACAGTCAGAGCAACAGTGATGAAGGCCAATGTGTCTGAAACCACTAAGCAGATTTATGAAGATGGATTTAATTACGAGACAGATGATGTGATCGAGCCGCCATACAATATCAAAGAGCTCAAACAAATGGCCGAGTATTCTACCATTCTTCAGCAATGCATCGATGCGTATAAAACGAATATTCTAGGTTTCGGCTTGGGAGTTGAATACACTTTCGACTTTAACGCTGAGAATGCACCGAAAGACAAGAAAGATGTAGCTGAGAAAGAATGGACTCAACTTGAAGAATTCGCTAGATATATGAACTATGATGAGTCAGCCGAAGTGGTTCTTGGTTATGTGATAGAGGATCGGGAACGGACAGGCAATGGGTTCGTAGAAGTGCTTCGAGAAGGTACAGGGAAGCCTGCAGGCATTGAATATCTGGATGCACAATACTTGAGAGTCTGTAAGCTTGGTGACCCTGTTGAGGTCGATTTCCGATACACAGAAAGCGGACAAGTAAAGTCATTGCAACGGAAGAAGAGATTCAGGAAGTATGTGCAGCAGGTCAACACTAAAAAAGTATTCTTCAAAGAGTACGGCGATCCCAGAGTCATGAATGCTGCTACAGGAGAATACAGCGAAGACACCCCTTCTGATCTTGTAGCAAGCGAAGTCATCCACTTTAAGATCGGCAGCGGTACATATGGTGTTCCTCGTTGGATTGGTAACATCGTCAATATGTATGGTGCGCGCAAAGCTGAAGAACTGAACTATCTGTACTTTAAACAAGGGCGGCATGTGCCGGCTGCAATTACTGTAGAGAATGGAATGCTTTCTGAATCCTCGTATGAACAGCTGCAGGAATACATGAACGGCATCGAGGGATCAGACAATGCACATAAGTTTCTTTTGTTGGAAGTTGAAGGAATTCCCAAAAAGGATGAGATATCGAACGATGAAGAGCCGGCTAATGTGAAGGTGGATATAAAATCACTGGCCGAGATTCTCCAGGAGGATGCGCTGTTCCTAGATTACGATGAGAAAACGAGAAACAAGATACGTTCTTCTTTTCGTCTGCCGCCGATCTACACAGGCGAGTCACAGGATTATAACAAGGCGACAGCTGACACCGCTCGTAAGACAACTGAAGAGCAGGTATTTCAGCCAGAAAGAATGATCATCACTGGCAAGCTCAATACACTCTTTCTTCCTGATCTTGATCTGTGGCATGTGCGCCTTATCTTAAATGGTCCTGACTTTCGTGATCCGCTCGAAATTGCAAAGGTTCTTACACCGTTTATTCAAGCAGGAGCGGTTTCACCGAATGACCTGCGTGATCTGGCTGGCCGTATTCTTGGAAAAACGTTAGAAGAATGGCCGGAGGAAGAATATCACCGACCGATTGAAGCGAAGCCAAAGGCATCAACTAGCTTGCTTGACACAGTGCTTCAAAAATCTGCGGGTTCCCAGGAAGACGTGGCTCATCTCTTAAAAGACATTAGGGATGTACTAGAGGAGATAGGCAAATGAACAAGATGGATCAGCTGATAAAAAACATCAATTCCTTTTTAGAAAAAGCGGAGGCAGAAGAGGTCCAAGAACTTGAAGCAGCTGTAGCAGATTTCCCTGAACTGAAGGACATTCCCTCTCTGGTGGAGGAGTATGAGAAAACCACCGCAAAACTTCTCAGATTGCAACGCAGGACGTTTTTGAATGAACTGAATGGTTTTATATCCAAAGACGATTCGGAAACGTTAGAATCAATTCTAGCGTTTTTTAATAATGATCTATTCACATCAGATGAATTTGCGGAGTTGTTCGGAAAAGAAACGGCTGTCTTTCTAACACTTACCGTCACGCAGCTGGCTGAGAAGATCATGCATTCCATCGATGCAGATATTCCATTCAAGGTGCTGTCCGAGAAAACTGCACAGTGGATTGAATCATGGTCGCAGGAGTTGGCGCAGCTGATGCAGCTGAATACTCATGAGGCTATTGAACAAACCTTGAAAGATGGCATAAAAGAAGGGCGGTCTATCCAGGAGATTGAATTGGAGCTGAAGGACCTTCCTGAATTCAGCCGCAAGCGCGCACGTGTGACAGCTGTAACTGAAGTGTTGACTGCTTCTTCCGTAGCTCAACATGAATCCTATGTCCAATCTCCAGCTGTGACAGCAAAGCAATGGAAGCACAGCGGCGGGAAAAAGAATCAGTCCAGAGAAAGTCATGTGCAGCTGGACGGAACCATCATTCCTTTGGATGAGGAATTCGAGATACCAGGCAGCGGAGAACGGTGCATGTTTCCGAGAGATACACAGCTCACGCCAAAAGAGCGAGTAAATTGTCATTGTGCTGTGGGCCCTGTGGTTGATCCTGCTATTTTAGGATTGTCAGCAGAGGAAAAAGAAGAAATTAGAGAAGCAGTTTTGAAAGGAGGTGAATGAATTGCCACGCGAATTGATAAATGCAAAGATCACACACGTTTCATACGTGGATAAGGCTGCTAATCAAAAGCAGTTCTTTTTTATGAAATCAGAAAAGCAGCCAGACTTTCAAAAAGAGATCAAGGTCATTGCGAAGGCTGATGATGCGCAGCGTCTTGTGTACGGTATTGTATACGAACCAAACGTAGCGGATGCACATGGAGATTACATGACACCGGCGGAGATTGAGAAAGCCGCTCATGGATTCCTGAAGGATGCACGTGAGATCGACAAGCAGCACGACTTCCAAGGCGGTGTCGGGGAAGTCGTTGAATCGTACATCGCGCCTTCCGATTTTGAAATGGGCGATGAAGTTATCAAGAAAGGATCGTGGGTCCTTGTGACAAAGGCTTCCGATGAAATCTGGGAACAGATTCAAAAGGGTGAGATCACCGGTTACTCAATGGCCGGAACAGCGGATATAGGTAAGCAAGAGCGTGAGCCAGCTTCTGAAGAGAAGGGGCTTTTTTCTTTGCTCAAAAACTTCTTTTTATCAAAAGGAGAAGTAAAGAACAGATATGACAAAGGCCGCATGCGTCGTGAGTTTTGGGCGGCACAAGATGCACTGAATTCCGTTTTGTATAAATGGGATTCTTACGACGATGAAGACTTGGAGACTGATCCTGACAAGGTTAGGTCAGCACTGCAAGACTTTGTGGAAATTACACAAGAGATTTTGCTTACTGATGACTTAGCGGGGATCCAAACTGATCCACCTGAAGAAGTCGCAAAAGCTGGCCGGAAGTTTTCAGCTGCTAACTTAACTGAATTGAAAAATGCAAGAGCCGCTATCGACAATCTGTTGAGTCAAGCGGAAGAGAAGGAGGAGAACGAAGAAGTGAAAAAAGAAGATCTGCAAAAGATGCTAGATGACACAATTGCACCGGTTGTAAAGCGTCTGGATGACCTTGGAAAAGGAGAAGGCGAAGGTCAGCCTGATCCGCAAGAAAAACAAATTGATGAAGAGGTTGCAAAAGAAATGGCCGCAGCTGTAGAAAAGGCATTGGCTCCAGTTGTTGAAAGAGTCGAAGCCCTTGAAAAAGCACGTCCGCAAGGTAATGGCGTAGGAGATGCACAACAACAGGACTTACAAAAATCTGAAGCAGTATGGGATGGCTTACTTTAAGCCCAGATAGGAGGAACTAACGTGAGAAATCAAGAGGTAATTAACAAGGCGGAAGTGACGCTTGCGACTTTAAAAACAGGCGGTCTCATGAATCCGACCCAATCTAGCACATTTATTCGTATGGTGCAAAATGCACCAACACTGCTACAAGATGCACGTGTTATTCCAATGGATAGTGATGCACAAAAAATCGAAAAAATCGGTTTTGGTCAGCGGATTCTTCGTCCTGGTCAAGAAGGTGTAGGTTTAACTAATGAGCAAAAGTCTGCGCCAACAACAAGCACTGTGGAGCTTAATGCAAAAGAAGTCATCGCTGAAGTAAATATCACATATGACACGCTTGAAAATAACATCGAGGGTGATAATTTACAAAATACTATCATGCAAATGCTTGCTGAGCGTGCAGCCGTTGATATTGAAGAATTGATTTTGAATGGTGATACGAAATCTAGTGATGCATATCTAGCGCAACTTGATGGTATTCGTAAGCAAGCAACATCTCATATCGTAGATGTAGCTGGTGAACCACTTACACGCCAAGTATTCAAGGAAGGTTACAAAGCTGTTCCGCCAAAATACTTGCGAGTTCCACAAGAATTCCGTTTCTACACTTCTCCAGGTCAAGAGGTCGAGTGGAAAGACAAAGTAGCGGATCGTCAGACAGGTCTCGGAGATGCAGCTGTACAAGGTGGACTGTCCTCCGCATTCGGTGTTCCAGTCAAAGGTATTGCAAACATGCAGCCATATGATGAAGACGGCACAGATGTTTCTGACATCTTGTTGACTCATCCGAAAAACATCATCTTGGGCTTCTCTCGTAACATTCGCATTGAAGTTGATAAAGACATCCGTAGACGTAAATTCATCATTGTGTTGACTGCGAAGCTCGACAGCAAATTTGAGGAAGAGGATGCTGTTGCTAAGATCATTAAGGTCAAGGAGTGATCAACATGTATACAGCGGTTTTGATCAAGGGAAAGACATACTCTGTGATGGGGCATGTCTTTCATTTAAATCAGGAGAAAGAGATTGAGAAAAAGGTCTTTCAATATCTCAATGGCAATGATTTTTTCTCTTGTAAGGAAGTGAAAGCTCCTGTTGATGATCCAAAAACGGATGATCAAACAAAAGAAAAGCCATCGGAAGAGGAAGAACCAAAAGAGGCCGAAGAAGAACCGCAACAAGAACAAAAAATCTACACTGAATCAGAACTGAAGGGCATGAACAAAACTGAACAAGAAGCCATTGTTATTGATCTTGGCGGCGATCCGTCTCAACTCAAAGATAAGAGTGAGAGAATTGCCTTCATCCTTGAGCGCCAAGAGCAACAAGAAAAAGCAGGAGAGTAAGGCTGATGCTAATCTCTCCTGAAGAAGTTAGGGCGTATAGCGTATTCGAGAGCGTGAAAAACCGCTCGGATGAACTATTGGAAAGTGACATCATTGAGGCTGAAGCTGAGGTATTTAAGATCGTAGGTCATGATTTCACAAGTGAAAAATATCAGCCGCTTCCTGAAAAGGCGAAGATCGCATTGATTAAAATGGCGCAGTTCTTCGCACTGATCAACGGGGATGAATCAATCATAAAGGGTTATAAATCTGAAAAGATTGGCGACTATTCATATACTTTGGCAGATGGTAACGCCGTTTCAAAGCCAGATGTGTATAACCTGTTGATAGATTTCATTGAGCCAGTTGTTCCACCGGAAGATCCGGCAAGTGTAAGAATGAGGTTGAGATCGCTATGAGCTATCAATCATTGCTAACGGATCGATGCGATATTTTCCATCTACAGAATAAGCAGCTGTCAAAAGATCGTTTTGGCGTGCCAGTTCAAGATGCGCAGCCGGTCTTTTCATATCCTGATGAGCCTGATCAAGTTGATCAAGCATGTTACTTTACTGAAAAGAACCAATCCATTACACAGCAGGAGCCAAACGCAACCATTCATCAATCGTACCTTGTTCATTTTCCTAGTAATACCGATGTCCGCCTGAACGATAAAGTGGTATGGGAAGGTGTGACATTGAAACTGCAAAAGCCCAGACGGATCAAAAACCATCATATTGAGGTGGTAGCGATGAGGAGTGAAAGCCTATGAGGATAGATGGTCTTGATCAATTCATTGAGGACTTGAATGCAGCTGTTAATGGCGGCTTGCAAGCTGAATATGAAGAGTGGCTTGAAGGAATGGGTTGTGAGTTCCTAGACATCGTTCAAGATGAAGTTATCCGAACAAAAACGGTGGATGCTCGCCGTTTGCTCAACTCATTCCAAAAAGGAGACCAAGAAAACGTCTTTTCGATGAGCAGTGGCGGTCTCACCCTAGATGTAGGGTCCAACTTGGAATATGCATCTTACACAAACGATGGACACTTTACGATTGATCCTAGTAAAAATCAGGACAGACGATGGGTTCCAGGTAGGTGGGTTGGTGACAGATTTGAATATGACCCGAATGCTGAAACCGGAATGCTCTTGAGGTTTCAATGGGTTGAGGGTAGCGGCTATTGGGATAATGCGTTGGCTATCTTTGAACAGATGTTTGAACAATCATTGGACCGCAAGCTGCAGCAATGGATCGATGAACAATTTGGGCGGTGATTAAATGAATCAAGAAGTCGGCGCCATCATGAATTATTGTTACAAGCGGTTTCCGGTGAAGGTTTACGAAAAGGAAATTCCAGAACAATTTCAGGTCCCATCGATGCATTTTCCTGCAGCGTGGGTCAATACAAGAAACGATACTGTTTCAACGTTTCTCAAAACCTACACGCTGCATATTAAAGTGTTTCACAAGGATTCTGGGCAGGCTCATGATGCAGCTGAATCTATTGTGGATGCCTTGTCAGCTGATCGGAATATTATTCAGATGGTCAGTGAAGAAGGTGAACCACTTGATGATTATGTCCGCATTAAAAGAGCTGAAACCAGGGTTTCAGATCAAGGTGTGGCAACGATCGTCCTCACATGGGATAGTGCCTATTGGTACAACCGAGATGAGCAACCGAGCCTAGACGACATAAATTTTTCAGATGGGGTGATAAAAAGTGGCCAAGAATAAAAACGAGCCGGTGAAAGAAGAGAAAGCCGCTCCGGTTCTTCTTAAAGAAGCAGCATTTTCATTTGAAGCCTTAAAGGAGCACAGCAAGGAATTATTTGGCGTAAAGCCTGAAATCCTTGAGGGTGCTCTTTTTTATATCAAAGATCAACCAATTACAAAAACAGAAGCAAAGAAGCAGATTGATGCTTTTTTGTCTAAGGAGGTTTAAGTATGAATGGAGGTACTTTCACACCAGGTACAGAAAAGAAGCGCCCTGGTATCTACTTCAATTTCAAAACCACAGCACAGCAGCGGATCACGTTAAGTGATCGAGGTACGGTAGCACTTCCAATCACAATGAGCTGGGGAGAGCCTAAGACGTTTATCGCTGTTTCTGGCATCGAGGACTTAAATAAAAAAGTCGGATTAAACATCGATGACAAATCACTTCTTCTTTTCCGAGAAGCGAAGAAAAAAGCACAAACGGTTCTATTGTATCGCTTGAATGAGGGTGAACCGGCACAAGCTCAGATCAGCGAGAATTTTAATGTGCTTGCTAATTATGGCGGACAGAAAGGTAATGAGGTCACGATCCAAGTCACTGAAAACGTATTAGATAGCTCCAAGCGTGACGTGGTGACTTACGTTGGAACAGATATTGTTGATAAGCAGGTTGTCACGGATGTCAAAGATCTTGTGAAAAACAAATATGTTCAATTTTCTGGTGAAGGTGAAGCGGTCATTACAGCTGGCGTAACACTAAGCGGCGGGAAAAACGGCGTGCCAAGCGTGGCAGATTATACAGCTTTCCTGGAAGCAGCTGAAACAGAATACTTTGATGTGATCGCGCTGCCTAACAACACTAGCGAACAGTTAAAAGCAACATTTGTGGCCTTCGTCAAGCGCCTGCGTGATGACCAAGGTCGTAAGGTGCAAGGTGTTTTACCGAACTATGCAGCTGATCATGAAGGAATTATCAATGTCACGAGCGGTGTCGTGCTAGAAGATGGCACAGAGATCACGCCAGCCAAAGCAACGGCATGGGTTGCCGGTGCATCTGCAGGAGCAAACTTCAATCAGTCATTAACCTTTGTTGAATATGAAGGGGCTGTTGATACGTTAGAGCGTCTTGATAACGATCAAGTGGAATACCGCTTATCACAAGGGGAATTTCTTTTCACCTTTGATGCGCGTGACCGCACAGTGAGCGTCGAAAAGGACATTAACTCTCTGACAAGCTATACAACGGAGAAAAATAAGACATTCGGCAAAAACAAGATTATCCGAGTGCTTGACTCAATCAACAACGATCTGACAAGGGAATTGAAAAACCTGATTAAATTACGCAAAGCCAACGGCAATGACATTCCGGCATCTGATGATGGGCTGCAGCTGGTGAAAACTCTCATCACGCAATATCTCACACAACTGCAAGACGGATCTGGAATCACTGGCTTTGATTCTGAAACGGACATCACGATCAGCTTGAATGAAGATCGTGACGGTTTCTTGATTGATCTAGCTGTTCAACCAGTTGATGCAGCTGAAAAATTCTATTTCAATGTAGAGGTGAAGTAAAATGTCTTTTAAAGCGCAGAATACCATTTCAGGTAAGGAGGGGCGTCTTTTCCTTGATGGAGAGGAAATGGCGTTCATCAAAACGTTTGAAGCCAACGTGGAGAAGAACAAATCAGAAGTTAACGTTATGGGCCGCCGAATGACTGGTCATAAAACAACTGGGGCAAACGGAACAGGAACGGCCACATTCTATAAAGTCACTTCACGTTTCGTTCAATTAATGCTCAACTATGTGAAAAAAGGAGAAGATCCTTATTTCACTCTTCAAGCTGTTCTTGATGATAAGTCATCCGGCCGCGGCACAGAGCGTGTGACATTATTTGATGTGAACTTTGATTCTGCAAAGATCGCAGGTCTTGATGTAGATTCGGAAGCATTGGAAGAAGAGGTTCCTTTCACGTTTGAGGACTTTGATCTTCCTGAGAAGTTGAAAGATACTTTTTAACTTCTAGTTTGATTTATAAGAGTATCGAATATATAATCAATATATAATTATTTGTTGCGCTTGGTTTATCTATAGTGCAACTTGCGTAGAATAAAAAGAAGCCAGGATGCGCTAACATCCCGGCAATGTACAATGAGGCCCACAAGAGGGCTGGCTTATTTACATGGTGAAGCTAAACAGGAAATAGGTTATCCCAGCAACTTTCCACGGTTAAGGGAGGCCTATTTTTTGTTTATATACGTCAACAAAGCAAGGATAAACATCCCGAATAAAAGCATTAGGGAAATCGCTTGGAACGTTGACATGTGCATCACCCCCTTTCTATGGGGATGAGCCAGGCCACCCTTATAAGCCGTTCATATGTACGATTTATATTATACATGAAAAGATTGGAAAGCACATTCAAAAATGGATGTGCTTTTTTGCATTCAAAAAACAAATCAAAGGGAGTTTTTAAACATGAGCGAAAAACAAACAAACAACGTATATGATCTTTCATTCTTTATGCCAGGACAAACAGCAGATGCGGAAGAAGTCAAAGTGCCGATTTCTAAACGTTTTGTTGATAAAAAAGGTAAAGTGATTCCATTCGTATTCAAAGCAATCACAACGGAGCGCATCGATGAACTGGAGAAAGAAAACACAACGTTCAAAAATGTCAAAGGTCGTGGACGTGTGAAAGACTTGGATTCTCAACGCTTCTATGCACGTATTGCGGTTGAATCAACTATTTATCCTGACTTTAAGTCAAAAGAATTGCGCGAAGCATACAGCACACAAGATCCAGTCGAAGTGGCAAAGCGTGTCCTGTCAGTTGGCGGTGAATATGCGAACTGGTTAAACAAAGCCATTGAGGTCAACGGGTTTGAAGATGAAATTGAGGACCTTGAAACAGAAGCAAAAAACTAATAAAGGACGGGAATAAAGAGGCTGTGTATCTCTATTACTGCATGCACGAGCTTCATTATTCCCCGTCCCAGCTTTTAGAGGTCTATGAAGCGCCAAGGCAATTCAAGGCCTTTTTGTTTGGGTTAATAGCCCACAAACTTGAAGTGTTAGAAAAAGAATCAAAGAAAGGGGGATAAGACATGGCTCATTTGACAGCTCGGTTTGATTTACAAGACCGGATCACGCGTAAATTACGTTTGATCAGAGGAGATATGGAACGGCTTGATAGATTGCGCCGCAGATCAGAGCGGCCAATCACTTTAAGAATCAGGGACAATGCCACAATCGCATTAAGACGTGTACAGCGGTTTGTTTTGCGTGATCTTGCTCGAACTTATCAGCTGACTCTTGATGTCAATGATCTGGCCACAAAAGCATTGAGAAAGTTCAACGGTTTCATACAACGTAAGATGCCTCGTACTCATAGCGTGCTGATGCGTATTAAGGATCAGGCAACACCAGGGCTTGTTCGTCTGCGGCGTTACATCGATCGGAAATTTGGCAAAGTAGAGCGGTTTGCTATAACGGTTCATGATCGTGCAACCGCAGGGATTAGACGTATTGCATCATATGCAGCGCGTCAGCTTGGCCGAGGATACAGCTATACAATTAGAGCCGTTGATATGGTTCGGCGAACAGTCAGCCGTATAGCGTCTTATACTCGGAATACCCTCGGTACTGAATACAGGGTGGCGATCAATGCGATCGATCGTTTCACCGCTCCAGTACGTGGAGCTGTCTCATTTGCAAATACCCATTTAGGACGGACTTACACAACCACAATCAAGGTCCTTGATCTTATTACAAAGCCATTGAGAGGGATCGTGTCAGCTGTCACCAGTACACTTGGTTTGCTTGGAGTCGGTGCCGGTGCAACAGGTGGTATTGTCGTGCCTCTCAAAATGGTTGCGGATCGACAGAACATGACCACTGCGTTTGAAACTTTGCTCGGCAGCAGAGGGAAAGCAGATGCACGTCTGGATGAGCTGACAGCCTTTGCTGGTCAAACGCCATTTACTCGTGATGAGATTTTCGAGTCAAGTCGAGTTCTTCAGGTGTTTACGGGCAATGCCCTTTCTACGACTGAAGGTATGAAGCTAGTCGGGGATGTTGCTGCAGGTGTTCAACGACCGTTTTCCGAAGTTGCGCTATGGATGGGGCGTTTATATGACGGCATTAAATCGGGGCGTCCTATCGGTGACGCAACGGCAGCTCTGCAAGAAATGGGGGCGATCTCTGGTGATGCTAGAGGTAAACTCGAAAAACTTGCAAAGAGCGGAAAAGATATTAAGCAAACATGGCCGGAAGTAACGAAGGAATTTGGCAAATACAACGACATGATGATCAAAATGTCGGACAACTTGGCCAACTTATTCCTGGGTGTTAAATCATTTATCAATAACAGCATCCTTATGCCTTGGGGCAAAGGACTAGCAGCTGCGTTTCAACCCGCTCTTGAAGCATTTAGAACGTGGCGTGGAGAATATTCCTTCGTGCTGACCGATGTTTCCAATAAAGCTGAAAAGGCGGGTAAGAAATTCGCTAACAGCTTCCTTGATCCGACGAAGAGTGTTTTCGGATTCATTGGTGATCAGTTCAAGATTTTGTTCCCTGGAGAAAAACTCTCCAAGAAGCAAATGAAAGAGCTAAAGGTAAAATTTAAGGATAACCCCAAATTGCAGAAGCATTTTGAACAGCTTGAGAAATATCGTGATATGAGCTTTGAGACAAGATGGAAGCTCGTCTTAGATAATACAAAAGACGTATTCGGCCAATGGTGGGAAAAGACAGGAAAGCCTGGTCTTTTCAAAATGGCTGAAAATGTCGGGAAGACCTACGGTGGCATCATAAACGGTGTGATCAACGGTCTGCTTGGAATTGATGATAAATCGACCGATGACT
The DNA here is from genome assembly GCF_002744245.1 of Bacillus pumilus. GTDB lineage: Bacteria > Bacillota > Bacilli > Bacillales > Bacillaceae > Bacillus > Bacillus pumilus_M. The sequence continues at coordinate 21,087 of NZ_NKHG01000100.1, read as the reverse complement.
CTTTCGTGGACGCTGGGGCAAAGGCAGGAAAGATATTCATTGAATCATTTTTAGAAGCTCTTGATCCAGTGCAGTTAGGCATTCGGATAGGCAAGAAGATTGGTGAAATCAATTGGAATGCCCTCACTGGAGAAGGATCAATTGCTGGTGCTTTGATTGCCAATGCATTTGCGCTCGCATTCCTCGGAAAAGTGGCCACGTTATTAAAGCCGCTTAAATCCATTCTTTCAGGTGCTTTTGCTGTATACAAATGGGGCAAAGGTTTAAGAGGAGGAATGGGACCAGGAACAAGTGGTGGTGTAATTGGCGGAGTTGGAGGAGCACCGAGGAACCCAAGACCTCCTGAATATCGTCAACCTTGGATCAATAGAGGTGAGCCAGTACGACCAACGACAATGCCAAATCAGGGACGTGGAGGCGGTGGATTTTTAGGCAGCATCGGGAAAGGCGCAAAGAGCATCGGAAAACGTATTCCTATTCTCGGCACTCTTATTGCAGCCACAGAACTTATCGGTATGAATAATGACAACAAAGGCGAGAAGATCGGTGGGTTTGCTGGCAATCTAGGTGGCGGTATCAGTGGAGCTGCATTAGGTACATTGATCGCGCCTGGAATTGGAACAGCTATTGGTGGAGTATTAGGCAGCATCTTTGGCGGTGATCTCGGTAACTGGATCGGTAAGATGTTTGATGACGGAACCATCAAGAAGAAATGGGATGGGCTTGTCAAAGGTGCAGAGAATGCAGTCCAATGGATTAAAGAAACATGGAGCACTGTGTCCGGTTGGTTCAATGATAATGTGCTAACACCCATCACAACGTTTTTCAATGATACATGGACCTGGATCACAGAGAAATGGGGTCAGCTTTCTTCATGGTTTATGAATAACGTATGGCTGCCGATTTATAACTTTGCAGTTCCAATCATCAACTTTGTAGTTGGTGTTTTTGTCGTGGCGTGGGAATTGATTAGTACCGTATGGGGAGCTGCATCAACTTGGTTCATGGACAACGTATGGACTCCGTACGGACAAGTTGCGGTTGCTGCTATTACTCTTGTGTGGAACAAGATCACCGAATTATGGGAATGGATACAAATCACCTGGTCCGTTTTCTCAGCATGGTTTATGACATATGTCTGGGAACCATTTGGATCAGTGGCAATTGAAGCCATCGTATGGGTGTGGAATAAACTAACCGAGTTCTGGAATTGGATTCAATTCGTATGGGGTACATTCGCGGTGTGGTTTGATACCTTCGTTTGGCAGCCTTTCATCAATGTTGGTCTGCCAGCCATCATGTTTATCTGGAACCTATTTAAAAGCACATGGAACTGGATTAAATCATCATGGGTAGTGCTTGCTGCTTGGTTTGATGAGTACGTGTGGCAACCATATAAAAAGTATGCAGAGCCAGCGATTACCTTTGTGTGGGAAAAATTTCAGGATGCATGGAGAATCATCAAAGGTATTTGGAAAGTGGCGAGTGCATGGTTTGAAGATAAAGTATTTAAACCGTTGAAGAGTCATGCTGAAAAACTAACAGAAATATGGAATGGTTTTTTCGGTTTAGTTGGTAAAGTGGTTGGTAAAGTAAAAGAGATTACTGGAAAAGGATTTAAATTCTTTGAAGGAATAGGTGAAGAAAAAACAGGTATGAAAAAAGTCCCTACTAAGGGGAAAAAGCCAGATCAGAAAGCCACCGGTGGTTATATCACAAAGCCAACACTTTCATGGATCGGAGAAGCAGGAAAAGAGTTTGTCATACCTACCGAAAACAATAAAGGACGAGGGAAGATGCTTCTTGCACAAGCTGCTTCCCACCTTGGTATGTCTGTTATGCCAAACGGCGCTTCACCTACTTCTCAAGCTGGTTCATCATCTCCTATGAGACCGGCTGCTGCTTCATCAGTTTCCACTTCTGCAAGTGGATCGGTATCAATTGGTGATGCGGGCAACGCATCAAAATACGGGGAACAGTTCACGTCTGAATTCGAGAAGGGACTAAATAATAAAGTCATCTCAATGGAGCAATGGAAACAAGCTAATATCAAGCAACCATTTACTCAAATTCAAGCATCAACACCGCTTTATGGTGTGCAAACTGTCACCGGCTTTGCTGCAGGTCAAAACATGACACCAACTAACACAGGTCAATTCTTAGATCAACATGTAAGACAGCCTTTCTTGAATACTCGACAAGAGTCACCTACCTGGGGAGCTGGACTAATTGATGCATTTAACAGTGGCATGAGGTCCAAAGGAAGCGAAGTGACACAAGCGGCAAAGGACATGGCCAAGAAAGTGGAACAAGCCTTCCGCGAAGAATTAGACATTCATTCTCCTTCACGTGTCATGATGAGTCTTGGAAAATTCGCATCGATCGGTGTCGTCAAAGGACTTGATTCGGTTGACGTGAAGAAATTCGCAGAGAATCAAGCTGGTTCCTTAATCGCTGCATTTAGCGGAATGGGTGCATCCAACCTGAGTGTTCAGCAATGGCTCATGGCTGCATTAATGGCAACCGGCACATCTATGAGCTGGTTACCTGGTTTAATGACGATTGCACAGAATGAGTCACGTGGAAACCCGAAAGCGATCAACCTATGGGATTCAAACGCCAAGAGAGGAACACCGTCTAAAGGATTGATGCAAACCATTGATCCGACTTTTAATTCTAACAAGGCAAGCGGTATGAATGACATCTGGAACCCGATTCATAATGCTGCAGCTGCTATCAACTACATCAAAGGCAGATATGGAAGTGTCTACAATACGCCTGGATTGAGAAGTATCAGAAACGGTGGACCATATAAGGGCTACGCAAATGGTGGTCTAATCACGCAGGAGCAAATCGCCAGAGTTGGTGAAGGAAACAAGCGTGAATGGATTATTCCTGAAGAGCGCGGCATACGTGGCCGCTACTTGTTGGCTCAAGCTGCACAGGCTTTAGGAATGGACGTATACGATCCGACCAACGCTGCATCATCTGAGCTTTCACAAGGTCAAGTGCAAACAGTAACAGCTGGCACAGCGAATGCACCGTCTGCTTCTGGTGGATCAAAACAAGTCATTATCAATTTTAATGGTGATCAGCACTTCCATAATGGACAAGATGAAGACTCACTTGTTGAAAAGATCAAACGATCAATAGCTGAAGAACTAGAAGTGGAGATCAACACAGGAACGAAGGGAGTCGTGATCGATGGCTAAATCAAAATATCAACTTTGGATTTCGCAAGGGAAGGACAAACTGCGATTCCCTGTTCTTCCTGAAAAACTTGAACTGAACAACAACGTACAAAATGAATCTATCAAAGTATCAAAATTTGGCGAGCTCACATTCTTGGATGTACCAGGGGCTCGTCAAATTTCATTTACAGCCTTTTTTCCAAAGAAATATACACCGATCGCTGAATATAAAAGCATTCCATCACCAGAGAATGCGATTGCCAAAATAGAGCGATTCATGAAGTCAAAAAAGCCTGTACGCTTTATTGTCACAGGGACCAAAATCAATATGCAATGCAGCATAGAAAGCTTTAATCACAATGAAGGGTCATATGATGTTGGTGATCGTGAGTTTACAATTCAATTGAAGGAATACAAAACGGCATCACCTAGAAAGATTAAACGGAAAGCCAAAAAGAGCAGCAAAAAACGCAGCTCAAAAGGCGCACCAAAAGTGTACACCGTTAAAAAGGGTGATACCTTGTGGGATATTTCTGGCCGTTTCTATGGTGACAGCACAAAATGGCGGCGTATTTGGAATGCGAATAAAACCGCAATGATTAAACGAAGTAGGCGCAATATTAGACAACCAGGGCATTGGATTTTCCCTGGTCAAAAATTAAAAATACCACAGTAGGGGTGATCAAATTGATAGAACTCTTTGCAGTGCGGAGCGGGATCATGTATGAGCTTGTGACAGAGAGCGTCACGCTTCGTGGTCAAAGGTATCAAGCTCCCCGATCAATACAAGCAACTATCGTTACGAAACAGGGTTCACAAAAATATTACAGTATCAAAGAGGGTGACACGGTTCTTTTCAAGTGGAAAGGAAAAGAACTCTTTCGAGGAACAGTGTTTGCAAGAACGCCCAAGGATGAAAAGCTCACTTTTACTGCTTATGACATGCTTCAGTATTTGGTGAAGAACCAGGATGTCTATGTCTTTGCAAACAAAAGGGCTGATCAAATTATGAAAAGGCTTGGTCAAGATTTTCAGATCCCGATGACGTCTATCACTAACACTGGCCATGTCATTAAATCACTTGTATTTAAAAATGATACAAGCCTGTATGACATCATCTTGCAGGCTCTAAGAGAAACAAAAAAGCAAACAGGACGTAACTATCAAATCTATTCTGCTAAAGGCAAGATGGGGCTGAGAGCATGGCCTGATCCGTCCGAAGTATGGGTTATTGAATCAGGCGTAAACCTCATCGATTATCAGTACAGCACCTCGATTGAGGAAACGGCCACACGTGTGAAAATGAGAGCCACCCATGTGGAAAAAATCAAAGTGCTGAAGAAAGAAAAAAAGAAATCTGAGTCTACGCAAAAAGATACTGATAAAAATAAAAAGACAACCAAACCCAAAAAGCCAAAGAAGCCAAAGATGATCACGCAAAAGAAAGAAATTGAAATGCTGGCTGTGGCGAATGATAGTTCTGCAAGAAGCAAATACGGCATCCTGCAGCACGTTGAAAGAGTGTCAGGAGAGATCAACCAAGCACAGCTACAAAAGAGAGCGGATGTCCGACTGGCTCAAAAGAAAGGCGTAAAAAAAGAGCTGAAAAGCATCCAAGCTCTAGGTATTTCTGGATTACAAAGCGGCATGCCAATACGCATCATCATTCCGGATATCGGTATCAAAAAAACGTACTGGATCGATCAAGACAGCCATGAATTTAAGGGAACCAAACATACCATGACGATTGATGTCGTTGAAAAGAATACAATCCCAACGGGGAACCAGTCATGAAACTAAGCGAGGCAATTAAGCGATTGGCCGTCAATGCTGTGGATGCACAATCGCCAACTGACTTGATACTTGGTGATGTGGTGTCTGTTTCCCCTCTTAATGTCAGGCTGAATGAAAATGACAAACTCATCATTCCAGAAGAGCTTCTCATCTGGCCAGCCCGCTTAGACGAGGGAGAAGATGATGAGCTAGAAGAAGGCGATAGTGTCATGGTCCTTGCGATGACAGGCGGCCAAACGTTTTACATCTTAGATAAAGTAGTAGGAGGTGGTTCATGATGGCACTCTCTCCAGAAGAAGAAATTGAGGATATGGATGAGGACGAAGAGGACGTTGTTGAACCTTCGACCACCTACCGAATCGACTTTGAAACTGGCCGTCTAACCAATGAAAAGATTAATGGTCTTGATGCTATTCGCCAATTTGTCTATATGGCTTTGCGAACGGAACGATATTCGCATGCTGTTTATAGCCATGATGTAGGGTGCGAAATGCAGGAAGCTGTGTCTGATGAAGAATCAACGGATGAATACAAAGAGATGGAGATCCCGCGGCTAATTGAAGAAGCACTTCTTGTTGATGAGAGAATCGAAAGTGTGCAAGATTTTGAGATCACTAAAGAAGGAGCAACTTTTAAAGTGGTCTTTGATGTTGTGACAGATGAAGGGACCTTGGAGATCGAGGAGGTGATCGGAGATGTTTGAGGAACAATCGTATGATGCCATCATGGAACGCATGTTGGAAAGTATACCGGATGATATTGATAAACGTGAAAACAGCGTCATATGGAATGCGTTGGCTCCTGCAGCTGCCGAACTTGCTCAATCTTATATATGGCTAGACCAAGTATTTGACCTTGTCTTTGCGGATACAGCGCAGGGAGAATTTTTAGATCGACGAGCTGCTGAAGTAGGAATTGAACGAAAGCCGGCCACAAGTGCCGTATGGTCCGTTGATGTGACACCCGACACTATCAGAATACCAACAGGATCAAGATTCTATATCGACAATCTGTACTTTCAATATCAATCTGATGGCACGTTGAAGTGTGAAACGACTGGTGCTGTAGGCAATGGGAATTTTGCAGGGCTGCCGCTCCTATCACTCGACAACATACCAGGATTAGAGTCTGTCATTTTTGGAGAATTGAAGATACCAGGGCAAGAGGAAGAAGATGATGAAGCTCTTTATGAGCGGTACTTGATGAGGGCAAGGCGAGAGGCTGTAAGTGCCAACAAAGCTCACTATAAAAAGTGGGCTGAAGAAGTAGAAGGAGTTGGCAGGGCAAAGGTTTTTCCTCTTTGGAATGGTGAAGGCACAGTAAAAGTTGTCATCACTGACGGGAATTTTGATGTTGCGACGGATCTTCTCGTCAATAAGGTCAAAGAGTACATTGATCCGGTTCCAGGAGAAGGGGAAGGCCAAGCACCGATCGGGGCTATTGCCACTGTCGAGAGTGCCAAGTGGAAAGATGTTGAGGTGTCCGTATCGGTGGAGCTTAAAATGGATTACTCCATTGAAGATGCACAAGAGGAGATTGAAAAGAAGGTCAAAGCGCTTCTAAAATCACTTGCCTTTGAAGAAAATGTGATCAGAATGTCAGCGATCAATGACATTTTGTATCATGCGGATAGTGTGTCTGATTATGCGGATGTATTGATTAACGGGGAGGCCAAAAACTTGCCGCTCCAAGACATTGAAATCCCGCGTCTAGGGCAGGTGATCGTCAATGAGCAAGTATGATGATATGAAAGCCTATTTACCTTCCTACCTAACGGAGATCATTGAATTTAATGAATTAATAAAATCCGAGGCTCCAGAGATGGAAAGGCTAGACGATTCTATTTTCGATATGACTGATCAACTGTTTCCACTCACTGCCACATGGGGGCTGAATCGATGGGAAAGGATGCTGAAGGTGCAGCGTGAGTCAGGTGACTCGATTGAATTGCGAAGGGCACGTATTTTGAATCTCATGTCAAATATACCACCCATCACGTACGCATCTCTGGAAAGAGCGGTCAACCGCTTCCTGAAGAACCCTAGTGCAGTGGTTCGTCTAACAACTGGCCGCTATCATTTCTCCCTTCGTGTTAATTTGGATGACCTGCAAAACACAAGATACATCGTTGAAACACTGGAAAATCTCAAACCGGCTCATTTGGCTTACAAATTCACAAGCGTTCATCATACTGATGTAAAAGAAATTAAAGACTATCGTAACCGACTCACACTGCGCAGCAGAGTGGGCTTTTTTGATCACATCCCGATCCTGCTTAATGGAGAGTTTTTGCTGAATGGAACTTTTTATTTGAGCGGATCGCGCAATTCAACAGATATTCCAGTGCGCTTCAGACAATCTCTAAAGATGGCCATGAAGCTAAAAAAAGAAATGAAAGTTTCTGGCTGTACAAGATATGTCATGGTTGGAGCAAGACACGAAACGGATCAACAAGCAGCTCTCACACTTCGGTCACGCTTCAATCATGTTAGGAAAGAAAAAAAGAAGATGACATTCCGCATGGCTGCTCATGTATCAAATGATCAGAGCGGAAGTGTCATCATTAAGCAGAAATATTGGACGCTGGATGGATCGGTATCGCTAGACGGTTCAAAATATCTAGCTGCCACGTCCAAAAAAATAGATTTATAAAGGAGGATCATAATGGCTGATCAATTAACCGTTACAACGCTTTATGCTCGCCAACAAATGGCGAAGGCTAGAGCAGAAGGAACGAAGCTCACAAAAGTGGTTAAGATGGCTTTTGGAAAGGGTGGGACGAAGGATGGGAAACCGATCTCACTAGACGGCACTGAACAAGAACTTAAAAAGGAACTTGTTCAAAAGGACATTGATTCATATGAATTCATGGAGCCGGCGAAGATCCGGTACACATGCACCATCGCAGAAGGAGAGCTCGCTGGAGAAGTTATCAATGAACTAGCTCTTGTTGATGAAGATGGAAAGTTTACTGCGATCCGCACCATGACAGACAAACAAAAAGACGGTGACATCGAATTTGTTTTTGAGATTGATGATATTTACTAGGAAAGGAGTGCTCATCGATGGACATTAAATCTCCTAAAGTATTCGAAACAAGTGACAAAGCTCATGCGGATCTGTTCAATGACATGGTTAAAGTGTTGCTTGAAAATGACTCTGGACTGTTAGATCAGATCATAGAACATATTGGCGATACTCAGCCACATGCATCTGCAGCAGAGAAGAAGAAATGGAATGAATCGCAGCTTTATAAGATCACAGCTGATGACGGCAAATACTTGATTTCTGTTCCTGCTGACAAAAATATTTTTGATGCGATTAAAGACAAGGGAACCTGTACTTTTATCGCTTCCCCAGGAGTAGAAGATTCCCCTGCCCCTAGTAACGCCTATTTAAGAGGAATACAGACAGTTGGCCAAGATAATATTGGGACTGGTTTTGCGGTAGATACATCAGGCAATGCATATTACTTCTACTATAATTCTAGTCATATTTCTATTACCTGGACGCAGCTCCCGACGGCAGCTGAAAAAGATAAATGGAACAGTGGCCAACTGTATCAACTGACGCAAGATTCAGGTACTCGTAAACTTATAACTGATGGAACAGATTTACTCACTTTATCACCTGGGTTTTATTATGGAATTAACAACAGACTTTTAAATAATCCTGATCCATCAGATACTGGGTGGTTTAATTATGATGTTTCTGAAAGTGGATCGGGACGGAAAATGATCATAGCTGTAGCGAGCTTCAAGAATACGATGTGGTTTGGAACTGTTCATACAAATGGGGATTTCAAAGGCTGGAGACGTATTATTACCGACGCTGATGCAAAACTCAACTGGAAGTTTCCCACGATCAGGAACGGATGGAAAACATACAAATCTGAGGTCAATAATGATTATCGGGTACGTGTTGCAAAAGACGCTTTAGGCATAGTGCATGTTACAGGAGCCATTGCAGGTGGCACATTGGGAGAAGTCCCAGCGTTTACGTTACCAGAGGGATGTGAGCCACCTTTTCCTCTTTATAATGTTGGTATCGCTTCTAGTACAGGAGGATTTAAAGGGCCGCAGTTTAGTAGACAATATATCGCTACAGATGGCCGTTTCTGCATACAAGACACAAGCAGCAATACTGAGTTTATTGTGGTGAACTGCATGTTTAAGGCAAAGGAGTGATTTTATGAAGCCAATTTACGCCTATGATGAAAATTTTAAGTATATACCTGGTGGAGATTCAGAAATACCCGATGATGCTGAAATTCCAGAGGGTTTTACTGATCAGCAGCCGCAAGAAGGGTTGTATATAGCAAAATACAATCCTAAAAGCAAGACATGGAGCGAGTCGGCAACCCAGGAATACATTGATAGCTTACAAATAGAGCAACCCCCGTATGATATAGATTTGTTAAAACAGCAAAATGCGGTCTTAACAAAACAATTGAGTCAGCTTTCAAAGGAAGCAGCTGCAGCCAAACTGCGTGAAGCACAAATGGCAAAACAACTGGCTCAACTAATGACTGAGATTCAGGAGTTGAAGGGTGGTGAAAAATCATGATATATCCAACAGTTGCGGATATAAAGCAGTTTTGGGACTGGCAGTGTTACGACTCAGAGGACATTGCATTTTATGTAGAAATCGGTTGGATTAACAAAGAAGATTATCAAGAAATAACGGGAGAACAGTACGAAGCCTAAAGGGGCTTTTTATTTTGCCTTCTTTAAGGGGGTGACCAAGTGAGGGAGTGAGTATGATGGAGATGGATTTGGCTCAATATTTAATGACACAAGGACCCTTTGCGGTTCTCTTTTGTTGGGTGCTGTTTTATGTATTAAACACAACAAAGGAAAGAGAAAACAAACTCAATGAGCAAATAGAGGCGCAAAATGATGTGTTAGCAAAGTTTAGTGAGAAATATGACGTCGTGATCGACAAGCTCGATAAAATTGAACGGAATTTAAAATAGGAGGAATCATTTATGAAAACATTCGACAAAGGCACTGTGATTCGCACAGTGCTTCTTTTTATGGCATTGATCAACCAAGCGTTAATTCTGTTTGGCAAGCCAATCTTGCCGATCAGCGAGGACCAAGTCACTTCATTAGCTGAAACATTGTATCTTGCTTGCTCAATGATTTTTACAATTGTCACAACCCTTGTCGCATGGTTCAAAAATAACTATGTAACTGAAAAAGGACAGAAACAAAAAGAAGTCTTAAAACAAAAAGGCTTGACCAAGTAAGGAGCTGCCTTGAGGTGGCTCTTTTTATATTAAATAGACCAAAAAGGAGACGATGAACGTGGTAAAGATCATTAAAGATTTTATTCCGAGAAGCAATAGGAACCGCCCAGGCAATTTCATGAAGCCGCTATATATTACGGTCCATAATACAGCTAACACTGACCAAGGAGCAAATGCCTTGCGTCATGTCAATTATGTGAAAAATCCTAATACAGCTACAAGCTGGCACTTTACAGTGGATGATAAAGTCATTTATCAACATCTGCCGTTAAACGAAAACGGATGGCATGCAGGAGATGGACGAGGAACCGGAAACATGAAGTCAATCGGTATTGAAATTTGTGAGAATAGTGATGGTAACTTTGAAAAGGCAGTCGAGAACGCACAATGGCTAATTCGTCAGCTGGTGCAGGATCAGGGTATTCCGCTGGCCAATGTTGTTCCCCATAAAAGATGGAGCGGCAAGAATTGTCCACGAAAGCTGCTTAATCGTTGGGATAGCTTCAAAGCGGGTATTGCAACCGCTCATACAGGGGAAAAGGCAACAGCGAAGCCGGCGACACCTGTGAACAATACACCATCCAAGCCAAAAGCGAGTAAACCTAAAAAATCAGTTAACTTGCCTTCTGGCATTTTAAAAGTAACAAAGCCTTTGACAAAGGGCGCTGGTGTAAAAGCATTGCAGGAGGCTCTGGCTGCTGTTTATTTCTATCCTGAAAAGGGAGCTAAAAATAACGGGATTGATGGCTACTATGGACCAAAAACAGCAAATGCGGTCAAGCGGTTCCAGCTTATGCATGGGCTTGTTGCTGACGGCATCTATGGTTCAAAGACAAAAGCGAAGCTAGAAAAGCTATTAAAATAAAAAAAGACCTTTCTCCATATGGAGAAAGGTCATTTCTTTTTTTCGTCTAACAGTTCAATAATTTTTTGATTAGACAGTTTCTGTTCACGGAGCAAAGAAACAATGTTACCTGTAAACCCAATTAAAATGATCAGTAAGATAATTATTATCCACAGAAGCAATACTAATTCCCCCCTTACGGCTCTATTAAAGTCCTAAAAGTCGAGTAACTCTTATTGTTTAAACCATCCTCAATTTTACCTGTCTTATACGGAGAAGGAAATAGGACAATTTGATAGTTTTGTTTTTCTTTAACTTTAGGAATATTAACTTCGTAAATATTAGTTGATCCCCCTTTTACAGAAATAAATGATACAGTCTTGTTATTGAATTTCACTTGTTTTGTACCTGAAAAAGCAACTACAGCATAATCTAGGTTCCTATCATTTGCATTGAAGATTTGTAAGAATGCTTTTTCATTAGCTTTGGATTTAAATAGAATCTTATTTCCTCGTTCTTGGGAGGTAAGGAATGCTTCCTCTCCTGATAGTTCTCCAGTCGTTTGTAAGGGGGATAGGTGTTCAACGTGTTGGTGATTTTGATTGTTTTTAATGTATCTTAGGGTGATAATATCTTGGAGTCCTGAACCAATATCTATATTCTCAGTCTCTAACTGGAATTCTGCTTCAGGGATAATCAATAAACTTAACTCTCTATGATTAGGGGGACTTTCAAATTCTAATTGAATTTTTTTCACAGTGTTTTTATTCATTGTGAATGTATAAGAGTCTGAGCGCTTTTTGTTGTCAGCTTTGAATGGTATAGTTTGAAAATCTGAAAGAATTACTAGGCTGTATTTTCTTTTTACACTTAGATAATGGCTAAAGGATAAGACTTTTTTGTATGTTCGTCCTTTCTTGGCTCCAATATCTAATGTGTCTAGGATTTCCCCGTTTACCTCATATAAGCCATAAGAAACTGTTTCTGATCCAGGGCCTGTAATATCTTCTTGTTCGTCATTATATTTTTCAGTAGGTGAAGGAGTAGCTGTAACACTTTCTTTTTTTTTATCAGAAATGCAACCAGTTAATAAAAAGCATACTCCTATAACCAGAAAGCAGTTTAAGAACTGGATTCTAATCTTCATGTATATTTTTATAGAATATCAAATATGTCATATTTCTTTTGATGAGTAACAGTTTTATAACCGTTTCGCTCATATTTAGTATTGCCGTAAGCCGATCCTTTACAACCCCATCCGCCAGTTACTCCACCTATTGCTTCTGCCCCGGCATAGTTTGAGTTACTATTTGAATCTGTAGCACTTTTAGTAAGACCGCCTTTTTGGTTATACAATCTTGATTTGGCCTCAATTTTGTTAATTTTCATCTTTGCTTTTGCTTTAGTAAGCATTGAATACTTACATCTCCATGCGCCATTGCCGGATCGTATTTTTTTGAGATTCCAAGTTGAGGTGTAATCTTTTGCTAATATATCAGCATTCTGGTCACCTACTGCTGTTTCAAGAATTGATGCTGAACTCTGTGAAGATTCATCAACAGTGACCCACTCTTCTTCAGTGTTACTTGATGTTGCATCTGCTGATTTAGGTAAAGAAAACATTGAGCTAGAAACTAAAGCAAGAGTGGCGGCTAATGGTAAAACAACTTTTTTCATACATGAAAACTCCTTTTTTGTAAATTTGATACACCGCAATTATACGGGTCTAACATTTTTTATGAATGAACAAAAAGTCTTGTAGATTCGACAAATCATTAATTTATCCCTGTTTTTACAGTCCAAAAAAAACAGGAAAAAACTCCTTGCGGGAGAACGAAACATGATTTTGCGGTAGAACGAAAAAACTTCTATATATTATATCTTATGGTAAACATATGTTAATATTTGTTTGAGTATTTAGAATTTGGACAGAAAGAGGTGTTTATTATGAGTAAACTTGCTTCTGAGTATGTTGCTAATATCTTAAATGAATGGTATATGGCTATAAAACAGCAAAATGTTGAGGTTGCCGAGAAATATTTCAAAGAGGGCAGGGCTCTGTTTGATGAAATGGAAGAAGACCAAGAAGTATTGATGTATTATTCTTTGCTTGAAGAGAGACATAAAATGATGCTTCACCAGGACAAAGGAAAAGAATTCCCAAAGCACTCTTATTTCAGTAAGAAACATAAGAAAGAAATTCGAAAAACAGATAATATGATTGAGTATTATTTCTTTTTATTTGAAGCTCTATACGAATCACACAATCGTAATTACGGTAACGCAATTAGTCTTTTTAAAATCGCTGAGAAAAAACTTGCAAATATTCCCGATGATATTGAAGCTGCTGAATTTTATTCAAAGGTAGCCTCTCTTTATATGATGCTTGGTCAAAACATAGTATCTTTAAATTATATAAAGGATGCAATGCACATTTACAAAAGAAATGAGGGTTACAAAAAAAAGCTTGCGACGTCTATGATGGTTGTGGGGCATAACTATACAGAGCTGGGCCAATATGATAAAGCTGAGGATATTTATTTCGAAGCAATACGAATTTCCAAACAACTTGGAGATCCTTTTTTTGAGGCTATGATCCATCATAATTTAAGTATCACTTATTCAGCTGCTAAAAGACCTCAGATTGCATAAATGCTCTGAAAAAAGCATTTAGAAATGATGAATGGAAACAGTCGGTTTATTACATAAACTCCCTCTATATGATCACAAAAGAGTTCTTCATAATAGGACAATCCGATCAAGCTATTTATTATTACAAAAAAGCACAGGAAAACTTAAATGAAAAAGAGAATAAAGTGTATGAGGCTAAAATAAACATTATTTATGAGTTGTTCCAGAAAACTCCTGAAGAGAGCGTTAATAAGTGCAGGAGCTACATTCATTACTTATTTGAACAGAATGATGCGGATAGTGTGCGCGATCTCGCTTTAATCATTTCGCAATATTATGAGGCGAGAAGTTATTTTCAAGAATCTCTGGAATTTTCTAATCATGCTATTTTAGCCGAGAGGAAAATGAAGCAGTTGGAGGGTGTCTAATGAAAAATTTAATTCTTTGTTTAGCTGTTCTGGGCGCGATAGTAGCGGCTAGTTATGCGGGCTCAATGAATGCTCATGTTACAGAGAAACCGGTCGGAACTTATATGTTATTAGCAGAAAAACCAGTAGGTACTTAATAAAACCCTTCTCATCTTAGAAGGGTTTTTTACTTTTCAAGGAATCGTTGGAACGTAAGTTTGCTAACGTGTTGGATTATTTTAAGAATCTACATTTCTTTTAATTTTGCTTCTGCTGCTTTCATTGCTGTTGCAATTGATCGGAATACAACTTCTGAAAACGTATAGGCAAAATTAAAACAGACCCTACATGGTCTGTTTTTTTTGGGGGACGGATTGGGGACCAACCCTTTCAGTTTTGTTCAGAAATGAAAATATTTATTCAGAAAGGCTCATCATAGAACCTTATTAAATCAGTCTTTTTCAGAGAACGTCTGTTTGCTTCGGGTGGTGTCGTTCACCCTGCCAGCGTAGCGCTCTCCCAGCTGAGCTAATGCCCCGAAGTATTACGACATATTTTATTATAATCAATCCTCCTGTGAAATTCAAGCTGTAAACGCATGTCTCGTCTATTTTTCTTTTTGATCAATTGGTATATACTCGAAGATTTCCCCGGAATGAACAGAGTGGGCTAATCGTCTGAGCCAGTCATAATAGACTTTTGAGCTTTCAAGCTGTGCAAGGAGCTGCTGCGCTTCCTCTCTTACATTTCCCTCCACCTGATCATCATGAGCCACATCTTGAAGCCGCTCTTGCGCTTCTTCAATCGCTGCTAGATTGACCTCGACCTCTCGTTCCCATTTTTGCGGAAAGAAGTTCATGAAAAACTTAAAAAAATCTTTTTCAGCGACAAAGCTGTGTTTTCTTCGGCCGCGGTGGAAGGTCTTTTTGACAATATTCATGTCTTGAAGTTTTTTCACACCCGTACTCATACTCGGCTTACTCATTTGCAACTCTTCACGCATTTCATCAAGCGTCATTTCCTCATTTAAGTACATTGTTCCATATAAAATACCCGCACTTCTTGTAATGCCATAGAGATCCATCGTTTCAGCTATGGAATCAATGACTAGGTCTTTTGCAGCTAAAATGCGTTCTTCTGCTGGTGGCTGTTCCTGCTTTTTCATCTTGTCCCTGCTTTCTATTAAGAGAATTCAATACGTTCAAAAAAATCTGTATGGACTATATGTTAACGAAAGAATAGAAAATGTCAAAATAAATGAAGCATATTTCTCTTTGACAGAAAAATTCGAACATGTTAAGTTAATTATGTTCAATACGTTAAATTTTTATTTAACAAACTTACCAAAGAGAATCAGAGGAGGTTCCTTCTATGAGTCAAACACTATTTATAGATGGACAATGGGTTGGCGCGAAAAGTGGCGACACACGGGACATTATCAATCCATTTAATCAAGAAGTGATCGCGACAGTCAGTGAAGGTTCAAGAAATGATGCGCAGCTAGCAATTAAAGCTGCGAGAAAAGCTTTCGATCAAGGCGATTGGGCAAACCTGCCTGGACTTGAAAGAGGAAATATTGTGTTTAAGATTGCTGAATTGATTAGGCGTGACCTTGATGAATTAGCCAAATTAGAATCGCTTGATACAGGCAAAACATTAGAGGAAAGCAAAGCGGATATGGACGATATTGCGAATGTGTTCCAATATTACGCAGGACTTGCTGACAAAGATGGCGGGGAAATCATTGCATCGCCTATTCCGAACTCGAAAAGTGAATTAGTCAGAGAGCCTGTTGGTGTATGTGGACAAATCACCCCTTGGAACTATCCATTGCTTCAAGCGAGCTGGAAAATCGCTCCTGCACTTGCGGCGGGGAATACAATCGTCTTAAAGCCAAGTGAAATTACACCATTAACCACCATGAAAGTATTCAAACTCATGGAAGAAGCCGGTGTTCCAGCGGGCGTTGCAAACCTAGTGCTTGGACCTGGTGCAACAGTTGGGGATGAACTTGCTGTAAACGATCAAGTAGATTTAATTTCGTTTACAGGCGGTATTGAAACAGGAAAGAAAATCATGCAGGGAGCCAGTGGGAATGTGAAGAAAATTGCCCTTGAGCTCGGCGGAAAAAATCCGAACATTGTATTTCAAGATGCTGATTTAGACGTAGCGGTTGATCAGGCAATGAATGCCGTATTTTTCCATGCGGGGCAAGTGTGTTCAGCAGGTTCTCGTTTGTTGGTGGAAGAATCCATTCATGATGAATTTTTAAAAGAACTGGTGAAGCGTACGGAAAAAATCAAGCTAGGCAACGGCTTTGATGAAGGAACGCAGAGCGGGCCGCTCATTTCAGCTGAGCATCGAGAAAAAGTAGAAAAATACGTCAGCATCGGTCTAGAAGAAGGCGCAAGATTAGAAACAGGCGGAAAACGACCTGAGGCAGAGGAGCTTCAAAAAGGATTCTTCTATTTACCGACCATTTTCTCAGGCTGTACCTCAGACATGCGGATTGTGCAGGAGGAAGTCTTTGGACCAGTATTGACTGTCGAATCCTTCCGTTCAGAGGAAGACGTCATCGAACTGGCCAATGATACGATTTATGGTTTAGCAGGAGCTGTATGGTCTTCAGATATTGCAAAAGCGGAAAGAGTCGCTCGTCAACTAAGATTAGGTACTGTTTGGATCAATGACTTCCATCCTTATTTTGCTCAAGCTCCGTGGGGTGGATATAAGCAGTCAGGCCTCGGACGTGAGTTAGGACGTACCGGCCTTGAAGAATATACCGAACTGAAACATTTATATAGAAATACAAAACCTGAAGCGGTTCATTGGTTTAAATAAACAACAATCAATTGGAGGAGATTAAACATGACATTAAATATGAAAATTGAAAGCATGCAAAAGTTCCATACATTTGAAATTCCGACTGTCATCAAGCATGGCATTGGTGCAGTGAAACATGTTGGGGAAGAAGTGAAAGCATACGGCGTCTCAAAGGTATTGCTTGTAACAGATCCTGGTATTTATCAAGCAGGCGTTGTGGATCCAGTGATTGCTTCATTAAAAGAAGCGCAAATTGATGTTGTCCTATTTGATAAAGTAGAGCCAAACCCGCCAGTGCGCCTAGTAAATGAAGGGTCTGCGTTATATGAAAAAGAAGGCTGTAATGGATTAGTCGCAGTAGGCGGCGGAAGCTCAATGGATACAGCGAAGGCCATCGGTGTAGAGGTGACTCATGAAGGCTCAGTGCTGGATTACGAAGCGGCAGAGGGAAAAAAACCGCTCGAAAATAGAATCCCCCCGTTAACAACAATCCCGACAACGGCTGGTACAGGTTCAGAGGTCACGCAGTGGGCGGTTATTACTGACGAAGAAAGAGAATTCAAATTCAACACAGGTGGACCACTTATTGCAGCTCACCTAACAGTGATTGACCCAGAGCTTCATGTATCCATGCCGCCTCATGTGACGGCAATGACTGGAATTGATGCACTTGCACATGCTATCGAATGCTATACGATGAAATTTGCTCAACCTATTACCGATGCGGTAGCGCTCATGGCGATTGAATATGCCGCTCATTATATTCGCCGTGCCTTTGCTGATGGAGAGGATTTAGAAGCAAGATATGGAATGGCACAAGCTGCGATGCTTGCGGGACTTTCTTATGGAAGTGAATCAGCTGGTGCAGCTCATGCGATGAGTCAAACACTCGGAGGCATTATTCCTGTAGCACATGGTCAGTGTGTAGCAGCGATGATGGGACCTGTAATGGAGTATAACTGGAAAGGATACCCTGAAAAATTCGCTCGAATCGCTCAAGCATTCGGTATTGATACAATCAGAATGTCAACAGAGGAAGCAGCAAAAGCAGCTGTGAATTGGATGTATGATTTAGTGGAGGATTTAGAAGTTCCTTCATTAGAGGAACAAGGAGTATCAAAAGATATGATTGACCGTTTATCTAAAGAAGCGATGAAAGATCCGCAAACAGTTGGAAACCCAAGAGATCTAAACGAAAAAGCGTACAACTGGA
This sequence comes from Bacillus pumilus, assembly GCF_002744245.1. Lineage (GTDB taxonomy): Bacteria > Bacillota > Bacilli > Bacillales > Bacillaceae > Bacillus > Bacillus pumilus_M. The sequence goes on along the minus strand of NZ_NKHG01000100.1, from coordinate 2,933 downwards.
TTTATGCTCGCTGCTTTGATTTAACACCTAAAACGGTGTAACGAAATGAAAAGAAGACAAAGAGCTAAAATAACGTTCATTTTAGCCCTTTGTCAACAATCTGAAAGACTCCCTTTTTGGGAGTCTTTTTTGGGCTTATAATTGTTTTTTGATTTCTTTAATTTGATGAATATGGCGTTTTTCGTGCGCGCCGATAAAATCAAGATATTGCTTCAGTGATAATTCTTCAAACACAGGGTGTGCAATCACTCGTTTAAAATCATCTTCAGTAAAAGTTGATAAAATTTGATTTAATTGCTCGCGTGCTGTATCGAGTTCATCCTTTAAATGTGTAGGCGTGACATGCTTTCGCTCAGGCTCGACAATACTAGGCGCCGTGGCTTTTCTTGAACGATCCTCTGCCATTTCTACCGGCTTTGGCTCATATTCTTTCATCGGTGCCTTTTTTCCTTCAGCAGCTAGATGCTTTGCTGCAACTAGGTCCATTTTCTTTAAGTGATCTGCAACCTCTTGAATACTCCAAGTATCATCAGATAATTTTTGATTTAATTGTTCTTCGTTCACACTTTGAAGCTCTTGCCACAATTCTTGTCTTGCCTCATGTAATAAACTCATTTTCATCACCTCATGATCAAATTTTATCATACTGGTACATGACAATCATTCTTTAGCTATTAGGGGAATTCCTTTGAGGAATTGTGAGGAAATATGAAACCTTTACAAAAGTGGTTCGTATTACCTGTTAGAAGGAATACATTGGAGGTGAGTATGGTCTAAATGAAACAAAGGCTGTTCATTTCATGAAGAAAGGGTGAGAAAGATGGATGTGTTCGGGCTGCCTCTTCAGACGCTGTATTTATACATATTGATGATATCAGGAACCCTGACACTTATTTTCGTCTTTTTCGGCGATGTGTTTGATGGATTGTTTGAAGCGATCCCTGTTCCATTCCTTCAACCGACATTGATCCTCGCATTTCTTACCTTTTTCTCGGCTGGAGGCTTCATCTCTGAAAAAACAGCAATCGTAGGAAGTGGGCTTGGAGCGGTATTATCTACTATCCTCGCAGTTGTCCTTGTGACCTGTTTACATGTATTTGTTTTAGTTCCGCTTTCCTCTGCTGAAGAGTCCCTCTCATATACTGAGGCCGATTTAAAAGGAAGAACTGGGGAGATCATTGTATCAGTCCCAAAAGACGGGTTTGGAGAAGTGCTGTTAATTAGTAATAGCGGAAACATCTCAAAGCCAGCCATTAGTTTCGATCAAGAGGAGATTCCGTATGGAACCCACGTGCTTGTTGTCGAAGTGAATAAAGGCGTTTTATCTGTTATACCAAATGAAGAAATCTAGGAGGGAATGCTATGCCAGGAACAACGATTTTGATTATGATTGGAATTGTCCTTGTGATTCTTATTGCACTTATTGGCGTATTTGTTTCAAAATACCGGACAGCAGGTCCAGATGAAGCATTAATCGTCACAGGGAGTTATCTAGGAAGTAAAAATGTCCACGTAGATGAAGGTGGAAATAAGATTAAGATTGTCAGAGGGGGCGGGACCTTTGTACTCCCTGTCTTTCAACAAGCTGAGCCGCTTAGCTTACTATCTAGCAAGCTAGATGTCTCAACACCTGAGGTTTATACCGAGCAAGGTGTACCTGTGATGGCTGATGGAACGGCAATCATTAAAATTGGCGGCTCGATTGAAGAAATCGCCACTGCTGCAGAGCAGTTTTTAGGTAAAACAAAAGAAGATCGCGAAAATGAAGCAAGAGAAGTACTAGAAGGTCACCTTCGATCGATCTTAGGTTCTATGACAGTTGAAGAGATTTATAAAAATAGAGAGAAATTTTCTCAAGAAGTACAACGTGTCGCTTCTCAAGATTTAGCGAAAATGGGTCTCATCATTGTCTCATTCACCATCAAAGATGTCCGTGATAAAAATGGCTATTTAGAATCTCTAGGAAAACCAAGAATTGCCCAAGTGAAACGAGATGCAGATATTGCAACAGCTGAAGCGGATAAAGAAACACGTATCAAACGTGCCGAGGCAGATAAGGATGCAAAGAAATCTGAGCTTGAGCGTGCCACTGAAATCGCAGAAGCAGAAAAAATCAATGAGCTGAAAAGAGCAGAATTTAGACGTGAACAGGATACAGCGAAAGCAAGTGCTGACCAAGCGTATGATCTAGAAACTGCCCGTAACCGTCAGCATGTGACTGAACAGGAAATGCAAGTTAAAATCATCGAACGTCAGAAACAAATTGAATTAGAAGAAAAAGAGATTCAGCGTCGTGAACGTCAATACGATTCTGAAGTGAAAAAGAAAGCAGATGCGGACCGTTATGCGGTTGAGCAATCAGCTGCGGCGGAAAAAGCCAAACGTCTCGCTGAAGCAGATGCGAAGAAATACAGCATTGAAGCAATGGCAAAAGCAGAAGCTGAGAAAGTCCGAATTGACGGGCTGGCAAAAGCAGAAGCTGATCGTGCGAAAGGGGAAACAGAAGCAGAAGTCATTAGACTAAAAGGACTTGCGGAAGCCGAAGCGAAAGAGAAAATTGCTGAAGCATTCGAACAGTACGGTCAGGCAGCGATCCTTGATATGATCGTGAAAATGCTTCCTGAATATGCGAAGCAAGTATCTGCACCACTTTCTAACATTGATAAAATTACAGTTGTTGATACGGGCGGTAACGGGGAAGGCAGCGGAGCCAATAAAGTCACAGGCTATGCAACAAACCTGATGTCCAGTCTTCAAGAAAGCCTGAAAGCATCCTCTGGAATTGATGTCAAAGAAATTATTGAGAACTTCTCCGGAAAAGGCAATGTGAAGCAAAGCATTCAAGAGCTAACGAATGAAATCAAGCAGCCAATAAAAAAAGAAATAGCCGATCGTCAATTAGAAGAATAAGATAAATAGACACCTTCCATCAG
>NZ_NKHG01000010.1 GCF_002744245.1 Bacillus pumilus | reverse complement strand
CGCTGCTGATGTTTTGATAATAATTGCATTTGATCTAACGATTGATCTGGCGCTGACACCATTTGTTCAATCAAGTAAAGGAAATACTCCTTCCACTTCTCAATCGACGACTGTTGAAAGATAGAAGAATTATAATCAAACACGAATTCAATTTGATCTGCGGATTCGTTTCCAGTTAAGGTCAAATCAAATTTGGCGATGTTCTCTTCAAAAGGTTGCGGAGTCATGTGAATGCCTTCCATCGACAAGTCACGAATATCCGCATTGACCATTGAGAACACGACGTTAAAGATTGGATGGCGGCTTGTGTCTCGAACCGTTTGCACTTGGTCAACCAATTCTTCAAACGGGTACAGTTGATGTTCGTTGGCCTCTAAGACAAGCTGATGAACACTTGACGCAAATTCAGTAAATGTCTGATGTCCTTCTGGCTTCGTTCTGAGTGCCAATGTATTGACAAACATGCCGATCACTGATTGAATATCCGGATGTGTTCTACCCACAATCGGAGAACCAATGATGATATCTTCTTGTCTCGAAAGCTTACTTAAAAGTGTACTGTAGCAAGCAAGCAGCACTGTATAAGTCGTGCTGTTGAGTGATCTGACTAACTCATCCAATTGCTCTTTTAGCGCACCGTCGATCGTGAATGCGATGCGATGTCCTGCGAATGTCTGCACTTTCGGTCTTGGGAGGTCTTCCGGCAGTGCCAGCATAGGCAGTTCTCCGTGTAATTGCTCCAGCCAAAACTTCTCTTCAGCAGTTTTTTGTGCAAGGGATTCCTCACTTTTTGACCAAACTGCATAATCCTTATATTGAACAGCTAAACCCTCTAGTCTGTCTCCTCGATACAAGGTTGAAAGCTCATCAATCAAAATGCCGACAGACGCACCATCTGAAATAATGTGATGCATATCAATCAGTAAATAATGGACATTTACGGAGACAGAAACAAGACCCACTCTAAGTAGAGGCGCTTTTTCTAAATCAAATGGACGGATAAAGTCATTCATCAATTGCTGAATGTCTCGACCGTTCTCTTCCATTCTTTCAATGTCTACATAGACATCTTCTTCAATTCGCTGAACAGGTTCATCCTGAACAAAATCAAAGCTCGTACGGAATGCCTCATGACGATGAACAAGATGTTGAACGGCCCTTTCAAATCGTTTTTCATCAAATACGCCTTCAAGCTTTAAAGCAGCAGGCATATGATAGCTTTGCTCAGCATTTGACATTTTTTGCAGAACAAACAGTCTTTTCTGAGCAGATGTCACGGGATAATATGCTGCCTCTTTTGCTTTATCCACCCGCTTGATCTCAGTTTGATCAGCTCGATCAACCGCAAGGGCAAACGCCTCTAATGTTGGTGACTCAAACAAGGCTTTCAAGGTGCATTCCACGTGCATCTCTTCATACAGCCTGTTCAGCATTTTCATGCCGCGTAGCGAATGGCCCCCGCGTTCAAAGAAATGATCGCGTCTTCCAATTCTCGGCACTTCAAGTACTTCCTCCCAAATTTGCGCCAGCATACGCTCTGTATCCGATTGAGGAGGGACGTATTCATTTGCCGCCTGCTCACTCGAATCAGGTGCCGGTAAAGCCCGTCTATCTACCTTGCCGTTACCCGTCAGCGGTAGCTCATCCAATTGCATGAAGAAGGCTGGCATCATATAAACAGGTAGTTCACGTCCCACTTGCTCACGTAATTCAGTTAATGGAACAATTCCTTCCGCAGTGAAATACGCACATAATGTATTATTTGGTGCCGCAATCACAACGGCTTCCTTCAATTGCGGATGACGCAGCAGCTGGTGTTCAATTTCTCCAAGCTCAATTCGTTGTCCTCGAATCTTCACTTGATGATCCATCCGTCCAATGAATTCGATATCTCCAGTTGATAGCCAGCGTGCGAGATCACCTGTTTTGTACATGACTTCACCAGATCGGAAAGGGTTTTCTACAAACTTTCCGCTTGTTAGTTCTGGCTGATGATAATATCCTTTCACCAGTCCATCACCTGCGACACACAGCTCTCCTGCAACACCCGGCGGCTGCACATGTCCAAATTCATCTACAATATAAACAGCTGTTTGACTCACTGGCCTTCCAATAGGAACGGCTGACGCCTGCTCGTCAATATGATTCACAGGATAATATGTCGTGAAAATCGTGCTTTCAGACGGTCCATACATATGAACCAGCTTGTCTTTCCCAATCGTTTCAAGCGCTGTCACGACATGAGGCACGGAAGCACGTTCTCCGCCAAACAAAACTTTTCTCACGTTCTTAAGGCTGTCTTTTTTCATATCAATGAGTAAGTGGAAAAGAGCTGTTGTGATCATTAAAATACTGACGTTTTCCTTCTCAATCGCTCCAGAAAGCTCATTCATGTTTAAAATATTGTCTTTTGGCAGAACAATGAGTTTCGCTCCGTTTAATAAAGCTCCAAACACATCAAACATAAATGCATCAAATACATAGTTTGATAAGCTCATCACCGTGTCTTCATGGTGAACCGTGAGATAATTCGATTGCTTCACCGTTCTCAAAATGTTCCGGTGTGTCACCATATTCCCTTTAGGCTTGCCTGTTGTACCAGATGTATAGGTTAGATTCGCCAAGTCCTCAGGTGAAATAAGTACAGCTGTATTACTCGCTGTCTGCTGATTAATGGCCTGATCTTCTGTTTTTATGGTTGTTCCCTCAAACGCAGTGAGCACAGAACGATGACGCAGCACCTGATGTGTCAGTAAAAACTGTGCATCGCTATCCGTGAAAAAGTGCTGCACGCGCTCATCAGGGAAATCGGGATCGATTGGAACATAAACACCCCCCGCCTTTAGTACAGCCAGAACCGACAACACCATCTCATTGGACCGTTCAAAGAATAAGACCGCTTTCATCCCTTTTTCAAAGCCATTTTCTCGTAAATAATGAGCCAGCTGATTCGCTCGGTCATTCAGTTCTTGATAAGAAAGAACCACGTCTTTAAATTGCAGTGCAGGCTTATGACCATGTTGCTGCACCTGTGCTTCAAACTGCGTCACAATGGTTTCTTCTGCAGGATATGGCGTAGGTAACGGGTTCCACATGTTCAATTGGGCCTCTGCCTCTTGTTCAGACAGTAAGCGATACGAACGAATGGCTTTTTCCGGCGCTTTGACCATCTGTTCCAAAAGATAAACATAATGCTTGAGCATCTGCTCTGCTGTACTCTTTTTAAATAACGACGTACTATAATCGAGCACAAAGGATAAACCAACACTTGACTCCATCGCTTGCAGCGTTAAATCAAATTTTGCAATATGGAAATTGGTTTCCTCGACTTCGACTTTCATCTCTCCAATATGCTGAGCTGGTGAATGATCTGGCGTCAGAGTAAAAACTGTATCGAATAATGGATGTCGGCTAAAATCTCTTTGAACATTCAGCTTTTCAAGCAACCGTTCGAATGGGTATTGCTGATGCTCAAACGCTCGCATCGTCTTTTTCTTTACATGCTCAATCAACTGCGTCATTGTTCCGTTCGGATCAATCTCTGACCGCAAAGCAAGTGTCTGTACAAACATACCGATCATCTCGCTCAAATCTGCATGCACACGTCCTGCCGTTGGTGTCCCGACCACAAATTCCCTTTGACCTGTGTATTTCGCAAGCAATGTATAATAAGCAGATAGCAGAACCGTATACAGTGTTGTATGATGGTTTGCTGCAAGCTCCTGCAATTGACCTTTGAGCGATTCATCTATTGCTTTGATGACACGATCCCCTGCGAAGGATTGAACAGCTGGACGCTGATAATCTGTTAGCAGCTGTAAAGCAGGAATGTCTCCAGAAAATTCTTGCAACCAAAATGCCTCGTCCTTTTGAAAGCCTTGATCTGCTTGGTGCTCTTGCCAAACCGCATAATCTTGATATTGAAGCTTCAATGGCGCTTTAACCAATCCCTCGTAAGCATCTGACAACTCACGCAGCATCAAATCTATCGAAAGACCATCTGAGATCAGGTGATGCATATCGAAAAAGAGCAGATGCTCCTGATCATGTAATGACTGCAAACCAATACGAAGAAGTGGTGCACACTCAAGATCAAAGGGTCTGACAAATTGCTTCATGTTCTCTTCCATCGTACCGCCTGTCAGCTGCTCTATTTGAAAGGACACTGATGAAGCTGCACGCTGACGCGGAACCCCTTTGATTGTATGAAAAGAGGTGCGCAGTATATCATGACGTGTGATCAGTCTTTCAAAGGCTTCAGTCAGTTTCTCTCGTTGCAGCGTTCCTTTTAGCCTCACAACGGCTGGCATATGATATGCGATACTCTGCTCCAATTGACTCACCATATAGACCCGCTGCTGCGGAGGTGACAATGGATAATCGGCTGCCATCGGCGCTTTCGGAATCACCGTTTGAGAGAACTTTTCCGCTTGTTCAATACATACGGTCAAAGCGGCAATCGTCTGCTGTTCAAATAAAACAGACAACGGCACCTCTACTTGAAAAACTCGCTGAATTTGTGTGAGTACTGTCATCGCTTTGAGAGAATGCCCGCCTCGATCAAAGAATGAATCGTACACACCGATCTTCTCTTGACCAAGAACTTCCTCCCACAAACGAACAAGCTTCGCTTCTACTTCGTTTCTAGGGGCCACATAAACAACACTAACCACCTTGTCTCCTTTTAATGCAGCGAGCGCACGCCGGTCGACTTTGCCACTTACTGTGAGTGGAAACACATCGAGTTTTTTGAAATAAAGTGGCACCATGTAAGCAGGAAGCCGATCTTTGATAGCGGCCTGCAGCATGTCAACTGACACACCTTCTTGACGGACTTGATAATAAGCGCTTAAGACCTTTTCGCCATCTGTATCATCAACCACAAGTACTACAGCCTTAGCGACTCCCTCTACTTGCTCCATCACCGCTTCAATTTCGCCTGTTTCTATGCGGTACCCTCTTATTTTCACTTGATCATCCATTCTTCCAAGATATTCTATCGTGCCATCTGGAAGCCATCTGACTAAATCCCCTGTTCGATACATTCGTTCAAGAGGAGAAAACGGGTCCGTTGTAAATACTTTTTCCGTCAAATCAGGCTGGTTTACATACCCTCGTCCCACACCTATCCCCGCAATGCATAGCTCGCCGGCAGCTCCCTGCACCTGTAATTGCTCATGTTCATTTAAAATATAAATGCGGTGATGACCAAGCGGCTTCCCAATTGAGGCATACCGCTGTTCAGATGTTCTCCGCAGTTCACTGAGATCTAGGCGATGAACCGCCGCATCTACACACGTCTCCGTCGGACCATACACATTCCATAGAGCAAAATCAGGCTGGCTCATACGAACAGCTTCAATCAGAGATTGAGCCGGTTTCGCAGGCAGTGCTTCTCCTCCAATCAGCATGTGGGTCAGCGACAACCCGTCCAGATCCGCCGCAAGTAAAAGCTGCACATGCGCCGGTGTTCCATCTGCCGCTTCAATTTGATGTTCTTTGTAATAAGCCGCTAGCTGAACACCATTTCGTGTCGTTTCTCTTGGCACGATATGAAGCGTATGACCAAACAAAAGAGCAGCAAAGATTTGTTTCACCGATGCATCGAAATGGAAGGGAGCGAGGAGCGCCATTTGAAGTTGACTTGCTCCTTGATACATTTCGTGATGCAAAGCATGGACCAAATGATGCAGTTGAAGATGCTCAATCATGACGCCCTTCGGCTTACCAGTCGTACCCGATGTATAAATCATATATGCCAAATCCTGTGGTACCGACTGATCTATGAGTTCAGGCAGTAGACAATCATCTAATAAAATATGCTGCTGCACCATCATTTTCTCCGCAAGGGATGGGTACCGCTGATCTAACGATTCCTCTGTTAAAACGATGGAGGCACCTGAATCTTCTACAATAAATTGAATACGCTCCTCAGCTAATGCCGGGTCAATCGGTACATACGCCCCGCCAGCCTTTAATATGCCAAAAATCGTCACCATGGCATCTGTCGTCCGATCCATTAAAACGGCAACAGGCACATCACGCGAAATACCTTTCATTTGTAAAAAACGTGCCAGCTTGTCCACCTTTTGATACAGCTCACCGTAAGTGAACGTTCCATTTTTCGCTACAACGGCTACTCGCTCTGAATATTTCTTTGCCACCTCATCAAACAACTGATGAACTGGTTTTGCTACTGGTAGCTCAAACGATTCTCCCGCAGATAATTTCAGCAGCTCCTTTTGTTCTTCTGCTGGAAGTAAAGGTAATGTCCCGATCAGTTGATCAGGCTGAGAGACAGCCGCTTCTAGTAATATCGTGAATCGGTCAAACAGCTTACTCATATCATCTTCACTAAATAAATCTGTACGGTAATCCAAATCAACGGTCAATGTATCTGTATCCCAGCGGTCTTTCACATGAATCGAAATATCATTCATTCCACTTCCACTAAAAATCGGTTCAGTAATGAAAGAAAGATTCTCTTTTTTCTGCCACTGCATAACCTGATATTCTAAAGAAATATCAAAAAGGCGTCCTGTAAATCCCTCTCTTTCTCGCAAATCATTCATGAGTAGATTGTAAGGGTATTTTTGGTGACGCAATATCTTCATCTGATCCGCCATGACCTGCTTCACGAAATCAAGAAAGGGCTGTGACCCTTGAACAGATGCACGCATTGGGATAGTTGAAACAAACATACCAATCATCTTTTTCTCTTTGGCATTTGTCCGGTTACCCATGAAGGTTCCAAGGACAACATCCTTCATGCCGCTAAATCGATGTAAGTAAATATAGACTGCGGACATAAACAGAGACAACATACTGACGTTCTGTTCTTCACAAAAACTCCGCAGCTTTTCCTTCAAAGACTCTGAAATATCCCCCGAAAATCGCTCCGCATGTAAGCTCATATCGGATCCCTTATGTGGTTTTAAAGAAGCGAACTCTGAAATATTAGCAAACTGCTCGTTCCAAAATGATTGATCTTTTCGAAAACGTTTAGAAGATTCATAGGTTTGCTCACTCATGATGTGATCAACGAAGGAATTGGCATCCACTAATGAGATGTCTACCCCGTGTAGCAGGTTATGGTATAGATCAATAATGCGATTTCCCATCAAGATAATTGAAATTCCATCAGCCACAATATGATGTGCTTTACAGAATAGCCAGCACTCGTGTTGACTGATTTGAAAAACGGTAAATTCAATCAAGGGACTATCAATCAACGGCATCGGCTCACGGATTTGCTCGTTCGCCCAAGCTCTCACATCCTCTTCACTCCAACCTCTCACCAAGCGAATCGGCTGTTTCTCATATGGCTTGATATATTGAACAGGCTCCTCCTGCTCATTTCGATACACGAGCCTTAAACGAAGAGAGTCAGTTTGGCGAATGTACTCTTGAAGCACGTCAACGACCAAAGAAGGATCCAGACCTGATACCGATCTCAACCTAGCGAATCCACCCAAATTAGAAATACTTGTGCCTGGATAAAATCTTTCCATATAGAATACTCGCTTTTGCGCATGTGTTAAGGGGTAATAAACTGTATTCATTCTCATCCTCCGCCTCTTCTATGTTTTCTCCACCAATGTGATACCCTGCACCCTCTATATCAAAAGAACCAAGTCTATTTCATTAAAATAGACGGAATAACGGAAAAGGAGCCCACCCCGAATAAAACGGAGGGACTCCAATTTTAATTCGGTAGCCTGCCGACCATAGTATAATAAGCAATATTTACCTTAGGACATGGCTTTGCGTCTCTACGTTTCCATAGATTTGCCTTTTTCTTCTTTTAGATATTTTCTATTTACGTCCACTTTATATGAAATTATTGTTTTTTTCACCGAAAAATGGGTGTAAAGATTCATGCGTCATGCCGAAGGGATTACATGATAATTTATGATATTTACCGAAAATAACTAATAATAGTTGCGTTCTACCGAAAATAATCGACTAAATACCGCAAAAATTTCAGGTTTTCCCTTAAATTTTTCCAATATGACCGAAAATGTAGGAGAGAGGTCTCCTTTCATTTCCCACATTTACTTAAATCTTAAGAACTACATTTCCTAAAACTTTGAATATTTTTACCATAAAAACAGCACAAAAAAAGCTGCCATTTCAAATGACAGCTCCTTGTTTCTTCATTATATTTACATCACCTTAGACAAGCCTATCGTTTTCTCGATAATAAGCAACGCAATGATAGAAATGATAATAAATATGACGGATATCGCATTGACACTCGGATCAAAGGTTTGCTCAATGTAATTAAAGGTTCTCACTGGAATCGTAATGGTTTGGGGAGAGGAGACGAACAAACTGATCGATATTTCCCCAAATGACGTCACAGCTGAAAACACACCGCCCGCAATGATTCCTGGCTTAATCAATGGCAGCGTTACGCGTAAGAAGGTGCGGATCGGACCTGCACCAAGATTCATCGAAGCTAGCTCAAGACGCGGATCAAGATTCGAGACACTGACGGCAACCGTTCGAACCACATATGGAAAACCGATGATGACGTGACCAATGACTAGCGCCCACAAAGACCCTGTAAAGCCCATAGCCGTAAACAAGTAAAGCATGGCAATTCCTAACACCACCTGCGGAATCATGAGAGGTGACAAAATGAAGGCTTGAATGGCCTCCTTACCCTTAAAGGAAAGCCTCGCTAAAGCATACGAAGCCATCGTTCCTAAAAGAACGGTGAGAGGCGTAACAATCACTAGCAAAATGGCACTGATACGCAAAGATTCCATCCATTCTGGGTTCGACACGACTTCATGAAACCAGCGGACTGAGAACGAAGTTGGTGGAAATTCAGGAAAGGCATTCGGACTAAAAGCAGAAAGGACAATGACAAGAACAGGTATGGTTAAAAAGAGATACACCAGTGAGCCAGCAAACCAAATCAGGATTGAAAGCAAGAGATCACCTATTGACTTATGACGCATTCATTCTCGCCTCCCAACGCTTCAACAGATAGCTTAGTAGACTGACCACCACGAGCACACAAACCAATAAGGTAAACGACATGGCAGCAGCAAGAGGCAGGTTATAGACTTGCATGACCTGCTGATAAATAGATAACGGGAGCAGCGGCTGCATCCGTCCGCCGACTAAAAGCGGGGTGATGTAGCTCCCCGCTGCTAATGAGAAGACAATAATCGCTCCAGTGATCATGCCTGGAATGGTAAGTGGTAAGATCACATGTAAAAAAGTACGAATACGCCCAGCCCCAAGACTCATAGAAGCCGGCCTTAAATGACGATCCATATCGTTTAAGCTGGTTGCAATAGGGAGCACCGCAAAAGGTAGCATCACTTGAACATAAGCAATCATCACCGCATTCATATTCCACAGCATAGATAAGGGCTGCTCAATCACATGTAAATTTAATAACATGCCATTGATCAGACCATTTTGCGAGAGAAGAACGATCCATGCAAACGTCCGTATGACAACACTTGTCAAAAGCGGCGACACAAGTAGGATATAGAAAAATGCCCTTAGTCTTGGGTTTGGCGCCTTTACTAGAAGATACGCTGCAGGATAAGCCATCAATAAACAAACCACTGTTGTCTTTAATGCTACCCACACTGTACTTCCAATTGCCTTCACATACGCATCTGTCGTAAACACATGTATATATTGAGAAAAGCTATAGGTTTGTAATGTATTCATCATCGAATCTACATCACGAAAACTGAGGACGAACATCATCACAAGCGGAGCTAGAAGAAATACAACAAGAAACAAACAAGCTGGCAGCAGCATAAACCAATGAAATCGTTGATTCTTTTTTTGGATTCGCATCACGTATGCACCTTCGAATCTAAGAAAACGATATCATCAGGCTGCCAATGAATATGCACGGTTTCTCCAACTTCCGGCAGCTGAGGAAATGCTGCGTCTGATGCATGCACAATGATTTCACCTGTATCAAGCCCCACGACCAAACGTAAAGAGTGCCCGATATAACTGACATCTGCTAAAACGCCTGTGACATGGTTTGACTGAACTTCCTCTCGCACAGAAGATATGCTGATTCTCTCCGGCCGTAGCATGAGTAATCCCTTCTCTCTATTCTCTTGATGCGCCGCAGCCTTCAACTGAACATGCTGTCCGTTTGACTGGGTTAAATGTGGAACAGTATATGCGGAATCAGCTTCATCATACACTGCCTCAAATATATTGACCTGTCCAATAAATTCAGCGACAAATCGATTATTCGGCTGACGATATACCTCTAAAGGCGTCCCAATCTGCTGAATTTTACCCTCGCCTAATATCCCAATCCGGTCTGACAGACTTAAGGCTTCTTCTTGATCATGAGTTACGAGAATGGTCGTAATCCCGACATTCCTTTGAATATTCCGAAGCTCCGTCTGCATATTTTTTCTTAGCTTTGCATCTAGGTTGCTGAGCGGTTCATCCAGAAGGAGAACAGCCGGCTGAATCGCAAGCGCCCGTGCAATCGCCACCCGCTGCTGCTGACCACCACTTAATTGGTGCGGCATACGTTTCGCAAATGCCTCTAATTGGACAAGAGATAAACTCTCCATAACCTTTTGCTTGATTTCTGCTTTCTTTTTCTTTTGAACCTTCAAACCGTACGCCACATTATCAAATACGGTGAGATGTGGGAAAAGTGCATAGCTTTGAAATACCATACCCGTTTTTCTTTGATAAGGCGGTAAAGCGGTCACATCTTGATCGCCAATATAGACGACTCCTTTTGTCGGTTCTAAAAAACCGCCAATGATGTTTAGTAAAGTAGATTTTCCGCAGCCACTAGGGCCAAGAAGGGAAAAAAACTCCCCCTCCTTCACTGTAAGACTGACATCGTCAAGAGCAATCTGCTCGCCGAAATGCTGGCTGATGTGTTCTAAATTGATTCCAATCATGCGATCACCTATTTTCCTCCGCCTAATACTTCGTTCCATCGATTTGTCCAATGACCAAGCTCTGAAGTCGCTGTTTCGTAATCTACCCAAGTCAGCTTACTATAATAATTCTCTCCAACCTTCACTTTCCCCTTAATCTTGTCCCCATATTTCACATCAGAATTCGACATGCCATAGTAAGATTTTTCAGAGAAAGCCTCCTGAGCTTCTTTTCCACTTAAGTAGTTTAATAGTTTATAAGCTGCTTCCTCATGCTGACTTCCCTTCGTTAACGCCCAGCTCGCGACAGCTGCAACAGCGCCCTCCTTCGGATAGGAGAAACCAATATCCAATCCTTCTTCTTCAAGTGCAAATACTCTACCATCCCAATATGGAACTGCCACAACGTCACCACGTTCTAACAAGGTTTGAATAGACCCTGGGTTATCTGGGAAAGCAGCTACATGCCCTTTTAATTGTTCTAGGCTCTTAAATGCTTTATCAATATCCTTAGGATTTGATTCTATCCCCCCTTGAGCGTGCACAAGTGCAGAGAAAAATTGCAAGCCGGCTGAATAGGTTGGCGAAGAAATGGCAATTTTCCCTTTAAGCTGACTGCTCCATAGGTCTGTCCAGCTGTTTGGTTCCTGTTTTACAAGGTCTTTTCTATAAGCAATCCCTAGCTGGCCCATACTAAAGCCTGCTGCATATTGTTTTCCATCAACAGTGAGCTTTTTTTGAACAGAACGATAAAGCTTTTTCACGTTCGGTGCTTGATCTTCATCAATAGACTCAAGAACGTTTGCTGCAATGCCTCTTTGAATCGTATCAGGCTGTAAAATGAGCAAATCGTACGGTGGATTTTTTCCATTTGATGCTTTTAATTTCGTAAACCATTCCGAATCTGCCCCAGAGACGGTTTGAACTTTAATTCCAGTATCTTTTTCAAACGTTTCAAAAATTGGCTTTATATTCTTTTCCCAATCACCACCGTATACACCAACGATGACAGTCTGCTGTTGCTTGCTTTGATCCTGTCCATTTCCAGCGCAAGCAGTCAATAACAGAACCATTGATAGGATGCCTGCAAATATGGTGATTAATCTTCTTTTCATGATTCATTTCCCCCTTTTTGTTGATTCATTTGGCGTAGTGCCTTCATAATATCCGTCTTTGTTAACGGTTCATCTCTATGTCTGAAATAGGCATGAACCGCATGCTTATAGTGTGTACGTTCATTAGCTGGGTATGAACGAAGCTGAATGGCAAGTTCGCTGCTGGCTTCGTCCGTCCATACTTTCTCATAAGCTGCTCGTTCGTTTCCAAAATCCCACATGACATCAGCAGACACTTCATCATAGACCTTTTCGCGAAGCCTGCTAGTCTGCTCTTCATCAATTTTCCATTCATTGTGGTCTAAATAAACTTTGACACCATATTGCTGAAGTGCTCTTTCTTCACTTAAAAGACCTGCTTCCACTTCCTGAAGCACTTTTTCTTTCTTTCTAGCAAATGGGTTCCCCCAGCCTCCACCACTTGGTGAAATCAATTGAACAATATCGCCTTTCTCAAGACGCAGGACATCAATTTTTGGCTGGTCTTGTTTTTCTCCATTTGGTGTGATTCTCTTCACCTCGCCAACTGCTCCTGCCCGGCCGCCCATTAATCCCCAAGGTTGGAATTTCATCCGTTCCATCCCTCGTGCTGTCACCATCGATTCAGGCCTTGTCATTTCAAACTCTAAACCAATGGCATGACCGCCTCTATTCTCTCCCGCTCCACCTGTGTTCGGTAAGAACTCATATCGGTGAACATGAATATCAATATGCTGTTCCAAGCTCTCAATGGGTGTATTCTTTAAAAAGCCTGATGAATGATCAATACCATCAACCCCATCAGCACCTTTTTGAGCACCACCGCCTCCGCCTAGTGGTTCAACAACGGACATTTTCCTGCCTCCTGTTTGATCATCAGGAACAGAGAGAACAACAATAGCGGATTGACCTGCGCCTGCTGCTGGTACTGCTTCAGGTAACAGCTTTCCAATTGCACCTAAAACAACATTGTACAGCCTCATCGTAATTGAATGACGAATACCGACAGAGGCCGGATATTCTGGATGCACAAGCGTTCCTTTAGGAGAAATAACTTCTATTGGATACGTAATTCCACCATTAATCGGTATAAATGGATCTTTACTAATGATGTAATTAATCAACCCTTGATATAGGAAGGAATGCTTCTGACCGTTGGTGACAAGGTTAAAAGCTGTCTTTACTTGTGGGTCACACTCAGAAAAGTCCAGTGTCAGCTGTCTTCCTTTGACCGTTAACTTGATTTTTAATCGGATGGGCACGTCCGAGATCATATCATCATCTAAATAATCAGCGAATTCACTCGTTCCATCCGGAATGGCTTCAATCACCTTTCCTGCACGATCCTCGGCTTGCTCCAACAGGTCGAGCATTCCTTGCTTTACTTCGTTTTCCCCAAATTTCTCGATCATTTCTTTTAACCGAATATCTGCTGTATTTACTGCAGCAATCATCGCATTGATATCTCCATCATTTAAATGACTGGCCCGGCTATTTGCTCTTAGAAAGGTACGAACCACCTGATTTTCTTTCCCCGCCTCATAAATTTTCACTGGCGGGATTCTTAATCCTTCTTGATGAACATCTGTCGCAGTAGGTGAAATACTCGAAGGCACAAGACCGCCCACATCACTTACATGGACAAAAGACCAAGCATAGCTCACGATTTCATCATCTATGAAAATGGGTTTAATGATATGAACATCTGGAAGGTGAGTCGCTAAACCATCTGTCGTATAAGGATCATTTGTGATGATCACATCACCAGGCTGCATTGGCCCGCTTTCTTCAATCGCCTTTTTTAGACTCAGCCCTAAAAAGATCGTCACACCGACTGTCTTCGGATAAACAAAGAAATCTCCAGAAGGCGTGGCTAATGCTGTCGCAAAATCAGCAGATTCTTTTACGAAGGTCGTAAATGACGTTCGCTCAATGACATGTCCCATGCCCGATGCAATCGCATTAAAATAACTGCGCATCATCTCAAGCTTTGCTGGATCAGTTTTCATGTAAAGCCACCTCCCTTGAAATCACCAAGTTTCCAGAATGATCTATGCTGCCTGCCCAATTTGGCAAAATCAATGTTGTCGTATCATCCTGCTCAATAATGGCAGGTCCTTTCATGACAGAACCCACTGTCAGAGCACTCCGGTTGTAAACAGATGCTTCGTACTCTTTTTCTTCTATAAAGATACGTCTATATTCATGTGGTGTTAAAGACTGTCCGCTGCTTTCATGAACAGGTGAGAAAGGTAACGACGGCGTCTCGCCTATGACTCGAACTCGCAAATGAGTAAACTCAATTTTTGCCTGATCATCTCTATGCCCATATTGACGTTTATGCAGTTTGTGAAATGCTTCAGTGAGTTGATGAATATCTTGTTCTTGCTTCAGCCAATCCGCCGATAATGGCAATTCAATCTCAAATGCCTGCCCTTGATAGCGTGCGTCGGCCAATAACAGAATGGACGTCTCTTTGATATGTTGGATGTTTTGCTGACTGAACCAACCAGTCGCTTTATCCGAAAGCACCTCATAATCTTGTTTTAATTGATCAATTGTATAGTCTTGCAAGCATATTTTCTTAGACAACACAGCATCATGGATAAAATCAGCTGTTAGAGCACCTAGCGCACATAATGTACCGGGACTTGGAGGAACGACTACATTTTTTGCATGAATTTCTCTGGCAAGGAGATTTGCCACAACAGGTCCTGCGCCGCCAAACGCTAGCAAACTAAAATCCCTAGGGTCAAACCCTTGCTGCTCCATGACATTGCTTAGTTCCGTGTACATATTGGCTACAGCCACTTGAATGAGCTGGTCAGCCGCCTGTTCGACCGTTTTATTAAGCTCATCAGCAATAGATTGAAAGGCCAACTTTGCCGCAGATAGCTGCAATTGTAAATGGCCGCCGGCAAAACGATCCTCATTGAGATAACCGCATATGAGAAACGCATCAGTTAAAGCTGCTTTCTTTCCCTTTCCATACGAAGCTGGTCCAGGCTTGGAGCCAACTGATTCCGGACCTGCCTTTAACAGCCCACCCTGATCAATCCACGCTACAGAACCTCCACCTGCCCCTATTGAATACATCGCAACAGAGGGGAGAATAATAGGAAAGCCTGAAAGCTGATTTGATTGGGCCATTGTAGGCTGCCTATTTTGAATAATCGAGATATCCGCACTCGTACCCCCAACATCAAAAGTGATCAAATTGGATTCGTTCGCAGATGCTGCGATTCTTGCCGCACCAATGACACCAGCTGCCGGACCAGAAAAAAGAGTTTTAATGGGTGAGGTTGCTGCACTTTCTGCATCCATTAAACCACCATTTGATTGGGTAATGTATGGAGAAATTGGTACACCTTCTTCTTTCAAGCGACTTTTCAATGTTTGTAAATACTGTTTCACCTTTGGTTGAATGTACAAATTCACAACAGACATTACGGTACGCTCGTATTCCCTCATTTGAGGCCATAATTCAGATGAAGTAAGGACTTCTAACTGCGGGTAATGGTGGTTGATATAGGCTTTTGCCTGTAATTCATGAACTGGATTTTGATAACTATGTAAAAAAGAAATGACAATACCTGCGAGCTTTTTAGAGATGACTTGCTGTACAGCATCATCTAATTGCTGCAGATGAAGAGGCTTTTTCATCGTACCATCATGTAACAACCTTTCAGAGATTGGATATACATGCTTTCGTGGTATCAATGGTTCTGGCAAACGAGAATTGAAGTCATAAGGAATGGGTAAACGTAAACGTTGTAAGGACAAAATATCTTGAAAGCCTTCCGTCACAAAAAGGGCCAAACTTGCTCCTTTTCGCTGCAATAATGTATTAAGACCTATTGTCATCCCATGTACGAGATATTGGATTTTGGATAAATCGACACCTCTTTCTTTCAGAAGGTTTAGCCCATTGATAATTCCCTGGGCTGGGTCATCTGTCACTGTAGGTGTCTTGAGTTCAGTCAGCTCCCCTGTTGCTTCATTCATCAGCGATAAATCAGTAAATGTTCCGCCTATGTCTATTCCAAGCCGATAAGAGACATCCGCCATTTGTACTTCCCTCCTGCAATGTAAATAGAATCATATTTTGATAAATTACGACATTTTTTGATATTTGACTCCATATTATTAAAGCATATTGGTCTAGTCAATTTTATTTTTTAAAATTTTAGTGTGTTAAAATCTTGAATTTAGCCCAAAAACCCATAATAAAGCTGTTTTGCATAGTCATAATCATTTTATCATCAGCAAAATTAAAATTATTATGATTTTATACAAATATGAAAACAGAACAAACGGGGAAAAAACGTTTTTCGAACTTTAAAAGACATTTTTTCAAAACCAGAAGAAATTGGTAAGTAATTCTGCTATACTTCTGTTTACAAAATACACAAAAAAGAAAGAGAGCTAGCATCTATGAAACTTCTTAAAACCATGCTCTTGCTTTTATTGATTGTTATTGGTGTAGCAACAGGTTATATCCAGCTAGAGCAAAGTAAACAAGAGACGACGAATTCATCTTATGACAAAACCATACACTTTCCGTCAGATCGTTATCCAGAAACAGCGAAGCACATAGAAGACGCCATTGATAAAGGCCATTCATCCATTTGTACGATTGATCGTAAAAATAGCGATGAACAGAGAGACCGATCACTTCATGGCATTCCAACAAAGCATGGATATGACCGGGACGAATGGCCAATGGCGATGTGTAAAGAAGGGGGAACAGGAGCTTCTGTGAAATATGTACGTCCCTCAGATAACAGGGGGGCAGGCTCTTGGGTGAGTCATCAATTGTCAGATGACCCTGATGGCACAAGAATTCAATTTATCATTGAGTAGCATCTTTTATCTTTTCTATAAAAATTTTCGCGTACTTTTTTCATGCCGATAATCCTTAAGAAGGGATACCCTCACTTATATCTAAAGGAGTCAAGAAGCATGAAAAAAAAGAGAAAACTTCAATGAGAGAGATCGCAGATGGCATTAAGCATTTATCAAATGCAGCACAAAAAATCGCAGCTTATACAAACGATGCGAAACAGCCCTTTGCCTCTATCACAGAAGGCGTTAAATTGACGAGCGAACATTCACAGCAAGTCTCCAGTTTAACAGAAGAACAATTTGCTGCAATGGAAGAAGTAACAGCTTCTTCAGAAGCTCTTGCTCATTTAACAGGAGATTTAAAAGAAATGGTCTCACAATTTCACATCTAGCTCCCTCAAACAGTAGCGCAAGACGGTGACAATCGTCTTGCTGCCTAACATTCTCTTCAAGACTCATTCTTACAAACATTCACTTTTCAATGATATAACTAGCTGAACAAAATCCATTAATAAAGGAGTTTTTTTAATGAATGATTTAAACCAAACATATTCCCTGTCTATCTCCTATCACCAAATCACCGTATATGCTGGAAACGAGGTACCCCCTGTGATTGATTGGTCAGATGATGACATTCGTCAAGGATTCGCAACTGGAGGTCAAGGTGTTTCTTTTGAAGGCATCAACAATGGGAAGGCTTCTATTATGGTGACATTAAATAGCAAGGAGACCCCAGCATCATTTGATAGAGCCATAACGGTGCCATTTACACATTCAAGCGATCAGGTTCATATGACAAGCGTCATGGCACAGGTACTGTCTTTCTCCATTCCAAAAGGAGACTATCAGCTCACTTGCTATACCTCACAACATCCTGACCAAGATCTCTATTATTTTGATTTTCAGACTGAGTAGAGGATGACTGGTCATAACGATCAAGCCACTTTTCCGCAAAGTCTACCGATTCTCTCATAGGCAATAAATAGGAATTGGCCAGCCCGATTTGACCACGATAATGGGTACATCCGGAATGTAAAAAATCTTGACCAATCTGATCAAATAATTCTTCTCTTGTGATGATATCTTGATATTCTTTCCACACCCTCCACCCATTTTCTAAAATAGGGGCTCCTCTTGTCATAAGTTCTTGCTGGGAGATTCTATACTCAGCTAAGTGGAAGGCTGTATGGCTCTCAAATGACGTACCAATCTGCAGCACTTGTGCATCGAGATCATACATGCGGCCAAGCGGCGAATGTTCTCCTAAACCATAAGAAAGAGCATGGTGATTCAAAATTTCTTGTTTCCTTTTCCCCCAAGCTGTGAATGAAAAATTGGGATGATTGCTTCTCGACACACCTGGATATTTCCAAAACGTTTCCGCTACCTTGCCCATTGCTGTTGGAGCCGTGTAAACTGGATCAAACGCAGGCATCGAATCTTTGATGGGTTTCCACCAAGAATTAGGAACGGGCGGATTGATCCAGTCAGCAGGATCAGACAGTTCTAATGTTTGTGCCGGCATAATGAGTGTCCCTTCTTCTGTTAAGGTTTCCATTAATGCTTGTATGACGGCTACAGCGCCACCATTCACCCAGCCCATAGATGATAAGGATGAGTGAACACATAAGATCATGCCTTTCTTCACACCCAGTTGAACCAAGTCTGCTTTGATTCTTTCCTTTGTGATCGGTTCAGCTTGATTTTCGATTAATTTTTGCATCGTTGATTTCCCTCCTGCGTCTCTTCTATTACTGATGAATGAGACGTTTAAGCGCAATAGACAATTTATAATTTGCGTATTTTGTCAGCTCCGTTAAAAACTGATCAAGCTCATCATGACTGGAGAAATGTCCTTCTGCCATATAACAGCCCTCTCCACTTATTTTAAACAGATTCTTGATTTCTTCCTTTTGGTGAAGAAACGACAGAAGCGGTTCGTGATGATGGCTTTTTGTATAGAGTTGCATAAACGTTTGAATGGTTTGCTTTGTCCGCCAATCAATCGAAATGGTATAGGCTTCAATGACACCCTCTTCTTCTAGCTTCAAAACACGATTTGCAACAGCTTGACCGGTTAAATGAACTTTTTCACCAAGTGCTTTCATGGTCAATCGACTGTTCTTTGAGAGTTCTTTTAAAATGTCCATATCTGTTTGGTCTAGCATTGGCCCACCTCTTTCAAAAATCAAGTCCTTCCTCTGAAAGACTTTCATGATCCTCTGTTACATGAGGCTCTTTTAATATACTGTAAACTTAATCAGAAAAAAAGGAGGCCTTTTGATGAAAATAACGCTCATTCGTCATGCTACTTTATACCTTCACTATGGTCAGTCAACATTCTTGATCGATCCCTTTTTAGCAGCAAAAGGAACATATCCACCGTTCCCTCATACAGCTAATCAACATTTGAACAACCCCATGGTGGATCTTCCTGTACACATTGATTTGGACAAGATGTTACAGCCAGATGCTGTCCTCCTCACTCATTTACACGTGGATCACTTTGACGACGAGGCAAAAAAGAAATTAGCTAAAGATCTACCTATGTATACTCAATCGGAGAAGGACAGAAATGAAGTGAGAGAGGCTGGCTTTCAGCATGTTACATGTATTGAAGATGAAATGGATATTTGCGGTGTTCATATTAAACGTACTGGCGGACAGCATGGGACAGGAGAAACCGCAAAACGGATGGGGCAGGTTAGTGGTTTTGTTTTCTCTCATCCTGATGAACCTACCCTTTATATTGCGGGTGATACCATTTGGTGTGATGAGCCGAAAGAGGTTGTGCACACATCCAAGCCAGATGTCATTGTTGTCAATAGTGGGGCTGCGCAATTTTTACAAGGCGATCCAATTACAATGACCAAGGAAGAGGTTTTAGACATTCACCATTCTCAGCCAAATGCTCGAATTGTCGCCTGTCATCTTGAAGCTGTAAACCATTGTTTGTTAACAAGAGCTGCACTAGAAGCTTACATTCAAGAGCAACGTGTAGATCAAGCCATTTTCGTTCCTAAAGACGGTGAAACCCTTACCTTCTGAAAAAAACACATTTGATCAGTAAACAACAAAAAACCGGCACCTTGCTGCCGGTTTCATCATGATGGTCGATGGTGCTTTGGTTTTTTCAGTAATGGAACAAACCCGTTATTTTTCAAATGATCGTAATGTTCATCCATTCGTTTCGTGATATGTGTGCCTTGTTCCTTTGTTAACACACCATACTGAACGTATTTCTCAATGACTTCTTTTCGTTTAGAAAGAATTTGCTGCTCAAGCGCTTCGATTTGTTTTTGTTGTTCTGTCGTTAATTTTACTTGATGCGTCACTGGACGCTTTTCCATCTGAGGTGTTTCTCCGTGAGCTGTCTCTATCTGAAAACCAAATAACAGCATCATCGATAACAAGATCAAGCCGCTTATTTTTTTCATCTCTGTTATTCCCTCCTTTATTCGATTTTATTTTGCACGCACTTTCCTTTTTTATACATTATTTCACACCGTTAAATTGCTCATAATATTCTTACTTTTTCGCTTTTCGTCTGAAAACGTTGTCCTAACCGAAAAAGCGTGCTATGTTTTGTTTTGTATAAAAAATAGAGGAGGATTCTTAAATGAGTCGTTTTTATCATAGAAAACCTATATGGGTGATGCTTGTTGTGTCTGCTTTCATACTTGTCATGTCTGCTTGCAGTCAATCAGGCTCATCTCAGTCTGGAGAATCAAAGTGGGATCAGATTCAAAAGAAAGGGAAGATCGTGGTTGCTACTTCAGGCACCCTTTATCCGACGTCTTACCATGATACATCTAAGGGCAAGGATCAGTTGACTGGCTATGAAGTCGAAGTCGTCAAAGAAGCGTTTAAACGCCTTGACGTCAAAGTGGAATTTAAGGAAATGGGCTATGATGGGATGCTGAGCGCCATTAATTCTGGTCAAGTGGATGCCGCAGCAAACGATATCGACATCACAGATGACCGAAAGGATAAGTTCGCATTTTCAACTCCTTATAAATATTCCTATGGAACGGCTATCGTACGGAAAGATGATTTGTCGGGTATTAAGACCCTAAAGGATTTAAAAGGAAAGAAAGCAGCAGGTGCAGCAACGACTATTTACATGGATGTCGCCCGTAAGTACGGTGCAAAGGAAGTCATTTATGATAATGCCACAAACGAGCAATACTTAAAGGATGTAGCGAATGGCCGAACAGATGTCATTCTGAATGACTACTACTTGCAAACACTGGCTCTTGCTGCATTCCCTAAATTAAATATCACCATTCACCCTGACTTAAAATACATGCCGAATGAACAAGGGTTTGTCATGAAAAAAGACAACACAGAGCTTCAAAAAGAATTGAATCGTGTATTAAACGATATGAAAAAAGACGGAACAATGAAAAAGATTTCTGAGAAATTCTTTAATCATGCCGACGTCTCAAAGAAAATGGATGCTGATGTCGAAGCTGTCGACATTTCTAAATAAGGAACCGCAACCGTGGGAGATATTCATTTAGAATATATATTTAATCCTGCACTGGCAAAAGCGTCATTTCCATTTGTCATGAAAGGCATCTGGCTGACGCTGCTCATTTCCTTTGTGAGCATGTTTTTTGGCACGATTCTTGGCTTTTTTATTGCCCTTGCCAGAATGGCGAATACGTGGGTTCTTCAGCTGCCTGCACGGCTGTATATCTCATTCATGCGCGGGGTTCCCATTCTGGTGATTTTGTTTATTCTTTATTTCGGATTTCCTTATATCGGCATTGAATTTACCGCTGTAACTGCTGCTATTATTGGGTTCAGCTTCAATAGTGCTGCATATATTGCAGAAATCAACCGGGCGGCTCTCTCCTCCGTTCCAAGTGGTCAGGTGGAAGCAGCCAAATCACTAGGTCTCAGCTATTGGCAAACCATGCGAGGTGTCATTTTGCCTCAATCCGTTCGCATTGCATTGCCGCCATTGACCAATGTCATGCTCGACTTAATCAAAGCCTCTTCACTGGCAGCGATGATTACCGTGCCAGAGCTCTTCCAGCAAGCCAAAATTGTTGGCGGGCGAGAATTCGATTATATGACCATGTATATTTTGGTGGCATTGATTTACTGGGGCATTTGTAGTGTGGTCTCATTGCTGCAAAACTTTTTGGAAAAACGCTATGCGAAATATCTGTAACAAAAAAGAGCAGAGCCTATTGGATCTGCTCTTTAATGTATTAGCCATAAACACATATAGCCCCAAAAAGTGAGGATCAATGTCGGGATGGTCAGATGACTCTGCCTTTCATCTATGCTCCCCAAGAGATATGGACGCCTTTTTTCTTCAATACATGAAGCCATAGCAATGTCACCAGTGAGCCGATCGGGATCATTTTATCATACAATGAAACTTAGCGATTGTATGCATTTTCGCATCTCACATGAAAATCCACAGGTGTACGGGATCACCTGCGGCTTCCGTGTTTATTGATCTTTTTTCATCAGCATCAATTCGATAAATAACTCACATCTCTGGCTAAAATGACTCAAATCAATTGAGGTCATATCAAAGATTTGTTTCATTCGATAGTTTAATGTATTTTGATGAATAAACAACTGCTCCGCTGCTGGCTTTAGTTTGCAATTATTCAATAAGTAGACCTCAAGGGTTTTTAAAAAAGATGTTTGGCTATCGCGGTCTTTTTCCTTCAAACGTAACAAATCTGGATTGAAGTCGTTTTTCTTCTTTTGGTGGCTGTATATGGAGTCTAAGAAACGGAAAACACCCAAATTCTCGTAATCATATGGAATCAGTTCTTGTCCCCCGACAATTTTCACAGCCTTCACGACCTCTATCGCTTCAAATCGACTTGTACTCATTTTCATGACATCTCGATATTCTCTTCCCATCCCAATATACAAAGGGGATGAATGTGAATTCGTTTTCGATTGCAGATGAGCGATCACATCAGCCGCGGTTGCTTTCGGTGAATGGCGATCTGACAGACTGCCTAATATGACGACGATGTCTGCTTGAACAGAATAGACGTGATTCACCTTGTCTTCTAGCTGCAAATAAGTTCTAATCACATCCTTCACATCTTCAGCCGTCTCACTTTTGTTATCAGCGGCGTGTACAACCATGACAGTAAATACAGCCGGAAGTGGAATGCTTAAGTTCTCAGCCTCCCATTTCAGCTCTTCTTCTGTATAAAAATGATCATCCATGACCTTTTTGAAAAACTCCTCAATCTTGCCTTCCTTTTTCTCCAGCTGTTTCTTATTTTTATAAATAACTTTTCCAACCTGAAAGGAAGCTTCATGCAAAAATTGCAGCTCCTCCTGAGAGAGAGAATCTTCAATGTCCTGCACCCAAATAAAGCCCACAACCTCTTGTTTATGCTTCGCGCTCACGGCCACCCGTTGATTAAAACCGAGCTCATTGTGACCACTTACATAAAAAGGAGTTAATTCACTGTAGAGCCGCTTGATCACCCCTGTTTTTTTTAACCAATCGACCACAGCCCCCGGGCATTCCTTTGAGAAAATCGTTTGCTGGTTGACTGGGTCGAACTGCTGAATGCTGTAAGAATTATAGGCGAGTAGCTGACATTCTGTGCTTTCTAAAATAACGGGTTTTTTTAAATAACCGCTAATAAATGCAATTAATTTATCGACATCAAAAAATGTATGTAGCTTGTCTAATATCTCTTCCATCCCGATTGCTCCCTAAATAAGTGATATATGTATCATACTGCTTTCCAGTCAGATTTGTATAGAAACAAGTCGTAGACAGACAAAAAAAGCATGAACCCTCTGAATAGGTTCATGCTTTTCCTTATTAAAACATTTCACTAATCGTTTTCGCCTGCATGTGAAGAGCGAGGTAATCTGGACCGCCAGCTTTTGAATCTGTACCTGACATTTTGAAGCCGCCGAATGGGTGGTATCCCACGATTGCTCCTGTACAGTTACGGTTAAAGTAGAGGTTTCCGACATGGAACTCTTGCTTGGCACGATTGATGTGATCACGGTTATTTGTAATGACAGCACCGGTCAAACCGTATTCAGTGTTGTTGGCTACTTTAAGTGCTTCATCAAAGCTTGAAACTTTTGAGAAGGCCAATACAGGTCCAAAGATTTCTTCTTGCATCAAGCGAGATGTTGGCTCAAGATCTGCAAAAATGGTTGGATGGATGAAGTATCCTTCCGAATCGTCACTTGTTCCGCCAGTGACTAAGCGACCTTCCTGCTTGCCAACCTCGATATACTCCGTAATCTTGTCAAAAGAAGCCTGATCAATAACAGGTCCCATGTAGACATCTGCAGATAATGGATTGGCTGTTGTTTTCGTTTCTGTGATTTCTTTCACTCGCTCGATCACTTGATCATACAGCTTCTCGTGTACAACAGCACGAGATCCAGCCGAACATTTCTGACCTGAAAAACCGAACGCTGATGTAAAAATGGCGTTAGCTGCTAGTTCGACATCTGCATCCTCATCGACAACAACTGTATCCTTGCCGCCCATTTCAGCAATCACACGTTTTAAATGCTGCTGTCCTGGCTGAACTTTTGCCGCTCGTTCAAAGATACGTGTACCTACCTCTCTTGACCCAGTGAATGTAATGAGGCTTGTTTTCGGATGATCGACTAAGTAATCTCCTACTTCTGCTCCGCTTCCTGGTACAAAGTTCACAACACCCTTTGGAAGACCTGCTTGCTCGAGCTCTTCCACAAAACGAGCAGCGATGACAGGAGTAGCACTTGCTGGTTTTAATACGACTGTATTCCCCGTTACGATTGGGGCTACTGTCGTTCCTGCCATGATCGCAAATAAGAAATTCCATGGCGGAATCACGAGCGTCACGCCAGTTGGTGTGTACACGTATTGATTGCGTTCCCCCGCGCGGCTGTTAACAGGTTTACCTTTCGCCAGATCCAGCATTTGGCGGGCATAATACTCTAGAAAGTCGATCGCTTCTGCTGTATCTGCATCTGCTTCATTCCATGGTTTCCCTGCTTCTTTGACAAGAAGTGCCGAGTACTCATGCTTTTTACGACGAATGCTTGCAGCTGCACGGAATAATACGCCAGCTCTTTCTTCTGGAGAGGTATAGCGCCATGTTTCAAATGCTTTTGCGGCAGCTTGAACTGCTTGTTCTGCCTCTTCCTTCCCAGCCTTTGACACGGTTCCAACGACTTCATCCTTTTTTGCCGGATTGATTGATACAATCTTGTCTTTTGTTTCGATTCTTTCTCCGTTAATCACTAGCGGATATGTTTGACCAAGAGTTTCTGTTACTTTTGCTAATGCTTGTTCAAACACTTGGCGGTTTTCTTCCTGGCTAAAATCCGTGAATGGTTCATGCTTGTAAGGTGTTGTCATCTTTGTCACGCTCCCGTTTCAAATTATTTTCTCGTCATTCCTTTTAAAGCAAATGCAATGTTTGCTGGACGTTCTGCAAGACGTCTCATGTAATAGCCATACCACTCTCGTCCATACGGTGTATAGACCCTCATTTGATAGCCTTCTTTCACAAGCGCTTGCTGCGTTTCTGATCTCATGCCATATAGCATTTGAAATTCGAACTGATTTGTCTGTATATTGTGTTTTTTCACAATATTTTTCGTGAACTCGATCATTTGATCGTCATGTGTCGCAATGGCTGTATAGTTCCCCGACAGTAATTGCTTTTCGATCAGCTTCTTATAATTCTGATCGACATCTTTTTTGTTTGGATACGCCACTTCGGCGGATTCCCTATAGGCACCCTTTACAAGTCTTAAAAATGGCTGTAACTCATTTAGGTCATCAAGATCCTTTTCTGTTCTGTACAAATACGCCTGAAGAACCGTACTAACATACTCATATCGAGATTTCATCTCTTTAAAAATGTCCAGCGTTTTTTGACAGCGCTGTTCATCCTCCATATCAATTGTCACCATGATACGGTGTTTCTCTGCCGTATCTAATATGCTTCTCATATTGCGATACACAAGGTCATCATCAATATCTAGTCCAAGTGACGTCATTTTGAGTGATACGTGGGAATTGAGTTTGGCCTCTGCAATTTGCTGAATGGTTTGAATACACTCATTCGTCCGCTCATTTGCAATTTCAGCCTTTGTGACAAACTCACCAAGGTGATCGACTGTCACAGCCATTCCTTGATCATTTAATCGTTTGATCACAGGGATGGCACTATCAAAATCTTTCCCCCCGATGATTTTCTTTGATGCAACAGCACTTCCCCAATTACGAGCAATATGGTTCAAGAGACTGTTCTTTGACAAAAACAAGAAGAAATTTCTTGTGACCGACTCCATAAAGGGCACCTCCCACTCTTTGTAAGCTATGTCTTTATTGTAAGGCTCATAAGCTGTCCGCTACAATATTTGAAGATGACAAAAATTCTGACTTTTTTTGTGGTTTTATCACAATAAGAGACCAAAAAGAGCCAGCCGCTAACCGGCTGTCTCTTCCTCGCTTATGCCCACACCTCATCAAGGGTAGACTGCAGTAACTCATTTAATTCTTGAGTTAGATTGTCTTTCGGCTGTTTGTAGCTTTTCACCAAATCTTGAAAACGAGCCAGCTCTTTGTCGATAAATGGATGGACATAGGCGAGACGATTCTCTACATCCATTTCTTCTCCGTCCATTTTGCGTTTTAGCAGTTCATGAATCTCTGCTAAAAGCGGTTCATCCTCCACAAGCTCCTCTAGCAGTTCATGAAAATCCATAGGAGGAACCGTTTGGTAGCGTTCAATCCACTGACAGGCGAGCAGCGGCCGAAGCACGTAGAAATATTTTTTGATGCGAACCTGCTCTCCTCTTAAATATTGACTTTCATTCCGCTTGTCCATATTGAGATAGTGATACATCAGCGCTACCGAAGAAAACGCCCGATTCTTTAATTCCCTTAGCTGCTTTGCTAAAGAGAAGGATTCTGCGTAGATGATGTCAGAAGACAGCCATTCCATGATAGACGGGTTTGACTTGTTGAATAAGCGCAGCGCCTTTCTCAGCTCCCAGCCGGTTATATCAAGCTCGTCATCAATCGGCAATTCAATCAGATCACGATGTTCTTCAATCGACCAATACCATTCCTTACGGGGAACGTATAAAAAACGAACATCATAATCACTATCCGTCGAAGGGAATCCCCACGCCCTGCTGCCTGATTCAACTGCAAGGCAAATCTTTACGTCATACGTTTCTTCAATGATTTTCAGCTCTTCCCTGATTCTGTCTCTCATCTTCAATCAACTCTTTCTATAGAAATCTGCATGACTTCTTCACGTTTTGGGAAAATACGAATAAGACATATATGAAAAGGAGTTGAACCTGATGTCTATATCTCGCATTATGAAATGGATCACTGGAATTTTTGAAGCCTGCCTTGCCATTCCCGTGATTGGAGGACTATTTGTCATCAGCAATGGCTATACACCCCTCATGGTCATGCTTATTCTGCATATTATCACACTCGTCTTGTCGAAGCGAGACCACGGACCAATGATTGGAAGTATCATCGGAATTGTCACATCGTGCCTAGCCTGGATTCCAATTGTCGGATTTATCCTTCATATCATCACAGCCCTTGTCCTCATTATCACGGCGTTAGTACCTGATGAAAAAACGAGACAAAATACGAGTTATTAAAAAAAAGAGGCCCTCACCCTGAGTGGCCTCTTTCTTCTTTTATATAAGCAAATGCTTTTGTAAAAAGAACAGCTTCTCTGTTTGAAAAGCCGGTATCAACTCATGCCCAAAATACCGATAAACCTTCAGCTCTTTCTCAGTTTCTAAATGATTGTATGCCGCAAACACAGTGGATGGCGGTGTCACTTTGTCAATCAGACCGACCGACATCAATGTTGGCTGGTTCACCCAACCGGCTAAATTGATTAAATCAAAGTAGCTTAATGTCTCAAATGCCTTTTCTTCGGCTTCTGGATCACTGTTTCTTCGAAAGTATGAATTGATTTCTAAATAAGGCTGCTCCAAGGCCACATCCACTGCACGCTCAAAGTTTGATAAGTATGGGTAATCAGCCACAACGACCTTCGGAATGTCTGAAAGTGCCGCAGCTGCAATCGCTAATGCGCCCCCCTGACTTCCACCAATTACGCCGATGCGTTGCTCGTCAACTTCAGGGAAGGACTGAATGACTTCAAGCGCACGAACCGCATCTAAATAAACGCCGCGATAATAGTAAGTCTCCTTTGATAAAATGCCTTTTGTCATCCACCCCAATGCTTGACCTCCTGATGTCACCGTCTTATCTTCACTGCCGCCTTGACCACGAACAAGCATACCAAACGTTGCATAGCCATGCAGCGCCCAATTGACGATGTCATGAATGCCGCCGTCATAGCTGCCATTGTAGCCATGAAATTGAACGAGTGCTGGGTGCGGACCTGTTTGATTAGGGACCGCATACCAGCCTTCAATACGAGATTGTCCAAAGCTTTGATACGTCAGGCGGTACACTTTGACCCCTTTTGCTGGATAGGCGTAAGGTTCAAGTGTTGGTTCTGCCTCTACTTGCTGCAATGCTTCAAGCGATGACTTCCAAAAGTCAGAGAAATCAGGACGTGCTGTTTTCTTTGGTTGATACCCTTTTAGCTCTTCTAGTGGTAAATCGAACAATTGCATAACCTACTATTCCCCTTTGTTTTATTAGTTATATGTATCATATCACTGTTTTTCTTAGATAGAAAGCCATTTTCGCTGCGCCATTCTCATATAGACAAAACCTTCTGATATTTATATTGGCAAAGATGACAGAAACCTTTATGATTAAGAAACTGGCTTGATGCATAGATGCTCTCAGGCAAGAGCTGCCAACTATTTCATTCATGGATTTTGACATTGCACGCCAAAGTGTATTTACACGCAAGCGAAAGAAGGAGGAATCGACATGAACATCGCCCTTATCCAAATGGACGTACAAATTGGAGAACCTAATGTGAACTTTAAGAAAGCAGAGGCGTTTCTAGAAGAAGCAATGCGTCAACAGCCTGACATGATTATTTTACCCGAAATGTGGAATACCGGATATGCGTTAGAACAGGCAGATCAGCTTGCCGATGTTAACGGCGAACGCACAAAACAGCTCTTCTCTTCCTTTGCCCGCAAGCACCAAGTGTATCTCATTGCAGGAAGTATACTAAATAAACGGGCAAAAAATGAAGACATCACCAACACGATGTATGTGTTTAACCGCCAAGGCGAGCTTGTGTTAGATTATGACAAAATTCATTTATTCCGCTTAATGGATGAGCACAACTATTTAACCGCTGGTGATCAGCTTGGTTTATTTGACTATCATGAACATGTGAAGATCGGCGCGATGATCTGCTATGATCTCCGCTTCCCGCAGCTTTCCAGAACGCTTGTGAACAAAGGCGCGAAGGTGCTCATCAATACCGCTCAATGGCCGTCAGCAAGAGTTGACCATTGGCGCAGCCTGCTCATCGCAAGAGCGATTGAAAACCAGTCTTTTATGATTGCTGTCAACCGGACGGGCACAAGTAAAGACACTGAATTTCCTGGACATTCCATGGTGATTGACCCACTCGGCCGTATACTGCTTGAGACAAGCGATGACGAAGATATTTATTATGCAGAAATTGACCTTCAGCTAGTAGATGAAGTGAGACAACAAATTCCTGTCATGACGGATCAACGTCTGGATATATATTAGTAAGCAGGGGACACCCTGCTCTTTTGTGTTTGATTAAACGTTTGTTTAACCCGTTTACTCTGATGAAAGGTCCATTAGTGCTTGAGCGCCGTTCCTTAAATACCTTATGACCTGTTTGAAATGCAACCATCAGCCGAAAGCCATATCCCTTTTTCAACATAATGAATGGAACGCTTTCAAGAAGGTGAAACGGAACGACTTCACAACCGATTCCTTTCTGATCAGCTTAATTGATGATATCGTTCCATTCCTTCGTTAACCAAGTTTGAGCTGTTTTGGAAAACGCAAAAAGGAGCGGCTTTGTCAACATTTGCTCCGTTTTCAATTGTTCGTGTTCGACAGGAAGAGATAGGATAGCCAGATCCAGCTTCCCAGCAAGTAAAAGAGCTTTCTAGCTCACGGGGTAACGTGTACATGAGGATATGTTTGACAGAAGGTTTTTAATAAAGCAGGCAGGCATATCCACCTGTGACAGCTGTTTCCCATTCAATTCGATCCAAATGACCAGCCAACTCCCTTCTCTTTAAAAGCCGCACTGCTTCAAGGAACAAAAAACGAAGCGTATAGAAAAAAGTCTACCTCAGA
>NZ_NKHG01000101.1 GCF_002744245.1 Bacillus pumilus | reverse complement strand
CTGACACCGAATGCGAGGGTTTGTCTACACGCTGAAGCCGCTCATGTCAGAGCGGCTTTTCTTTGTCATCCCCACTGTAAAAGTAGAAAAAGCCTGCTTGAAGTCAGAGATAAGTAGATGCGAATGCCTTCTGGACTAAAGCGGATATCAATATTGCTTTTCACCCCGATCTGCTTCAGCATTCGGATGACACTTGTTGTATCAGCGCGTTCAGAAGCCTCCATCATTCGCTGGGCAAACGAAAGCGAGCTGGAAATCTGCTGTGTAATAAGTGATGCGTCAGCAACGAGCCGGGCTGATTCCTTTGCAGATCTTTGAAACGAGTGGGCATCCACGGGAGGAAAGGTCATGGGTGCGCGCGGGTATGCGCTCCGCATTGCGGGAACCTGCAAAGGAGGATAAGGAACATAGTAAAACACATGATCACCTCTACTCTCATAAAGTGAAATTGGACGGATATCTGTTCTAAATGTATGTAGAAAATCAGAATAAAGAATCAAAATGATCTTTCTACCTTTGCAAATTCAGCATAAAAATAGGTACTTTTGCGGTCAATTTCGGTGAATGTCGCCAAAAAATTGCGGTGTCTACAGTAGAGCCTGTCGTCTGACCTATGACATGAAAAACCGAGGGAATGAAAGGGATCGTACGTTCTGTTGTGAGGGAATCGTGACGAATGATTCCTTTTCTTGTCGCAAAAATGACGCATTTCCTTTGAAATTGAGATAAAAGTATGATTTGAAAAGTCAGAAAATGATGAAAAAAGACCTATTGAATTTTGCGGTATCACGCACACATTTTGTGCATACTTTTCGGTGAAAAAATACTCAATTACATTTACACTGTTAGTAACAGATCAAATACTTATGACCCAATCACCATACACAAATACATTGATCTTCCAAAAAAGGAGAGTGGAATCGATGGAAAAGTATGAAATCGAAGAACTTAAACAATTATTATGGAAACTTGAAAACGAAATTAGAGAAACAACGGCTTCTCTTCATAACATTAACAAAAGCATTGATCAATACGACAAATATGAATATGTGAAAATTTCTTAAAGACTTGATGACCATCAAGTCTTTTTTTTATCCAAATACATACAAAAAAAGGATATATTATTATATAATTGTTAAATAGTGATGTCAGTGGACATTTGCTTATTTCTTTTTAGTAAAATAAGAGGTGAGAGGGTGAGGAACAAGACCGAGTATGCTAAACTATCTAGAGAATACAAAAATCAAGCAGAATATGTCTGATTTTATTCAACATGCAGTCAGGCATAATGATTTACAAAAGCTGCTTCTCGAATTTACAGACATAAAGAATGAATTTCCTTTTGGCCAATTGGCTTACCAGCATTATGAGGCATTTGGCGGTCAAGACAAGCAAGCGATTACAAAACTGGCAGCAGGGATTGAACTTCTCATATTATCAGCCGATATATTAGATGATATTGAAGATCAGGACAATGATTCGTATCCTTGGATGAAGTGTCAGAGCGGAGTTGCGATTAATGCAGCGAATATTCTATTTGCAACGAGTTTAAATGTTTTTTCAAAGCTTAATTATGCGATAAATCTTCAAAATAGTGTACATTCCTATTCCATTCAATCAATGCAAGGACAACATATGGATATGACACTAGTCCCGAAGAATGAACAGGATTGTTTAAATATCATGAAATTAAAAGCAGGATCACTTTTTGTACTTCCTTGTGTGCTAGGCGTTACCTTGGCGACAGGTTCTTTTGACAAGAAAGTGGAAGAGTATGCTTATTATCTAGGAATGGTAGAGCAGCTTGAAAATGACTATTTAGGTCTTTTTAATAAAGATAATATTGATTTTAGAAGAATGCAAACCTTGCCGCTTTTATATTTGAAAAATGAGTTTAATCAATCAAGTTCAGACCTGCTTTGTTATTTTCATTCAGCGGATAAAAACCTTGGTTCTGAAGAATTAAAAGACAAACTTAAAGAATCAGGTGTGCAGCAATACGTATTCATTATGAGAAAACTTCTCATAAACAAGTTTAAACAATCAATCAACAAGTTAGATTTAGAGGCTTCTAAAAAGGAAAAGCTTATACTCTTTTTAATTGGAGATGGAGAAGATGAACATTCAAAAATTGGTTAGTTATCTAGTGGAAAATCCTTCAGCATTAAATCAAGTTGCTCATGGAAATGCGTCATTGCTTCACGTTGATCAAGTGACTGCTAACATTATTGTTGAAGGTTTTAAGAAAGAAGATACTATAAGATCAATTATATGGAAAACCGCTGGATGAGTAGCGAATTTCTATGCAAAAGTTTTACTCCAAGTTAACCGTTATCTTAATTATCCTAAGCTTTATTTATGTGATTTATATCTCTTACATCAATGTATTTAATATTTTTGTAGGAGCAGTCGTTAAGACGAATAGTCACGGACAACTTGAAGTCATGGATGTCGATAACTTTACAGACAGCTACCTTGCTGGTGTTAGAAAAGGCGATATCATACTTGAAGTGAACGGAAATAAAAAACCAGTTGAGGAAGTTAGAAGAGGTTATTTAGCGAATGTCAAAAGTTTAGTCGTTGATAGACATGGTGATGAAATTGCATTAGAGAATGTAAGGTTATTAAGCCAAGAAAATCTGTTTATTTATTTAATACCAGTCATTCTTTATTCGATATGTCTATTTTGTATATTTATGATCTTAAAAATTAATAAAGCAAATAAAAAAGAGTCTGCATATATTCTAGCCTTATTTCTCTTGGCTGTTTCTGTAGGATATGTAAGTTCTGGTGGATCTGGAAAAGGGGAGGCAATTAGTCGCGTTCTCGTCATCGCTACGATGAATAGTGTGCCTCCACTATATATGCATTTTATGTACCAATATTTAAAAGAAATAGGAACAGAGATTATTCGTCGTCGAGTTCTTTTTTGTTTGTATTTAGTTCCAGTCACTAGCATCTGTTTAGATTTATTTTATAAAAATAAAGCAGGACCAATTAACCTTTTAGCCTATGTCAACTTACTTTCATTTTTTGTACTAGCTTTCATTTCAATTATTATTACAATAAGGGCAGCTAAAAAACTGAAGAACACTGAAGTTAGCAATGTTCTTCGAGCATTTGCGCTCATTTTAATTTTATCGTTCAGCCCATTTATGTTATTTTTTATCATTCCTTATTTTTTTGGTAAATACTTTATTTCACCTTATGTTGTTGCATCGTTCGTTCTTTTAATTCCTTTTTTCTTAGTCTATCAATTTATGTCAAATAAGCTGTATAATGTTGATTTCTTTATGGGAAGAATCAGATATTACAGCCTTTTAGCCATTACGCCTACTATATTAGTGGTGATTATATTTGATTTCGTCCAAAAGCCAAGTGCTAACTTTTATACAGTGAAATTTACGATTATCACGTACATTCTTATGCTAACTGTCTTCTACTTCAAAGAAATCATCGATTTCCGCTTTCGTCTGAAGCGATTTTCAGAAAAGCATAATTATCAGGACAGTGTGTTTAAATTTACGCAGCTCATTCGTGAGGCGTCAGCACTAAACCAAGTGTTGTATCATTTGAAATACACGATATTAGAAGTGCTCATTGTGAATAAAGCCTTTGTGCTTGAGGTGAAGGCGGATGGGCAAATTGAAGAGATTGATGAGTCTACAGATGACAGCAAACTATGGAAAGAGTATGTCGATCAATTTCAAGATATTTTAGGTGAAGTAGGGAAAATCATCGAGCTTGATAAAGGGTTTATGATGAAAATTGGCGAGCGGGGCGGTCACTCGTTTGTGATTTGCTGTTTATCCAATTTACAGACACCGAAGCTGACGCGCGATGAAATTTCTTGGCTAAAAACGTTAGCATTTTACACAAGTGTCAGTTTAGAAAATGTCGTCAAGATTGAAGAATTGATGGAGCATCTTGAAGACTTGAAACAGCGTGAAGCCAATCCTGCATGGCTGAAAAAGATCATGTTTGCAATGGAAGAAAAGCAGCGCTCAGATTTAGCGAGGGATCTTCATGATTCCGTGCTGCAGGATTTGATTTCACTCAAAAGGCAGTCAGAAATGTTTTTAACGAATTTCCAAAACGACCAATGCCCAACCTCTATTGAACATTCGCTGATTGCATGGAATGAACAAATGTCTAAGGTGATTCAAACCACGAGAGAAACATGTCATGAACTTCGGCCGCAGTTGCTTTATGATTTAGGGCTAGTGAAGGCGATATCGAAGCTGACTTCTCAAATCCAAGAGGAAGCGCCGTTTCATATCAGGCTGAATACGACCCGCTTTGATAAAGAACTGGACATTGATATTGACTCACAGCTGAATATTTACCGGATTGTGCAGGAGCTGTTATCCAATGCGTTGAAACACTCTAAGGCCAACCAAATCTTAGTGATGCTGATTTGTATTAAAGATCAGGTTGTTCTCCACTACGAGGACGACGGAGTAGGTTTTGACGCAAGCCAGCTTGATCAGCACACAATGAGCATGGGTCTATCGGGAATAAGGGAACGAGTCAAGGCGTTAAATGGGAAGCTTCAAATTCATACAGCTCCAGAAAAAGGCCTCAAGATAAAAATTGAAATGGAATTGTAACGATTTATTAAGGATTAAGACTTGGCATCTGCCAAGTCTTTTATATAAAATGGAAGTGAGTGATTTAAAGGGAGGAAGACATGAAGAAGATATTGGTCATTGATGATCATCCGGCTGTCATGGAAGGGACAAAAAGCATATTAGAATCAGATCAGCAGCTATCAGTCGATTGTTTAAGTCCTGATGCAGAAGCCGCCTTTTTAAAGACGCATGACTTTTCCATCTATGATGTGATCTTGATGGACTTAAATCTCGGGGATATCAATGGAATGGACATTGCGAAACAAATTTTAGAAACGAATCAACAAGTGAAAATTATCATTTATACAGGGTATGAAGTAGATGATTATTTCGAAGAGGCCATTCGGGCTGGATTGCATGGTGCAATTAGTAAAACAGAGGCAAAAGACAAAATTATTGAATACATACACCGCACATTGCAAGGAGAAGTTGTCATTCAGCTATCCTATTTAAAGAAATTAATTTCACAGCAGCAAGAAAAGCCAGAACAGGTGCAGGAGACGGATCATGAACTGTTAACAGAGCGTGAGTGTTTAATCCTCAGAGAAGTGGAAAAAGGGTATACGAACCAAGAGATTGCCGATGTGCTTCATTTGAGCAAACGCTCGATTGAATACAGTTTGACTTCCATCTTTAATAAGCTGAATGTTGGATCTCGAACAGAAGCGGTGTTAATTGCAAAATCTGAAAGTGTGCTGTAAACGTGTGAAGGGAGAGGGCCTTGATGGATGTGAGTGGATCAAATACACTGCTTGAGGCACTGGGTATTGAAATTGTGGAATGCAATCAGTCACGCTGCGTTGCGACAATGCCAGTTGATCACCGAACAAAACAGCCATTTGGATTACTGCATGGAGGAGCATCGGCTGCTCTAGCAGAAACGGTGGCGAGCATGGGGGCTGCTGCTCATTTAGACTTAACTCAGCAGGTTTGTTCAGGTATTGAGATCAATGCCAATCATTTAAAGTCTGTACGTGATGGAGTGGTGACAGCGACAGCTGTTCCTGTACATGTAGGACGGCGTACAATGGTATTCCAAATCGATATAAAAGATGATCGAAACCGGCACGTCTGTACGTCAAGATGCACACTTGCTGTCATCGATCGCATATAAAAAAGCTCCCGGTGCAGCGGAAGCTTTTTTTTATACTCTGTTAAACGATAATGTTGATATTTGAACGTCGTCATGGCGGTTTTTAGTTTCTAGAAAAATTTAAACTCTTGCTAATACTCTTTACGCTTTTACTAGGGATGAATGATATTGATTCTGTTTTCGTAAGCACATAAATAAAAGGACCTAACATGCTAGGCCCTTCATTTATTCGTTCATCCACAAATATGACAGTGTCTTTTATAAGTAAGAATCTTCTTTTCGCTTAATCACGAAGTTACGAAACCCGTCATAATCATCTTGCACACTCCGTTTATCCATCTTGACTCCCGTATTGTAGGCAGCTCTTCCGATCAGGTGAGCGCCGACCGGTGCTGTCAGGAAGATAAAAACAATCCCGAGTAGGATTTTCGCAGAGATAATACCTTCAAGAAACCATTCGTGAAAGAATACACCAACTAAAATGAGTACAACGCCAAGTGTCGATGCTTTTGATGCAGCATGCATACGTGTGTAAACGTCCGGTAAGCGAAGTAAGCCAATGGATGAGATCAGACAAAGAATGGCCCCAAGCAGAATAAAAAAGATCACAATGGCTTTAGCGATGACGATCATTTTCAATCACTTCCCCTTTCTCAAGGAATTTAGAAAAAGCGACAGTGCCGATAAAAGCAAGGATACCGAGCAGTAAAATAATTTCAAAGAACGTTGTCGTCTTCAGTAATATTGCAACAATGGCTGTCATCCCAATTAAATTGATTCCCACCGCATCAAGTGCACTCACACGGTCAGGAATGGAAGGCCCTTTGATGACCCTGATGACAAAAAGCAAGGTAGACAATGCGAGAATGCCGAGTGAAATTTGTAAAATGAGTTCCATTATTTACTGCTCACCTCCTGAATGGCTTTTTCAAATGATACACGAATGTCATGGATGGCTTTTTCAGCATCTTCAATATCCATCGCATGAATATATAAAATGGATCGATCATCTGATATATCAATGACCAGTGTGCCTGGTGTCAATGTGATTAAATTGGAAAGTACAGTAATTTCCCAATCACGTTTTAAGTCTGTACGAAAGGCGAAAATTCCCGGCTTGATTTGAAGCTTCGGTGATAATATGGTTTTCAGAACACTTAAATTGGCAAGAAGCAGTTCACGAATGAAAATGATCACGAGCTTGAAAATCGCATAAAGTACATAGCCATAAAAACGTTGCGGGAAGAATCGCCGCAGCATAAAAATGGCGACCATCCCGAGTACAAAGCCTGAAACAAAGCCAGCGGCTGTGTAAGTATCATTCATAAACATCCATGTAAAGGCGAGGAGAGCGTTTAATAATATTTGAAAGGCCATGTTCATCTACTCCTTCAGCACAGCTTGAATATATTTTTCTGGTGTTGAAAGCATTTCCGCAGCTTGATTGATATAAGGTGCAATGAACTCTGTTCCTAATCCAATCGCAAGCGATAAGACAACAAGCAGCACGCCAGGATACACCATACCTTTAATCGATGGTTTTCTTCTCGGAAGATCCTGTTCTTCGCCCCAAAATGCGAGCGTGAAAATCCTCATAACAGAATAAAGGACAAGCAGACTAGACAGTAAGACGAGAATGGAAAATGTCATGTGTCCAGCAGAAAATCCACCTTCAACAATTTTTAGCTTTCCAACAAACCCACTAAGCGGCGGAATACCTGCAAGTGATAAAGCGGATATGAAAAACATCCAGCCGAGGAGAGGCTGGGATTGAATCAGCCCGCCCATTTTTTTCAGATGGTTGGTGCCAGCGTAAACAAACAATGCACCTGCCAGCATAAATAAAGCTCCTTTGATCACCATATCGTGAATGAGATAATAAATGGCTCCTTGGAGCGATGCTGGTGTATTGGCTGCAATCCCAAATAAAATGACCCCAACAGCTGTCACAATATTATAGATCACGATTTTTTGTATATCAGAATAGGCGATAGAACCAATCACACCGAAAATAACCGTTAGGGCGGCTAGCCAAGCCATGAGTGTATGTGTGAAGCCTGTATCATGTATAAAAATTAACGTAAAGACTCTGGCAATGGCATATAAGCCTACCTTTGTCAGCAGTGCACCAAATAGAGCTGAAATCGCTGCAGGTGGTGCATGATATGATCCTGGCAGCCAGAAATAAAGCGGGAAGACACCAGCCTTTAAGCCGAATACTATGAGGAACAGAATTGAAATGACAGTGATTAACCCTGTTTGTCCTGATTCGGCTATTTTCACACTTAAATCAGCCATATTCAGTGTGCCAGTGACCGCATATAAACAAGCTACACCGACAATAAATAATGCCGATGAGATGATATTAAACACAATATATTTCAGTGATTCACGAAGCTGTGGCTTTGATCCGCCTAACACAATGAGCATGTAAGACGCCATCAGCAGTAATTCAAAGAAAACAAACAAGTTGAATATATCTCCTGTTAAAAAGGCACCACTGACGCCAGCTAATAAAAACTGTACACCAGAATAATAGAACAGCCGCTCTCTTTCTTTCCCAATCGTTTGAAAGGAGAAGAAAACTGTCACAAGTCCTACAATAGAAGCGGTCAACACGAGCAGTGCAGCAAACTGGTCGGCCACAAGAGCAATCCCAAAGGGCGCCTTCCAGCCGCCCAAATAAAGTGTTTGGATGCCATCTGTAAAAATCGTTTGAACCAAATACAGATTACAAATGATTGCTGTAAGAGATGCAAAAACACTAAAACCTCTAGACAGCATGATGTTCTTGTTCATAAAAATCAATAGTGTAGCGGATAGAACTGGGATCAAAATAGGTAAGATCACGAGATTATTCATGCTGATCATTTCCTCTCATTTGATCCATGTCATCTGTTCGCAGCTCTTGGAAGGCACGGAAGGCCATCACGAGCAAAAAGGATGTCACACCAAAAGCAATAACAATAGCAGTTAAAATTAATGCTTGTGGCAATGGATCTACATAGGATGTGAGCCCCTCTGTTAAAATAGGAGATGCTCCTTTTTTCAAACCGCCCATTGTTAATAGTAGCAAATGGACGCCATGACTTAAAACGGCAGTACCGACGATGACCCGTAGAAGGCTTTTCGAAAGCAGCAAATAGGTCGCCGCCATAAAGATAATTCCAACGATAACAGACATTAAAAATTCCATTATTCCTTCTCTCCAATCGTTTGAATAATGGTCATGGTAACACCAACAACAACCAAATAAACACCGATATCAAACAGTACCGCTGTCGCCAGCTCTGTTTTCCCTAAAAGCGGTAATTGAAAATAACCAAATGTATGCGATAGGAAAGGTGCACCGAACAGGAAAGATCCCATTCCGGTCAGGATGGCAATGAGCAGCCCGACACCTGCTACATAAATAAAATTAAACGGCAGGATGCGTCTCACTGTTTTTAGATCATAGGCTAAGAGCAGCAGGACGACAGCGCCAGCACTCATTAATCCGCCAATAAATCCTCCGCCAGGATTGTTATGTCCTGCAAGAAACAGGTGGAATGAGAAAAGCAAGATGATGAATGCAGTGATTTTTGTTGTGACTTGTAAGAGCATATCATTCGTCTCTATTTTTCTCATCGCCGTGCTCCTTTCTTACGTTGTCCTTGTGTCTTCAATAACCCATAAATACCAAGTGCTGCAATGGTAAGCACTGCAATTTCAAAGAGTGTATCAAAGCCCCTGAAATCAACAAGAATGACATTGACAATATTGTCTCCGCCTGCAAGTTTGTAGCTGTTTTCAATAAAATAAGATGCGATCGATTCAACTGACTGCTGACTAGTTGAAGCAAAGGCAAGGCAGGTGACAACAATCCCGACACCTAATGAAATGAACAAGTTTGTCAATTTGAATCTTCTCGTTTTTTGCTTCAAGCTCAGCTGTGGCAAATGATAAAAGCATAGTAAAAACAGCGCAACAGAAATCGTTTCAATCGTGAGCTGTGTCAGCGCAAGATCAGGTGCTCTGAAAATCACAAAGAATAGTGATAATGTGTACCCCATGACACCTAGCCCAATAATGGCCGTTAAGCGAGAACGGGCAAACACAGTCGTGAGGGTCGCCGCCACCATGACAAGTGAAAGGATGGCCTCGTAAGTGCCGATTGGTGCAGCATGCTCCGTTTGAAATGAGAAGGCTTGCTGATAGAACATGACGCTGCCAAGCACGATAATCATGAACCCAAACACATAGACAAGGTAGTCACGAAGAAACCCCGTCATATAGCTGTTTGTCAGTCGATACGAGCCTTTTTCTAAGCCTGTAAGCGAACGATCATATAAAGAGTTAAATGACCATTTTTCTTTAAATATGTTGTACATTGGACGCCATTTTGACAACGTCAAATATCCGATAATCCCTAGAGCAATAACACCTATTGTCATATAAAGCTCTGGCAGGAATCCATGCCACGCTTCAATTTTCACGACAAAACGTTTTCCTGGTTCAATCGCTTCAGGAATAATCGCAGCAATAGCAGGTTCAATGACAGAATAAGCTAGAATATTTGGGAAAAAGAAAAAGGTGACCACAAGTGCAGCAAGAATAATTGGCGGGATGAGCATACCAATCGGTGCCTCATGCGGTTTTTTTTCTAATTTATCCAGTTGTAGGCGGCCTCTAAATGTTTTGAAAAGGAGCATCATACTGTAAATGAACGTAAACACACTAGCAATCCAAGCAATTGCTGGGAAGATAGTACCCCATGTGGAAACATCGCTAAAGCTGATTTCAGAGATACGTACCATACTTGTGAAAAATAGCTCTTTACTTAAGAAACCATTAAATGGAGGAAGTCCAGCCATTGAGAATGTACCAATCAATGTAATTGTAAATGTAATAGGCATGATGGTCATTAATCCGCCTAATTTACGAATGTCACGTGTGCCTGTTTCATGATCAATAATACCAGCTGCCATAAAGAGACTGCCTTTAAACGTGGCATGGTTGATTAAATGAAAAATAGCGGCCAGAACGGCTGCGCCGAAAAAAGCAGGATCGTTTTCATGAATGGCCGCTGCGCCTACTCCAAGCATCAGCATAATCATGCCGAGCTGACTAACAGTTGAAAAGGCCAGAATGGCTTTCAAATCGTTTTGCCGGACGGCGTGAAATGATCCCCAGAATAATGTGACAA
Organism: Bacillus pumilus; assembly: GCF_002744245.1. GTDB lineage: Bacteria > Bacillota > Bacilli > Bacillales > Bacillaceae > Bacillus > Bacillus pumilus_M. The sequence continues at coordinate 38,166 of NZ_NKHG01000101.1, read as the reverse complement.
GTCCAACAATTGATATGGTCCAAAACCACACCTCTGAAACAGCAAAGATGGGACTGAAGCGGGCAACAAGATAAATGCCGGCTTTTACCATTGTGGCAGAATGCAAATAACTGCTCACTGGAGTTGGTGCTTCCATGGCGTCAGGAAGCCAAATATAGAATGGGAATTGTGCTGATTTAGTAAACGCACCAAGTAAGATCAATATCATGGCAGGGATAAAATAAGGCGATGCCATAATGAGCTGAAGCTGATTAATTGCTTCACGGATACTGAATGAATCAGTGATTAGGTAGATAAGAATGAAGCCACCAAGCATCGCCAATCCACCAAAAACAGTAATAATCAGTGATTTTGTCGCTCCGTAACGAGAACGATCCCGCTTATACCAATACCCAATCAAGAGAAAGGAAGAGATACTCGTTAGCTCCCAAAACAAGTAAAGAACCACCATGTTGTCAGATAGAACGACACCAAGCATAGCGGTCATAAACATTAACAAATACGTATAGAAAGAGCCGATTTGTTCTTTTTCCTTTGACAAGTAGAAAATACTGTACAAGACGACAAGTGCGCCAATACCTGTAATTAATAACGCAAATAATAAACTAAGACCGTCTATATATACAGTGAAATTCATTCCGAGTGAAGGAATCCATTCGGCCTGTGAGAACAACGTTCGTCCATTTGATGTGATATGGATCATTTGGACAAAATAGATAAATAAAAGAATAGGCAGGATAAGAACAAACCACCCCGTATGTATACGCCTTACGTATTTAAAAAGAAAGGGCACAACAAACGCAAGCAAAAAAGGTGATAGGATGGCGAAGTGAATAAGCTGCAAGAAAATAAACCTCCTTTGATCAATATAAATTCACGTTCTAAAGAACTGGTAAATAAAATTATAGCGTAAATACAGAGATAGTGCATTGGTTTGAACTGATTTACAGCAAACTGCATTCATATTTTGAGTTCTTTTGACCACAAAAAATATTTTATCAAAAATGAAACTCGTTGTATATTGTTTTGTTTTTCGTACATGCTTTTCTTAAAGGAGCTGATTACATGAAACTAAAAGCGGGCATCAGCTTAAGCATATTCTGCACGATTTTAGGAGGAGCATTCTTAATAGAACGAAATGATCAAAAAAGGTGGCAGTCAGAAAGTGAATGGCCGCTGTTTTCAGAACATCTTCTCTATATGACCTATCAAGAAGCAAGACAATATCCATTTCAGCCGAGAGAATATATACGAGTTGTATTTGCTGAAGAATGACGTCTTATAAGAAAAAAGAAATGTAAAAAAGCATGTGCCCTTCGTGAGAGCTCATGCTTTTTTATTATGTTTTGATTAAGTAAACATTCTAAGCAAGATCGTAGCGCAAATAACGGTTGCAGCTCCGCCAAGACGTGTAGATACTTGAGCGAAAGGCATAAGACCCATTCTTCCAGAAGCTGAAAGAATCGCAACGTCACCAGTACCACCTAGTCCGCTGTGGCAGCCAGTCACAATCGCAGATTCTACTGGGTACATGTTCATTAATTTACCAACGAAGTAACCAGAACCAACCATTGCTAGTACAACAGCGATACATACGCATATAAAAGGAAAAGAGATAACAGATGCTACATCATCAAGTGGAATGTAGAGAATACCTAGACCAACCATAAGCGGCCATGTAAAGCTTCTTGATACAAACTTGTAGAACTGCTGAGAACCATTTTGTAGATGCTGAGGCATCACGTTTAAGTATTTGATTAATGCTGCAAGAACAATCATCAAGATTGGACCTGGAATATGAACAAAGCTTTCTAACAAACCACCAAAGATGAAGGTCGTACAAGCAACAAGTACACCTGCACCCATTAAACCGAAATCAACTTTTGCATCCAAATCAGGCTGCTCGAAAATTTCGTTTGCTTCTTTCGATTTTACAAGACGGCCATTTCCGTTAAGTTCAGGACGCTTTTCACCAAGCTTTTTCATTGCGCCAGCACAGATAATGGCAATGACGTTTCCAATAACAGCAGCAGGAATTAATTGAGAAATTAATGACTCTGCTGATACACCAAGAATTTGTGAATAAGCAATCGATAATGGCAAAATCCCTTCACCAACACCACCAGCAATAATCGGTACAATAATAAAGAAGAACGAATGATGTGGTGTGTAACCAACTAAAAGACCAACAAGAATTCCGGCAGTCACAGCTGCAATTGTACCTGCGACAAGAGGAACAAACATACGAATAAGGCCTTGTACTAAAACAGTTCGCTGCATCCCAAGAATACTACCTACTACAAGAGCAGAAATATAGAAGTAAAGGAAGTTAGACGTTTTCATAAGAGACGTAACCGCTTCCAACGAGTTCGGGTTCAAGACATTAAAAAAGACCAGGAACGATGGTACGAATAAAGAAAGAATCGCCGGTCCACCAATATCTTTTAAGATTGGAATACGTTGTCCTACATCTCCAAGGAAAATCCCTAAAATCATAATAACAGCGAAACCACCAAGCATATTTGCTGGAATTTTATTAAAATAAGCGGCAGTTAAAATAATCGCTGCAAGTACTAAATACACAGGAAGATCAATAACACCAATTTTCCAAGACATGATCTTTCGGAAAACGCTTTTATTATTGTCAGAATCGTTTGTAATCGATTTCAATTGTTGTGCATTAGCCACATAAACACCCCCAAATGCTATTTGTCTCAATTGTAGAAGATTCGATGTCACTCTTCTATTTATTAAACTAAATTAAGTATAATAAAAGTAAAATAAACAGGGGCGTTTTTCGTTTTTATCATACAAAAATCCCCTGAAGATAGTTTGTTCTTCAGGGGATTGATCATACATCGTATTTATCGTTTTCCTTTTAAATAAGGTGTACCAAGGGCTTTCGGTGCATCTGCACGTCCGATAAAGCCAGTAAGTGCTAGGATGGTAAGCACATACGGTGCAATGAGCATGTACACGTTCGGTATATCTTGAAATAGCGGTAAGAGAGAGCCAATGATGCTTAAACTTTGAGCAAATCCAAAGAATAATGCAGCGCCCATTGCGCCAAATGGATGCCACTTACCGAATACAAGCGCAGCCAAAGCAATGAAACCTTGCCCTGTAATGGTCGCATGTGAGAACTCTAGAGCGATGGTCGAAGCGTAGACAGCCCCGCCAAGACCGCCAAACAGACCACTAATGAAGACGCCAATGTAACGCATATGATAAACTTTAATGCCCATTGTATCAGCAGCCATTGGATGCTCTCCGACTGCACGAAGACGAAGACCAAATGGCATTTTAAACAAAACAAACCAAGCAACAACCGCTAGAGTGAGTGCGAGTATAGACGTATAATATACATCTTTAAAGAAAATATCCCCAATGATTGGAATATCACTTAAAAGGGGAATATCTCCTTTATAGAAAGGCTGTGTAATTTTATCTGTTTGTGCTTTTCCGTATATAAGCTTTACGACAAACAATGTAGCACCAAGAGCAAGCATATTAATAGCGACACCACTGACTGTTTGATCTGCTCGAAACGTTATAGTTGCAACAGCGTGAATGAGTGAGAACAATCCGCCTACAGCCATCCCAACGAGAAGCCCAAGCCACGGGGTCAAGGTGCCAAACGTATCAGCAAAAAACAAGTTAAAGATAATACTGGAAAATGCTCCGACGACCATCAAACCTTCAAGACCGATATTCACAACACCTGATCTTTCTGAAAAGACGCCTCCAAGAGCGGTTAAAATAAGTGGTGCAGCATAAACAAGTGTAGCTGGGACGATGATTTCAAGAATTTGCAGAAACCCCACTTATTTTCCCCCCTTTTTCTTCATTTGTTGAATCACAAGACGGATAATATAGCTTGAGGCGACGAAAAGAATAATGATCGCAATGACAATATCAACGACCTCAGTCGGTACGCCAGATTCAAGCGGCATATTTAAAGCGCCGACCTTCAATCCACCAAGCAATAATGCAGCCAGAACAACACCAATGGCTGTGTTTCCACCTAATAAGGCGACGGCGATTCCATCAAAACCAACACCCGTAAATGAGCCTTTAATAGAGGCATACTCAAACGTTCCAAGCCCTTCCATTGCGCCTGCAAGCCCTGCAAAGGCACCAGAAATCAGCATCGCATAAATGATATTGCGGCGAACGTTCATCCCGGCATAATGAGAGGCCTGTTGATTCATGCCAACAGCCCGTAATTCAAACCCTTTAGAGGTTTTTTGAATAATGACCCACATGACAACAGCAGCAATGATGGCAACAAAAATACCGTTATGCATTCTAGAAAAATCGGTGATTTGCTCAAAGAATCCAGAGCGAAGCGATGCGGTTGCATCAATTTTTTCTGTTTTATCTTTATTACTTGTTAAGACATCTGAAATTAAATAGTTTGTCACATGAAGGGCAATATAGTTCATCATGATGGTGACAATGACTTCATGAACATAGAAACGAGCTTTTAAAAACCCAGGAATAAAGCCCCATAATGCACCTGCAACAGCAGCCGTGATCAGTGCAAGAGGTAGGTGAATGTAGATCGGTGCATGAACCGTAGTTCCAATCCATACAGCAGCTATCCAGCCGATCAGTAATTGACCTTCTACACCGATATTAAAGAGGCCTGTCCGAAATGCAAAGGCAACAGCAAGCCCTGATAAAATATAAGGTGTAACTTGTCTGATGGTTTCTCCCATATAATAGGTCTCACCGAAGACGCCATTCCAAAGGGCGCCATAGCCTTCGATGACACTATAACCGCTTGCAAGCATGATAATGGCCCCAACGAAAAGGCCAAGTACAATGGCTATAAGCGGAATCAGCAGATTTGTTAAGCGATTAGACATTTGCTTCTTTCCCCACTTCCTGTTGCGTACTTCCAGCCATTAATAGACCAAGCTCTTGCTCTGTTGTTTCTTTTGGATCAACAATGGCGATTATGCTACCTTCAAAGATCACAGCAATTTTGTCGCTGACATTGATAATTTCATCAAGCTCAAAGGAGATGAGCAGAACGGCTTTGCCTGCATCTCTTTGTTCAATGAGACGCTTATGAACAAATTCAATTGCCCCGACATCAAGTCCGCGTGTCGGCTGTGCGGCAATTAATAAATCAGGATTGCGGTCAACTTCACGACCGATAATGGCTTTTTGCTGGTTACCGCCTGACAGCGCACGTGCTTCTGTATATTCACTCGGTGTCCGTACGTCATATTCAGCAATGATTCGTTTTGCTTTTTGATAAATATTTTTCATATTCATCAAACCGAACTTCGAATAAGGACGCTGATAATACGTTTGTAAGGAAATATTTTCTCCAATTGAAAAATCGAGAACCAGTCCGTGCTTATGACGGTCTTGAGGAATATGGCCAATACCAGATTCGGTGACCTTACGAGGCGGGAGATTTTGAATAGCTTTCCCGTTTAGCAGGATCGTGCCAGATTCTGATTTCTTAAGACCTGTCATGGCTTCAATTAATTCAGATTGCCCATTGCCATCTACACCAGCGATTCCGACAATCTCGCCAGCCTTCACTGAGAGGTTCAGATGTTTGACTGCTTCGATTCCTCGTGCGTCTTTTACTGTCAGGTCTTGAATTTGAAGTACTTCCTCAGCGGGCGAGGCTGCTTTTTTATCTGTTTTAAATGAGACTTCCCGGCCGACCATTAAGCTGGCAAGCTCGTCTTTATTTGTGCTTTCAACATCAAGTGTACGAATGCCTTGACCTTTTCGAATAATGGTGACGCGATGACACGCATCCATAATTTCCTTCAGTTTATGGGTAATTAAAATAATGGATTTACCTTCATTGATTAAGTTTTTCATAATTTGTATGAGTTCTTTTATCTCTTGTGGTGTTAAGACGGCTGTTGGTTCGTCGAAGATCAAAATGTCAGCGCCGCGGTATAGTGTTTTTAAGATTTCTGCACGCTGCTGCATTCCGACAGAGATATCAGATACTTTTGCGGCAGGGTCTATTTTTAGTCCATAGCGGTCAGAAAGTTCTTGCACTTGCTGAATCGCTTGTTCTTTGTCAATCTTCCCCAACTTCTTTGGCTCTTTCCCTAAAATGATGTTTTCAGCAACAGTGAATGTATCCACAAGCATAAAGTGCTGATGCACCATTCCAATGCCTAAATCACTTGCATCATTTGGATTTAAGATGTGAACGGGTTTTCCGTGTACCTTGATTTCACCTTTTTCAGGCTGATACAGTCCGAAAAGCACGTTCATGAGCGTTGATTTTCCAGCGCCGTTTTCACCAAGCAGCGCATGAATTTCGCCCTTTTTTAGCTGCAGCGTAATGTTGTCGTTTGCTACAATGCCAGGGAATTCTTTGCGTATATTCAACATTTCAATGACATAATCCACAGGTTTAACCGCTCCTTTTTTAGGGTGCTGATGAAGATAAAAACTAGCAAAAGAAAAGCTGCAAAACGAGGCTGAAGCTTTTCTTTTACCACCTTTTATGAATAAAGAGGAGGTAAAGGAGAGGCAAGGGGATAAGACTTGCTTATCCCGATGCTCAAATTAAGCTTTAAAATCTTTTAGTTCATCACGTGTTGCAGGGATTTTGACTTCACCCTTGATGATTTTTTGTTTCCATTCTTCTACTTTCTTCAGTACATCTTTGTCAAGGTTGTCCTGAGATGGAGAGATGTCAACGCCGCCTTCTTTCAGGCCGTACGTCATGACTTCGCCGCCAGGGAATTTACCTTCTTTTGCTTTTGTCGTTAAGTCTTGTACTGCTGTGTCTACTTTCTTAATCATAGAAGTTAATGTAACACTTTGTTTTGTTCCAGGTACTTTTCCTTCGTCATATTGGTCTTTATCTACACCAATGACCCAAACTTTACGATTCGGATCTGCTTTTTTCAGGTTTTTCGCTTCTGTGAAGACACCAGTTCCAGTGCCGCCAGCTGCATGATAAATGATGTCTACGCCAGATTTGTACATACTTTCAGCTGTTGCTTTACCGATATCTGCTTTATCAAATGAGCCAGCATATTTCACTTCAACTTTTGCTTTCGGGTTAGCTGCTTCAACGCCAGCACGGAAACCAACTTCGAATTTTCTGATCAATTCAGAGTCAACTCCGCCAACAAAACCGATTTTGTTTGATTTTGTAGAAAGAGCAGCCGCAACTCCTACAAGGAATGATCCTTCGTTTTCGTTAAATGTAATGCTTGCTACGTTGTCTTTTTTCACCACTGCATCAACAATAGCAAAATGATTGTTCTTACGTTGATCTGCAATTTCGCTAATTGAATCTTGCATCAAGAATCCAATTCCGTAAATCAGGTCGAACTTTTCACGAGTCAATGTGTTTAAGTTTGTTGTATAGTCAGCGTCTGATTTAGATTGTAAGTAATTAAACCCGTTTTTACCTTTTGATAAGTTGTTGTCTTTACCAAATGCTTGTAAACCTTCCCAAGCCGATTGGTTAAAAGATTTGTCATCGACACCACCGACATCTGTTACCATGGCAACAGTGAATTGATCTTTATCTTTTTTTCCTTCACTGCTGTTTGAGCCAGAGTTGCCGCATGCTCCAAGGATGGTTCCTGCTGCTACGACTAAGGACAATGCTAGTCCAATTTTGCGCTTCTTCAAAACATAACCCCCTATAAAATTTAAAAGTTTCAGAAAAGTCTCGCGAAAAAAGACCGAATCTTATCTTCTCCTATCGTACTCTCTCGTAGTGAAAAGGGTATTTTATCCTGCATTCTCAAGAAACTTAAAGGGGCAGGAGAGAAGATGTGAGACATCAGACTTATATCTCGTTGAACTAATCAATCATAATTTATCATTTCCAATCGAATAAATAAATAGAAATTTGTTTTATTTTAAAAAAAATGTTAAATGGCATCATTCTTTGTCTTTTTATGTGGTGAAATATGATATAATGCCGATTTTGTGATGTGCTTCACTACAGTTGAACCATTGATATCAAGGGGTTTGTCACATCGTATGCCATAAAAAACATCTGGCCTTTGTGAAAGGTCAGATGTGTCAAATTATAGATATTGCTGAATCAAATTCATATTGCTCGTATTGAGTTTATATTGGAAAACAGGACGTCCGATTGTCCCGTACGCCATTTCCACATTGACTACTTCGATATCCTCAAGAAATTTCAAGTATTTTCTAATTGAGACTTGAGATATTTCTGTATGATTGGCTAGGTCTTCAGTCGTGAAAGCTTGTTGACCAAAAGATTGAATACTTGTCCAAATGAGTTTGAGAGTGCTCTTGGTCAGGCCTTTTGGCAGAAGCACCTTTTCTGCCTCTGCTTTTTTATGAAAAAGCTTCGCATCTAAGTCATTTTGCGAGATGCTGTTCATCGTTTGGTACAGCGCGTGTTTTCTTTTATACTCTGCCAGCGCTGATTGGAATCGTTCAAACTCAAATGGCTTGATTAAATAATCGACGGCTCCGTTTCGCATCGTTTGCTGCACAACATCGACTTCATTGGCAGCAGAAATGACAATCACATCGACGGCATGATTTTGCTGACGAATTTCTGATAATAGAGCGAGCCCATTTTGTCCAGGCATATAAATATCGAGCAGTATAAGGTGAATGACTTCTGTTTTTAATAATTCTAGTGCCCGTTGAAAGGAGGTGGCAATCCCCTTTAACTCAAAACCATCTATTTGGGTAAGATAGCGTTTGTTCAGCTCCCCAACCATTGGATCATCTTCTACTATTAGCACATTAATCATGTGAATCCTCCTTTTGTTTATACGGGATGCGGAGACTAAAGGTCGTTCCTTCTCCTTTTTCACTCGTGACAATCATATGTCCGCTTAGTTTTTTGAGGCTTTGGTCAACGAAGTAGAGCCCGAATCCTCTGTCCTCTCCTTTTGTTGAAAAGCCTTGATCAAACATGATGTCCTGTTCTTTTTTTGTAAGACCAACACCTGTGTCTGTGATTTCAATATGAAGCTGCTCCTGAACGTATCGGAATGAGATCGAGATGTTTTTGATCTCTGTATGAGAAACAGCATCGAGTGCGTTATTTAATAGGTTGCCAATGACAGTAATGAGATCATGCGTCACTGCTGGGTCCTCCGAGTTTGGAACCTGTGTGCTGCAAATGACTTCTAAGGTGGCGCCTTGTTCTCGAATATAACTTTGTTTTCCTAGTAAAAAGCCTGCTAAGACAGAATTTTTCACATGGTTGATGATTTCATTTGTTTCTGTTTGCTGATAAATCGCAATATCTTTTATATAAGTGCCAAGGTCATCGTAGTTTTTGAGCTGTACCAATCCTAAAATCACATGAAGCTTGTTCATAAATTCGTGTGACTGGGCGCGAAGGGCATTGGCATACATTTTGACCCCGCTTAGCTGCTCAGCCAGGTGTTTGACTTCTGTTTTGTCACGGAAGGTGGCAATCGCACCCACAATCTCACCTTTTACGGTAATCGGTACCTCATTAAAGACGAGCTCCAGCCCATTCATTCTTACGTCACGATCAAGCAGTGGTTTGAGTGTTTTAATTACTTGCTTTAGACCGCTTGAAGGAAGGAGAGTCTGAACATCCTGTTCTCTAGGGTCAACCATAATGCCCATATTATGAAAGAGCCGTTTGGCTTCTGCATTAGCCAGCTTGATTTTACCGTGCTGGTCGACAGCAAGAATCCCTTCTTTTGTTGATTCTAGCATGGCGCTTCGTTCTTTCAATAATGTAGCGATTTCATCTGGCTCTAGTCCAAACATAATTTTCTTCACTTTTCGTGCAACAATGAGTGCACCGATAATGCCAGATAGAAGGCTAAGCGATGTGACGAAGTAGAGAGGGAGTAAGCTTTGATGAATAATCAAGTCAATTTCCTTTAACGTAATCCCTACTGCCACAGCCCCGAGCTGCTTTCCGTCTTGGCTATAAACAGGCACAAAAGCACGCATGGACCTGCCAAGTGTTCCAGATGCCGTGCTAATATGTTCTTTACCCTGTAATGCCGGTTTTTCATCACCGCCAGCAAATCGCTTCCCGATTTTTTGTGGATTCGGATGTGTTTTGCGAATGCCGTTCATATCCATGACGACAACGAATTCGGTTTTGGTGATACGCTGAACATTTGTTGTATATTGACGCAGTGCTGAGTATGAATGGTCTTCTAATGATTTCGCTGTGATCGGTGCCTCTGCAACCATTTTGGCAGTGGATAGGGCAATGTCACGCTCCTGCTGATGAATGTTCTTGGCTGTTTCCGACCATATCGTAAAGAATGTAATACAAAGGGAGATAAGAACAACGATACAGACAAAGATTGTCAGCCGTGTTTGCAGTCTTAAAGTATTTTTCACGAGTATACCCCTAACGCACGATTTTTTCGTAATAGTAATACTTTAACGGGAAAATGTAAGTTTGTGAAGGAATGTACGTGAAAATCACAAATTTGATTTTGATTCCAGTTTCCTTTGAAAGCATCTTGTCAATCTGTTTTAAGTGAGCCATAATAAAAATGAGCTTATGAGAAAGGAACTATTTATGAAAAATACATATTTGACTGGATATTTTCCGCTGATTTCAATTTTACTATTCAGCTCTGCTTTTTCGATTTTCACAGTAGGCATGACCACTGATTTCTTGACACAAGCAGGTATTTTAAAAGGAATGCTGGAATTCTTTTCAGAACAGGGCATCCGTTTTGCTCTATTTGCCGCATTTGCACTTGTTTATTTTATGATATTATCTGCTTTGAAACTCATCGCTGATACGGTCTTAGAGTTGGCTTTACTCTTTTTCGCAAAGGACCCTGAAGGGGAAAACTTAAAGAAAATTCGGATTGCATCCGTTGTTTATTTGTTTGCCAGCTTACTTGCTTTTCTGTTGACGCAGCAGTTCATCCTGCTTGTAGGACTCTTTGTATTAGCAAGTCTTGTCTATTTTATATGGGTGTTGGTTCGCATTTATCAATCGCTATCCATGCTGAATTTAATTGGATTTATGATGTTTATTTTGCTGTTTTGGGCGACTTTTTTGATCGGCATTTTGTACTTATTTATTAAGCTTTATAACAGTGTGATGGCAAGTCTGCCTTCATAATCAGACGAAAGAAAGCATCCTCCGTTGAATGGAGGATGCTTTTTTTATGGAAGAAATCGTTTTTTGATATTGGGTGTAGGCATCATACAGGATGTTTTTTGACCAAACCATTTGTAGCGGTTTTTCGCGATCAGCTGATAAAGCCAGTCGCGGATTGGACGCGGAATGGCAAGGAGCAAATAGCTCCATCGGTATATTCCTTTTAAATGACGTGCAGCTTTTAAGATGCCTGTCGACTTCGTATAGAGTGTGCCCTCTTCAATATAAATGAATGAATTGAACTCATCTAAGGGCAGGCCGTTTTCTTTTAGAATTTGCTGACCTGTATCTGATTGTAAAGAAGCAAACATCATTCGTTCATTCGGATCGCGTTTGATCACAAATTGAACAGCACCGCTGCACACGTTGCAGACACCGTCAAATAAAATTAAATGGGGTGGATGTGTTGAATGCATGGCAATCAAACCTCCTGTTTATCTGGCGTATTGCATCGTATTTTTCCAAATACGTAAGTGCGGGCTTGAGCTATAAATGGATTCAACCGTGCCTTTATCTCTTCCGACCCATACACCCATTGTATATTGATCTGTTAATCCAACAAACCAAATGTCTTTGTAGTCATTGGATGTCCCAGTTTTACCGCCGATGTAAGGAGAATTGAAATTCGCTTTTTTCCCTGTTCCACTTTTCACAACGGAGGCAAGCAGTTTACGCATGGTTTCATTTGTACGCTGAGAATACACTTGCTTCGGCGATTCCTTCCACTTGTAAAGGGTTTTGCCGTTTAAGTCTGTGACCTTTGTGATCGAATGACTTTGCGTGTAGGTACCTTGATTGCCAAAGACGGTATACGCATCTGTTATTTCTAGGGGTGAGAAGCCTTTCGTAAATCCTCCAAGTGCAGAAGGAAGGCGATAATCATCCGCTACAATATGTTCGAATGAGAACTTTTCCAAGTAGCTAAAACCTTTTTTGACACCTACAGTATCCAGCATTCGGATCGCAGGGGTATTGTAAGAATTCTTAAAGGCTGTTTCAAGTGTCACCGTTCCATAGGTTTTATGGTTATAGTTTTGTGGACAGTATCCGCTGCTGCAAAACTTTCCGGCACTAATGGTGCTTGAAGCCGTTGCACCGGTTTGATCAATATAAGGACCATAATCTAAAAGCGGTTTAATGGCAGATCCGGGCTGCCTTTGCGCTTGATAGGCATAGTTAAAATCAAACTTTTTATAGTTTTTCCCGCCAGCAAGTGCAACAATTTGATGGGTTTCATGGTTAATGACCGCTGATCCGCCTTCCACACCTTGGTAAGGCAATTGAGCATTTAGCTGATAGACCGCTCTTTGCTGTAAGGAAGGATCAAGTGCTGTATAAATCTTCACACCATCCTGGAGCAAGGCACTGACCTTTTCAGATAATTCCTTTTGAATGGCTTTTTTCGCCCCTGCAGTTTTGGCCTTCTTCAATCGTTTTGTAAAGCCTTCCTGATCAGACACAAGATCGGTAAATTCCTCATTGGCATATGTCACATAATCAGGGTAAAGGTTTTTCTTTTCGCTTAAGGACAAGCTGATTTTTTCTTTGATTGCCTTTGCGTATTGCTTCTTGGTGATAACACCATCTTTTTTCAAAATACCGAGCAGCCGTTCTTGGCGTTTCTTTGTGTGCTTGAATTGTTTCAATGGGTCATACAGCGATGGATTGTTTGGAATAGCAGAAATAAATGCCATCTGTGCAAGCGACAAAGAACTAAGCGGCTTATCAAAATAGTAATTAGCCGCAGAACCCACACCGTAAACCCCATTGCTAAAATAAATCGTATTTAAATAGCTTTCGAGAATTTCATCTTTTGTGAATTTCCGTTCTAGTTCATAGGAATAGATCAGCTCTGTAAACTTTCGGCTGAACGAACGTTCATGGCTTAAATATAAGTTGCGGGATAACTGCTGTGTGATGGTACTCGCTCCTTGGCTAATGCCGTGGTTTTTGACATTTTCGGCAAGAGCACGAACAACCCCCATAAAGTCAATGCCTTTATGGTCATAAAAGTTGCGATCCTCTGAGCGGAGGAACAGCTCCTTCACAGGATCAGGAATGTTGTCGTATTTTACAAAAACACGATTCTCATCGTTCGAAACGATCTCGGAGATAAGAGAACCATCCCGATCATACATATAACTGTTTTGGGAAAAATCTATCTTTTCCAGCTTGATTTTTTGATCAAGCACTTCGTTAACAGGCTTTACACTTGCAGCTTCTTCCTTTGATAGATAAAAAGTCAGAGCAAATAGTGGGATGAGAGCAGCAAGTAATAACCAACCAATGATTGCACGAAACATGAGGTCACTCACTTTCTTCAGATTTCTAGCCATATCGTACCATTCTTTTGCGAATACGAGAAGATTATTTTTAGAAAAGAATGGACGTGAAGCCTAGAGAAGAAGGCATCTAGATATGAAAAAAGAGTATCTGATGATCATCAGACACTCCTTTCTTTTGCCTTTGAATGTGAGCGAACCGCCCATAAAAAGAACGCGCCAAAAAGAAAAATCCCGGCGGTGACATAAAAGACAGCTGGAATTCCGTAATGACTCGCCACAATCCCGCCAATGACTGGACCGACGACATTTCCGAGAAAACGGAAGCTGACATTGTATCCAAGCACTTCCCCTTGCATAGAGGCAGGTGCTTTGATTCGAATGTACGCCGTTGTACACGGGATAATCCCGCCTAGTGCCATTCCGTAAAGAAAACGGAAAACGACTAACATGCCATAGGAATCTGCCATCGCTTGCGGGATGAATAAAATGGAGGAAAGGATGAGAAGGGCCAGCAGCACCTTATCATGCCCGATTCGATCTCCAAGATCACCCCATTTTCGCGTAAACAGCAAATTCCCAAGTCCTGTTGCAGAAAACGCCAGCCCCGCATAAAAGGCGAGATTGACGGGGCCGTGTAAATCATGAATGTACAAAGCCAAAAGTGGCTGAATACTAAAGTTGCCGACTTGTGTAATAAACGTTAAAAGCATCGTGGCCACAAGCAAAGGCTGTTTGAACATATGAACGAGTACATCCTTCCGTGAGTAAGAGCCGCGCTTTGCTTCTTTTGAGCGGATGGGCTGTTCCTTTACACCGAAGATAATCACAAGAGCTGACACATAAATGACAGCGGCTGTTAAGAAAAACGTATAAATGAAGCCGACACTGTCTGCCATTAAGCCGCCCATTAATGGACCGAACAATCCTCCAGCGACATTACTCATCTGCATCGTTCCAAGGGTTTTTCCAGCGGTTGCCTTTTCAGTTTGAGCAGAGATGAGCGCCATTGAAGTAGAGATGAAGCCTGTCACAAGCCCCATAAAGAGCCGCAATGCAAATAGCTGATAAACGGTTTGAACAAGCCCCATTAATAGAATACTTGTTGCAATCCCAATGCCGTTAATTAATAAGATCTTTTTATAGCCATGCCGGTCCCCAATCCGCCCCCAAATAGGAGAAATCAGAAAGGCCGTTAAAAACGTGACCCCAAAGACATATCCGCTCCATCTTTGGACAAATTCATTTGAATAGCTGCTATCAAGAGATTCTATGTATAGTGATAAAAAAGGGACGATCATTGTAATGCTGGCAGATACAAAAAAGTTCACAAACCACATGATGTACAGGTTTTTTTTCCTGTTTGTGATAGAGACCACCTTCTTTATGTATTTCGTGTTCCTTAATAATTATAAAGGAAAATAAACGATCTTTCATCCGATGAATAGGTTGGGCATAGTGAATCTGCATTATTTTCATAAAAATGAAGTGATTTCAAAGTCCGTCTTAATATAATGGTATCAGGATGAAAAAGAGACGAGAAAGTGGGGTGAGACGAGTGGAACAGAAGACGCTGCTTGTGGTCGATTTTGAATTTACGATGCCTGACGGAAAATATCATCCGCAAAATTTTTTTCCTGAAATCATTGAGGCTGGTGTAGTGAAGGCAACGAGTGAAACCGTCATTGATACCTTCTCAAGTTATGTTAAACCGAAAAAGTTCCCGAAGCTGACGAAGCGCTGTAAATCGTTTCTCGGAATTACGCAGCAGGATGTAGAGAGCGGGATATCGTTTGAGGCATTTATTGAAACGCTGATGTCACTTGATGGGGGAGAAGACTGTGAGATTATCACTTGGGGGAATATGGACATGAAGGTGCTAAAGCAAAACTGTATGCTCAATCATATTGCCTTTCCTTTTAAGGGAAAGCTGCGGGACCTCGCCTTTGAATATAAAACCTTTTTTGGCGACAGAACACTTACAGGGCTTCGAAAAGCGGCGAGGGAGTACGGCAGTGAAGGAGCTGGTAAGCATCATAAAGCACTCGATGATGCCATGACCACTTATCAGCTATTAACCCTTTTTGAAAAAGACAGAGCCTATGTAGAGAATCCACAAACAACCAAAATTGGTGAACTCATCGATTTCTCACACTTTTTTGATTCGACAGATTAGCGGCCGTCTTCTGGAAAATAATCCTTTTCAAGAGAAGATAGGCACACTCTTGATTTTTCAGCCCATTTGGAATCATCGGTACTGAGCGTTTTTTTCAATTTGTCTACGGCTTCTCTCAGTGACATTTGATAATCAGGTATGTCGCCATCATAACGCTTCACCATATGATGAGGGATATTCGTCTGTTCTCTATAGGCCAACGCTCGTCTCTCCTGAAAAAAAGGCACTTCTGCTTCTTTAGGATGATGCAGGTCGCCTTGGGTGGGATGTGTCAGAACCGCTTTTACTTGAACGAGATAGGTCGATGGTTTAACTGCTGTTACTTCCCCAATGTAAACACCTGTTTTGTAAAAACCTTTCACGATTTGTCCAATCTGAATGTTTGTCATGTGAAAATCCTCCATTTCCTTCTCGCAGGAAGGTATTTCATTTCTTTTAGCCAATATAGTGAAGTAAACGAGCAAAAGGGGGGAATGGCGAATGCTGTCGTTCATCGCACTCTTTCTACTATATTTTCCTGAAGATAAAAGGGAGTACATCCCAGCGGCAATCACCACAGTGCTTTTCTTTATTGGTGCATTTATTTGTTTTCGTCTGATCGTTCGTGCTTCTAAGAAGCAGGAGCAGAACGATGAAAAAAGGACAAAAAAATTGGATTGATCATTTTCTTCTTGTATCTTCAGGAAACTTCACAGTGACTGTTGTACCAGACTGCAGTGAGCTTTTGAAACGAATGGTTCCATGGTGATTTTCGATGATGGAAAAAGTCACTGTCAGCCCAAGTCCAGTTCCTTTATTTTTCAAGGTGTAATAAGGTTCCCCGAGCTTTTTCATTTGGGTTTCTGTCATCCCTACACCGTTATCGACGAAATAAAGGCATATTTTATGATTTTCGTTTGAAGCAAAAAGTTCGATTTCTCCTTCGTGTTCGGGTGCTGCTTCAATCGCATTTTTGATTAAATTAATCATGACTTGTTTGATCTTCGTTTCATCACCTTGAATGTATAAGTCTGGTTCAATGGATTGATGAATCGTGACCGATTTAAAATTAGCATAGGATGTCATCAATGATGCACATTCCTCGAGCAATTTGGATAGATTGAGAGATTCGATTTGATAGTAGTTTTGTTTAGCAATATCAAGATAACTGGTGATAATGTCCTGCGCCCGGTCTAACTCGGAAAGAACGAGATTTTTGTAATCTTTATTGGTCGACGGTTCTTTCGTATTTTCACTCGAAAAGAGCAATTGAATAAATCCTCTCACGACTGTGAGCGGATTGCGGACTTCATGGGCGACGCTTGCAGCGAGTTCACTCACGATGGTCAGCTTTTCGGATTGGACGAGCTGTGTCCTCATTTGCGCATTTTCTTTAACGAATTCAATGGAATAGATACTTAGCACAAGAAAGAATATGTAGTAAAGGGTTGAGAAAAATAACTCAAGGAACTTTTGCTGCATAATAAATGCTGGGCTATATTCGATTAAGCTGACCACAAGCAGTCCAATGTAAATAAAGGTTCCTTTGGATAGACCGATGAGTACCCCGTATATGAGCTTTTTCAACTTCGAATATTGACGCCATTTCCGGTAAAACAGGAAAGGGATGAAAAAGTAAATCGGTGCAACGATGAGTCCGACCCATAAGAAAGAGCCATACATCACGAACTTCACAATTAAGCTGATCAAGATCGCGACGATTCCAGCGGTGTACCCTCCATATAAGATGGCAAGGACAAGGGGAATCGATTGAAGCCCAGTCTGCAAATCTAAAATCGAACCAACTGGATACATAATACATAGTGCTGAAGAGATGGATGCAAATATTGTGATGAGCAGTTTATTCGTTTTAGGGAAATGAGCAGGGGTTCGGCTTAGCCATAGCGCATGATATAAAAAGATTGGAAATAGAATAAAAGATACATGGAGCAGAAAATCCTTGAACATTTCCATTTAAATGCTCTCCTCGTAAATAATTGTAATTCCTCTCATTATATCATTTCATGTACAAAGTAGATATGATAAAAGGAGGGTTTTTTTCTTTAAAAAGAACACCCGCTAGGATGTTCTCACATTGTTGACAAAGGGCTAAAATGAACTTTATTTTAGCCCTTTGTCTTCTTTTCAGCGTGATAGAAAACCTTTGAAGTCTAGGAAGGACAAGTACCGGAGCGGAGCGAATTTGACATTCGTGAGCACCGGCACGCAGGACTGACAAAGAATGCGAGGGTTTGTCTACACGCTGAGAACACCCGCTAGGATGTTCTTTCTGTAGAATTGGTATTATTCGGTTGATCAAGTGAACGCTTGATGAAGGCGTTTCAGACCTTCCTTCACCGTTGAAACAGGACAACCGAGATTCATTCGAATAAAGCCGTCTCCTTCATGCCCGTACACGTGTCCAAGCTCTAATATGACTTTCCCCTTTTTTAGCAAATTCCGTTTCAATTCTGCTTGACTGAATTGATAATCACGAATATCGAGCCATAATAAATAAGAAGCATCTGGTTTCATATAGCGCATATCCGGAAGATGTTCGTCAATATAGTCCATTGCCATTTTCATATTGTTTTCGAGATAAAGAACAAGTGAATCGAGCCATTCATCTCCATGACAATACGCTGCTTCCATCGCAGGAATCGCAAATGCGTTTAGTTTGGAGAGCCCGTTTCTTTGTAATTCACTGGTGAAAAGAGTTCTTTTTTCTTCATCAGAAATCATAATGGCAGACGCTTGAAGCCCAGCTAAATTAAATGTTTTACTCGGTGCAATACAGGTGGCCGTGATGCTTGCTATGTCATCAGAAAGACTAGCGAAAGGCACATGCGGTTTCCCGTAAAGCATCAGATCAGAATGAATTTCATCTGAAACGACCGTTACACCATGCTGCACACACAGATCTCCTACTCGTTTTAATTCCTCTTTTGACCAAGCTCTCCCAGAAGGATTGTGCGGATGACAAAGGAACATCAGCTTCGCTTGTGGTCTGCTCAGTTTTTTCTCCAAATCATCAAAATCCATCATGTAACGGTTGTTTTCTATTTTTAGCGGATTGGTTGAAACAAGGCGTCCATTTCTCTCAATCATTTGATAAAAAGGCGTGTACACTGGTGACTGAATGACCACTTCATCATTCGGTGCTGTAAAGGCTTGGACAGCAAAGCTAAGTGCTGTCACAATACCTGGTGTGAAGGAAATAGCCTCTGTCTCAATCGTCCATCCATGTCTTCTTTTGAGCCAGCCAGCCACTGCCTGCTGCGTATTCTGATCCTGGAATGCATAGCCAAAGACGCCATGTTCTAATCGTTCTTTTAATGCATCAAGAACGACTTGGGGCGCTTTAAAATCCATATCCGCCACCCACATTGGCAGCGCATCTGTTGTAAGGAACAAAGACTCTGCTTGATCCCATTTAACTGATTTTGACCCTTTACGTATAATCTGTTCGTCGAAATTCATGAAACCCACCTCTAGCCGTTTTTCAACCATTGTTGGTTGTGCTAAAATAAACATCACAAAATTTATTATAAGCGGTGATACCGATGAAAGATAGTCAAGCTGTAGAAGAGATGATTCAATTCATTAAGGCATGGGACCCATTCCATTATGGAGAGGAATTTTATGAAACGGAGCCTGCTGACGTCATCAGTGCATTATACGACGCAGAAGACCCGTTATCTTTAGCAAAAAAGATTCAAGCCATTTACCATCACTCATTTGAGCAGCTTCTTCCAATAGAGAACTTTCAAGATATAGCGAATCAGCTTTTTGTCATAAGAGACAGCAGCTCCTGCTCACGCTAAGACAGGCTGAAATTGCCGATTTTATCAGACACAAAGACCGGATTTTCCTCAGGAACGAGGTGCCCGGTTTTTTTTAATGCATGTAAGGTCGAATGCGGTAAATCCTTGTGCAGTCTTTGGCCAACTTGAATGGGAACGATCCGATCTTCCTCGCCCCAGATCAGCAAAACAGGTGTCTCCATTTTCTTCAGCACATCTGACGTCAAATCACCTTCCCGGTGCCGCACTAAACGCAAAAGACCTCTGAAGATTTTATCATCAGAAAAAGGTTTTAAGTATCCGTCCACCATCTCTTGATCAATGATGGAATGATCATGAACAACAGCGGTTAAATTTTTCATAATGCCTTGCTTTAAGAGCTTTCTTTTCAGAAATAGATAAAAATAAGGAATATACGTACTGTAAACAAGGGATCTTTTCGATTTGTTTAAATACCCTGAGCTGCATAAAAGAACGGCTTTTTCAAAAATATCTGGACGTTCTGATGCAGCGTATAAGGCAATCTGTCCGCCCATTGAATGACCCACTAGGACCGCATGCTGGATCCGCAAGTAACCAGCTAACTCAATAATGATTTTTCCCATGTTGCGATAGCTGTAAATAAACGTATTCGACTTCTCGGACTGCCCAAATGGAGGCAGATCGATCGCAATTAAATTGAAGTCCTGTTTCAGAAGCGGGATGAGCTTTCGATAGCTGAAGGTAGAAGAGAAGAGACCGTGAATCAAAATCAATGTCTTTTTTCCCTCATTTGGATAATGCTCGTAATAGATATCTAAACCGAATTTACTTTTCATATAAGCTGGCTGAACAATGTCCACACTCATCACTCCGATACATGATACTCACTCACTGTTAGGTGACTGTATTGTACCCTAAAAAGTGGATTTTAAGCTACGATTAGAATCTTTTCCCTGCTTAGCATAATGGGAAAAACGTGCTATAATGTTCAGAAGATTTTTTAAAACTAGCTTTTACAATCAGAGGTGTGAAATCAAATGAAACTAACCGAAAAAGAAACTGAAATATTAGAGATTTTAGATGAAAACAGCCGCGCCGATTTAAAGACCATTGCGAAAATGGCAGGCGTGACAACAGAAGAAGCCGAAGCCATTATTCAAAAACTTGAAGATCAAAAAGTCATTATTGATTATTCAACCATGATTGACTGGCGTAAAGTCGATGGTCACGAAGGCGTCACAGCCATGATTGATGTGAAAGTGACACCGAAAAGAGGCGTTGGTTTTGATGAAATTGCTGAACGTATTTACAGGTTTCAGGAAGTTGAGTCCGTGTATTTAATGTCAGGTGTATATGATTTATCTGTTGTGATCCGCGGGAGATCCATGTCTGATATTGCTCGCTTCGTATCTGAAAAATTATCAACACTTGATTCCGTAGTTTCAACAACTACCCACTTCATTTTGAAAAGATATAAACATGATGGGAAAGTGTTTGAAACAGGGGACGATGACAAAAGAATCGTGGTGTCTCCTTAAATGAAAAAGTCTTATTTATCTGAAACGGTACAAAGCATTCAGCCGTCAGGTATTCGGAAATTCTTTGATTTAGCAGCCACAATGGAAGGGGTCATCTCTCTTGGTGTCGGTGAACCAGATTTCGTGACAGCTTGGAATGTCAGAGAAGCAAGCATTATGTCATTAGAACAAGGACTTACCTCTTATACGGCGAATGCAGGTCTGTTATCTTTGCGAAAAGAACTGAGCCACTATTTATATAAGCGGTTTCACATTGATTACAGTCCAGAAGATGAATTGATCATTACGGTTGGCGGAAGCCAGGCCCTTGATTTGGCCTTTCGTGCAATTTTAAACAGCGGCGATGAAGTGATCATTCCAGAGCCTTGTTTTGTCGCATATGGGGCTTTGACGACACTTGCAGGCGGGGTGCCTGTTTATTTAAGTACATCGGCTGAAAAAGATTTCAAAGCGGATTCTGCTGATCTTCGCAAGAAGCTCACGCCGAAGACAAAAGCCATCTTGCTATGCTCTCCGTCAAACCCAACAGGGTCTGTCTACTCGAAGGAAGAGCTCGAAGATATTGCCCAGTTTGCAAAAGAGCATGACCTTTTAATCATCACTGATGAAATTTATGCAGAGCTGACGTACGATGAAGCTTTTACAAGCGTTGCGGCCATTCAAGATATGAAGGAAAGAACGATCTTGATTTCAGGCTTTTCAAAAGGGTTTGCCATGACAGGCTGGCGCTTAGGGTATGTGGCAGCACCACCTGAACTGCGCGATGCCATGCTGAAAATACATCAATATTCTATGATGTGTGCTCCGGCTATGGCACAATATGCGGCAGAAGAAGCATTAAAAAATGGACTTGAAGATGTAGAGAAAATGAAGAAAAGCTACAGAAGACGCCGTAACTTGTTTGTTGGCTCTCTCAATGAACTTGGCTTGACATGTCACCAGCCAAACGGAGCATTTTACGCTTTCCCGTCCATCAAAAGCACGGGCATGACCTCAGAACAATTTGCTGAGGAGCTGCTGCTGAGCGAAAAAGTAGCAGTTGTCCCTGGAAGTGTATTCGGTCCAAGTGGTGAAGGTCATATTCGCTGTTCATATGCTTCGTCACTTGATCATCTTCAGGAATCACTTTCAAGAATCCAGCGTTTCTTGCAGGATAGACAAGTGAAAGAAGAAGCACCTGTCATCTTAAAATAAAATAAAAAAAGGCATCAATCCATCTGGATTCATGCCTCTCAAATTAGGGGGGAATACTAGAAAGCATTCTTGTTTTCACGTGTTCCCCCTTTTGTTATCATCTAAACCCTTTTAAAAAATATTTTGCGTAACTGTCCGTTCTATGATATAGTTTTTAATTGCGTATAAACGAATATTAAAACATTTATTTAGGAGTTGTTATCATGGCGACAAAGTTTGAAGTAGGCAGTGTTTACACTGGTAAAGTAACAGGATTACAAGCGTATGGTGCGTTTGTTGCATTAGATGAAGAAACTCAAGGACTTGTGCATATTTCTGAAGTAACACATGGCTTTGTAAAAGACATCAACGAGCACCTTTCAATTGGTGATGAAGTGCAAGTGAAAGTTCTTTCTGTTGATGAGAAAGCTGGTAAAATCAGCCTTTCTATCCGTGCTACACAAGAAGCACCTGAAAGAAAAGAAAGCAAACCAAAGAAACAAAGACCACAGCAAGTGAAAGAAGAAGCTGCTGCACCACAAGGTTTCAATACACTTAAAGATAAACTTGAAGAGTGGATTGAGCAATCTAACCGTAAAGACTTAATCAAGAAATAAAAAAAGCACCGCTTCAAACGGTGCTTTGGGCTGCCTCATGCTGGCAGCCTTTTTTATGTCTTTTTGTTTAGCGAACCTCTGGATTCGGCTCGTCACGGACAGCTCCTTCACTTGGCTTAAACAATAAACCAAGATTGACAAGACCTGCAATTCCGACAAGACCATAGATAGTACGTGATAGTGCAGAACCTTGACCGCCAAAGATCGCTGCTACTAAGTCAAATTGAAAAAAGCCGATTAGTCCCCAGTTAATAGCACCGATAATCGTGAGCACGAGGGCAATACGCTGAATAGCACTCATCGTGATTCCTCCTTTCGCTACAGCATCAATACATTTATATTTTGCAGATTTTTACCCAAACTATGCGTAAGAAAATCGATTAAAGCAAATTACTTTACTTTTGGAATGAATGAGGCGCATAATGTAGCGCGAGGAGGAGATCACATGGATCGATTTACTTATTGGAACCCAACGAAATTAATGTTTGGAAAGGGAGAAGTATCAGCCCTTTTAGATGAACTTAAACACTACGGAAAAAACGTATTGCTTGTATATGGTGGAGGCAGTATAAAACGAAACGGTCTTTATGATCAAGTTGTCAGCATTCTGAAAGAATCTGGAGCTTCAATCACTGAGCTTGCTGGTGTTGAGCCAAACCCTCGTTTAACAACTGTCAGAAAAGGGGTTGAACTTTGCAAAGAGAACCAAGTTGAATTTATTTTGGCAGTCGGCGGGGGGAGTGTCATTGACGCAACGAAAGCCATCGCAGCTGGTGCGAAGTACGATGGAGATGCTTGGGATATCGTCACTCGAAAGCATGTCCCAATGGAAGCCATCCCATTCGGTACTGTTTTAACACTTGCCGCAACAGGCTCTGAAATGAACTCAGGATCAGTTATCACAAACTGGGAAACAAATGAGAAATATGGCTGGGGTAGTCCAGCAGTCTTCCCTAAATTCTCTATTCTTGATCCAGTGAACACATTCACTGTGCCAAAAAACCATACGATTTATGGAATGGTCGACATGATGTCACACGTGTTCGAACAATATTTCCACCACACGGAAAATACACCTTATCAAGATCGTATGTGTGAAGGACTTCTTCGTACCGTCATTGACACGGCACCGAAGTTGATCAATGATCTGGAGAACTACGAGCTTCGTGAAACCATCTTATTCACTGGCACAATTGCTCTAAATGGAATGCTTTCAATGGGCGCACGTGGTGACTGGGCATCTCACAATATTGAGCATGCGGTATCAGCTGTTTATGATATTCCTCATGCAGGTGGACTTGCGATCTTATTCCCGAACTGGATGAAGCATGTCATTCAAGAAAACCCAGCCCGCTTCAAACAATTAGCGGTGCGGGTATTCGATGTGGACCCTGCGGGCAAAACAGACGAAGAAGTAGGGTTAGAAGGTATCGAAAAACTGTCTGCTTTCTGGACAAGCCTAGGTGCACCAAGCCGTTTGGCGGATTATGACATCAACGATGAGAAAATTGATTTAATTGCAGACCGTGCAATGGCACGCGGTGAATTTGGTCAATTTAAAAAGCTAAACAAAGAAGCTGTCCTAGCCATTTTGAACGCTTCTTTATAATCGAACATCAAAAAGATAGCTGCTTTCGAGCAGCTATCTTTTTTGAGTTCAACGTGTACATATGTTACAGTAGTCTTTCATGTTTTTGGATATATTCGTCGTAAGGAGATGTTGTAATAGATGGAGAACTTTATTTACTATAATCCAACGAAATTAATGTTTGGAAAAGGACAACTAGAAGGACTCAAAAGCGAACTCGCTCGTTACGGGAAACGAGTGTTACTTGTATATGGCGGAGGCAGCATGAAGAAAAATGGTTTATATGATAACGTCATCAGCGCTTTAAACGAAGCAGAATCTGAAGTATTTGAGCTGCCAGGTGTTGAACCGAACCCTCGCCTCTCAACAGTGAAAAAGGGAATAGACATCTGCCAAAATGAAAAAATTGATTTCTTATTAGCAGTTGGCGGAGGAAGTGTCATTGACTGTACAAAAGCGATTGCAGCTGGAGCAGAGTATGAAGGTGATGTTTGGGACATTATCTCAAAGAAAACAACGGCTCAAAAAGCATTGCCATTTGGCACAGTGCTGACACTTGCGGCTACAGGTTCAGAAATGAACCCTGATTCTGTCATTACAAACTGGGAAACAAATGAAAAATACGTGTGGGGCAGTTCAGTGACTCACCCTGCCTTTTCCATTCTAGACCCTGAGCATACGTATTCAGTCCCAGAAAACCAGACTGTTTATGGAATGGTCGATATGATGAGCCACGTCTTCGAGCAATACTTCCATAATGTGAAAAACACGCCTTTACAGGATCGTATGTGTTTTGCTGTTCTTCAAACGGTGATCGAGACAGCGCCAAAACTCCTTGAAGACTTACAAAGCTATGAGCATCGTGAAACCATACTTTATGCAGGAACCATTGCTTTAAATGGCACGCTGCAAATGGGCTATTTTGGCGACTGGGCATCCCATACGATTGAGCATGCTGTATCGGCTGTCTATGACATTCCGCATGCAGGTGGACTTGCGATTCTCTTCCCAAATTGGATGCGACACACGCTTGATCATAATGTAGAACGTTTTAAACATCTCATGCTCAATATGTTTGACATTGAGACGGAAGGAAAAACAGATCGTGACATTGCATTAGAAGGAATTGATAAGCTGTCAGCCTTCTGGACAAGCCTAGGTGCACCAAGCCGTTTAGCGGATTATGACATTGGTGAGGATCAACTAGACAAAATTGCTGACATTGCGGCGAAAGAAATGGAATATGGCGGTTTTGGCAATTTTATGAAACTAAACCGTGATGACATTCTATCTATTTTGAAAGCCTCTTTATAATACGGATTGCCGTTTCTCTTCATGAGAAGCGGCTTTTTGCTGCACCAGTGACGATCACTTGATTTCAATAGCTAGTTCCGCTAAAGTGAAAGGGACAGAACTAACGTAATGGAGGGCTTACAAGCGATGACACATATTCAATTTGACTACTCAAAAGCGTTACCTTTCTTTCAAGAACATGAGCTTACATATTTAAAAGATTTTGTGAAGGTAGCCCATCATAATATTCATGAGCAAACGGGTGCAGGCAGTGATTATTTAGGCTGGGTTGACTTACCGAAGCAATATGATCGCGAAGAATTTGCCCGCATAAAAAATAGTGCAGAAAAGATTAAGTCTGATTCTGATGTTTTACTCGTTGTAGGAATCGGCGGCTCTTATCTTGGGGCACGTGCGGCAATTGAATTTTTGAACCATTCTTTCTATAATGCTTTGCCAAAAGGCAAACGCAAGACACCGCAAATCATTTTTATTGGGAACAACATCAGTTCTTCTTATTTAACAGATGTGATGGATCTTCTAGAAGATGCAGACTTCTCCATTAACGTGATTTCAAAATCTGGAACAACAACAGAGCCAGCTATTGCGTTCCGCATCTTTAAAAAGCTACTCATCGAGAAATATGGTGCTGAAGAAGCGAAAAAACGTATTTATGCCACAACTGACAAGGCTCGAGGTGCACTGAAAACATTAGCAAATGAAGAAGGCTACGAATCATTCATCATTCCTGATGATGTAGGGGGACGTTACTCCGTCTTAACGGCAGTTGGTCTGTTGCCAATCGCTGTGAGCGGTGCAGACATTGATCAAATGATGGAAGGTGCTGCGAAAGCGAGCGAAGACTTTTCTTCATCTGAGCTGGCAGAAAATGCGGCTTACCAATATGCTGTTGTCCGTAATGTCCTTTACAATAAAGGCAGATCGATTGAAATGCTGATTAACTATGAACCAGGATTACAATATTTCGCAGAATGGTGGAAACAATTATTCGGCGAAAGTGAAGGAAAAGATGAAAAAGGTATCTATCCTTCATCTGCCAACTTCTCGACCGATCTTCATTCACTTGGTCAGTATGTTCAAGAGGGAAGAAGAGATTTGTTTGAAACGATTGTCAACGTAGACAAGCCTCGACATGAACTTGTGATTGAAGCCGAAGAACAAGACCTTGATGGCTTGAATTATCTAGCAGGGAAAACGGTTGATTTCGTGAATAAAAAAGCATTTGAAGGAACAATGCTTGCCCATACTGATGGAAAAGTACCGAATCTGATTGTCACGATTCCTGAGATGGATGCTTATACATTCGGATACCTCGTCTATTTCTTCGAGAAAGCATGTGCGATGTCTGGTTATCTATTGGGCGTGAATCCATTTGATCAGCCTGGTGTAGAGGCCTATAAAGTGAATATGTTTGCTTTATTAGGAAAGCCGGGCTTCGAAGAGAAAAAAGCAGAGCTTGAAAGCCGTTTAAACCAAACATAAGAACGAAAAGGCACACCTTTTGAAAAAGGTTGTGCCTTTTTTATTTTCTATTGGTTCAGTGCAAGCCTTCACTTTTTTTGTACATAGAATAATGAATAGAGGAGGGTGAAGAAGTGATGAGAACCAATCATATTTATATTCACGACATTTCCGGGCAGGCGATTGTCAACTTTGGCAATATCGGGCGGATCTGTCCGGTGAGTGCTGTGAAGGATACGTCATGCGCAGGCAGTGCGAATGAGAGCATTACATTATCCGAACAGAGTTTGCTTGATGCCGCTTTTACAAACAATGTGCAAATCACGAGAGGCAGATGTATGAATTCCTCTGTTTAACGAACCCTATACAAAAAGGAGGGTTCCGCATGATTCATGTACCATCCAGGCTGACAGATGAAAGCTTTTCACTTTACCATTTAGAAGAAACGATGAAGCCGCTCGGCTATGTCATTAATGGCAATTGGGATTACGATCACGGGTACTTTGATTATAAAATTGACAACCGTGAAGGCTATACTTTTCTCAGAGTTCCATTTACAGCCGAGAAAGGGCAGCTTGATCAGCCGGGCGTTGTAGTGAAAATGGGACATCCATTTCTCTTAAAGCATGTGTATCAAGATAAATTAGATGATCATGCAATGGTTGGAAATGTCGGGGCATCATTTAACCAATTCCAAGAACCAAAAGAGAAGGATGGGGATGTGTCAAAAGCTTATACTGAAATTGGTTTTTCACTCGTCAAGGAATTAGAAGACGCACTGCTTTAAAGCGCAATGAGCTCGTCCCCTGGATGAAGCTCATATCCAAAGGGAGGATTCATCATGGGTCCTTCTTTTTTTTGTACGCCCACAATGATCACATGATGCTCTAAGAAGTGGTGAAGCACCGTTAAGAACGTTTCACCAGCTAATGCGGGCGGTACAGGAATGATGGTGACCTGTTTATGAAGTGTCATGTTTCGTTTTTTCTTTAAGGCGTTAAGCTGTTCCTTTAAAAGAAAATGTTCGACCATTAAATGGTTTACTGCATCAGACGTATGTATGACTTGGTTTGCTCCAGCCCGCTCAGCATTTTTCACGTATCGGTCTGTCAAGATCTCAATTAAACAGTATAACGAAGGATTCAATCCTTTTGCTGCAAGTAAGGTTAAGACACTTTGCATATCTGCTGTGATTTCATCTTCATGTTGATCGGCGGTAATCATCAATGTATCTGCATCCGTAATATTGGCCTTGCGAAGAGTGACATCTTCTGTGCCATGTCCTTTGATAAAGTGAACATTTTCCAAAAGAGGTCCTTCCTTTAGAGAATCGTCAATCAGCACAATGGGCATGGCTGGATCAATTGTTTGAAAGGATTGGAGTAGTTTATTTGTTTTTTCATTCCAGCTGATGACGATTAGGTGTCCTTTTCCTTTGAAGGAAACTTTCCCCTCTACATAGTGGTGCTGCTTGCTAAATACCGCTGCGGCAAGCGTGGCGAAGTATGCTGTGACAAAGCTTGCTCCAATCAAAATAAGAGCCATACCTGCTATTTGTCCGGGCATGGTTTGCGGCACAAAATCACCGTATCCAACCGTAGAGACTGTAATGAGTGCCCACCAGATCCCGTCAAAGATTGTATGATACTGTTTTGGTTCGAGAAAGACGATCAATTGACCAAAAAAAAGAAGTATGAAACAAATAATGATGGCAATACGAAGATAAAGAGGCCACCTTAGCCAAGCGATAAATAAACGGTTCGATTTCATTGGACGCTCCTTCCTTTCAAAGACTGCTAATGTCAGTATGCCCGATTGAGGAAACATTTTTTCATCTTCGTCATGTATTGAAACAGATCCCATATCTTAAAATAAGAGAAGGAGGGAATTCGAATGTCGTTCGTTCAAAAGACCGTACTTCTTTTTATCGGCGCACATTTTTTATCATCTGCTGTGATCTTGCTTGTGTTTGATTTAAATGCTGTGAATCATTTCATGGATGATTTCTCATGGCTGCGCTTTTTTCAAGATCTATATGGGACTGTGACATTTTATACAGCATGCTTAGGTTTGTTCTTCTTTTTCATTGGCGCGGTCATTCCCCTAAAAAAGACCTAGTGCTTTTTGCTGTACACGTTACATAAAACTCATTAAAATTGTAAATAAATATATAAAATAAAAGGAAGCTGATGAGTATGCTGTTTTTTTATTTTTTAACATTTGCCGCATTGGGATTGTCATTTTGGGCACAATTTAAAGTGAAGAATCATTTTGAAAAGTATTCAAAGGTTGAAGCATCCAGTATGAAAACAGGTGCTGAAACCGCTCGATATATTTTAGATCGCAACGGGTTATACGATGTACCTGTTGAACCGGTAAGAGGAACTTTGACTGATCATTACGACCCGACGCAGCGTGTGGTTCGTTTATCTGAACCAGTGTATTATGGCCATTCCATTTCGGCTATTTCAGTGGCATCACACGAGGTTGGACATGCCTTGCAGCATCAGGAATCCTATGGTGCACTTGTCCTGAGACATAAGATCTTCCCTGTTGTGAACTTTGCATCTGGTGTTGCCCCGCTTCTTTTCCTTGGTGGATTATTGCTTGGCAGCCTTAACTTAATCGGGCTTGGGATTATTTTGTTCTCAGCAGCTGTGTTCTTTCAGCTTGTGACATTGCCTGTCGAGTTTAACGCAAGTTCTCGTGCAAAAGATATCATTGTTTCAGAAGGAATCATTAGAAGCAGTGAAGAAAGAGGCGTGAACAAGGTGTTAAACGCTGCAGCTCTTACGTATGTAGCAGCAGCTCTTGTCTCGCTGTTTGAATTGCTTCGTTTTGTAATGATCTTCCTAAATGGCCGTAATGATTAATTGACGCCAGAGGAGGTGAGCCCTTACCAATGTAGGTAAGGGTTTTTTTGTATATTTTAAACGTATTTTTAGTCATATTACTTATTGCTGCGACAGCATTTTTTGTTGTCACTGAATTTGCGATTGTGAAAATTAGAGGCTCCAAAATCAATCAGCTGATCGAAAGCGGTGATAAGAGGGCCATCCATGTTCAAAAGCTGACATCGAACCTTGATGAATATCTATCCGCCTGTCAGCTCGGTATCACCATCACGGCATTAGGCTTAGGGTGGTTAGGAGAACCGACGGTGGAGCATTTTTTGCATCCGCTTTTCGAAACATTAGAGCTTCATTCCGCATTGACAGATATCTTATCGTTTATCATCGCATTTGTGATCATCACGTTTTTGCATGTGGTCATTGGAGAGCTAGCGCCCAAAACGATTGCCATTCAAAAGGCAGAGGCCGTTAGTCTTGTGACTGCAAAACCACTCATTTTCTTTTATAAAATCATGTACCCGTTCATTAAAACATTAAATGGCGCTGCGCGAGGAATCGTGAAATTATTTGGTTTTCATTCTGTCAAAGAACATGACGTGGCGATCAGTGAGGAAGAATTGCGCCTCATCCTGTCCGAAAGCTATGAAAAGGGTGAGATCAACCACTCTGAATACAAATATGTAAATAAAATATTTGAATTTGA
This sequence comes from Bacillus pumilus, assembly GCF_002744245.1. Lineage (GTDB taxonomy): Bacteria > Bacillota > Bacilli > Bacillales > Bacillaceae > Bacillus > Bacillus pumilus_M. The sequence continues at coordinate 7,573 of NZ_NKHG01000101.1, read as the reverse complement.
TAACCGGGTGGCGAGAGAGATCATGATTCCTCGCACAGAAATCTCTGCCATTGACATTGAACAGACGCTTGAGGATGTCACGCATTATATGCTGAACGAAAGGTACACACGTTATCCTGTCATTAAAGAAGACAAAGATCACGTGATTGGTGTGATCAATAGCAAAGATGTGTTTAAAGCAAGTTTCCTGAATCAAGAGGTATCCATTGAAGGCTTAATGCGCCCTGTGATTCGGGTGATTGAAAGTACACCTATTCAGGAATTACTTATTTTGATGCAAAAGGAACGGATTCATATGTCAGTGCTTGTGGATGAATACGGTGGAACAGCTGGGCTCGTCACAGTAGAGGACATTTTGGAGGAAATTGTGGGGGAGATTCGGGATGAATATGATCAAGATGAGACACCCCACATTCTCAAAAAAGGTGACTTCCACTATGTAATGGACGGGAAAGCACTAATTGATGAAGTAAATGATTTATTGGATTTAGCCATTGAAAACGGTGATGTCGATACGATTGCCGGCTGGATCATGACGTATAAAATCGATTTTGAAATAGGAGATACGATTGAAGCAGAAGGCTGTGAATTTAAAATCGTAGATGCAGAAGACCATCATATTCGTACCATTGAAGTAAAAAAGGTACACTTTTCCTAAAAACCTCGAGGCTCTTGACGAGGTTTTTTTGCTTGGTAAACTTTAGGTATGAGGATTGATTTGTGCCGATTGGCAGTGATTTATTTCATATCAAAAGGGTATGGTCTTATAGAAACGATAAAAAGGAGCTCTTATATGAAAAAAATCAATGTACAAACAGACAGACGCGATGACATGATAGATGTCACACACGAAGTCCATCAATATGTACGGGAAGCAGGCGTCCAAAACGGAACCGTCATCGTCTACTGTCCACATACGACAGCAGGGATCACCATTAATGAAAATGAAGACCCAGATGTCAAAAGAGATATGCTGCGCCGGCTTGATGAAGTCCTTCCGTGGGAACATCCAAAGGATCGGCATATGGAAGGAAATACAGCAGCTCATATGAAAGCTAGTTATATGGGTGCATCCCAACATGTTCTCATTGAGAACGGTGACCTCGTGCTTGGAACGTGGCAGGGAATATATTTCTGCGAGTTTGATGGTCCGAGGCATCGCCATTTTTATGTTCAAGTGTCAGCAAACGAGTAAAAGGTGGGGGAAATTAGATGGGGGAATTTACAGCATTACTACACATCAAACATGGGATCATTCAAGCACCAATGGCAGGAGGAGCCGTGACACCAGAGCTCATAGCAGCTGTTTCACAGTATGGGGGGCTTGGCAGCTTAGCAAGTGGTTATGTGAAGCCTGAAAACATGAGGCAGCAGATCAGACAGGTCAAACAGCTCACATCTCGTCCATTTCAGGTCAATGTCTTTGTGCCAGAGCCAATTCCAGATGTAAAAACAGAGGACCTAGCATTTTGGGAGAAGCGGCTGTTTGTTTTACCAAAAGCACATATGATGCCTAGCGAACAGGGATTATGGGACGACTTTGAACAAAAAATCAACATTCTTCTAGAAGAAGAGGTCCCTATACTTTCATTTACATTTGCCTGTCCGAACGAACAAACGATTCACTGCTTAAAACAAAAGGGAATCTTTTTAATCGGAACGGCCACAACAAAAGAGGAAGCGTTGCTTTTAGAAGAAAAAGGAATGGATGCTATTGTCCTTCAGGGAAGTGAAGCAGGAGGGCACCGCGGCACTTTTTTACCTTCAAAGGGAGATGCGCTGCAGGGACTGATCAGTCTGATCTCAGACGTCAAGCCGCTCTGTCGTGTGCCTTTAATCGCCGCAGGCGGCATTACGGATCAAGCAGGTATAAAAGTAGCTTTGCAGCTTGGAGCGGATGCCGTTCAAATCGGTACACGATTTTTAGCCAGCCAAGAAAGTGCCGCAGCAGATGTATACAAAAAGGCCATCTTACAGGCAGAAGGCAGTGAAACAGCGATCACAAGACTCTTCTCTGGGAAAAGAGCGAGAGGCATTGTGAATCAGTGGATGGAGGAAGAAAGGGTGCATGAGGATAGGGTTCTCCCTTATCCAGTACAGCATGTATGGACAACACCAATGCGAAAAGCGGCAGCCGCTGAAGGAAACTCTGATCAAATGGCACTTTGGGCAGGACAGGGCATTGGCCGCATCCACTCCATTTTAACCGTCGAAGACATTATGCATGAACTCACGCAAACATAAAAGCATGATTGGATGGTGTGTCAGGATGGAAATCTTACAACATTCTTACCGGAAAAAAGGACAAATCGAATTTGTTTTTGATCATTTTCCGCACTCTCCTGCTATTCTTACCCCCATTCGACAATACTATTTTGTCCGTTATGTCAAATGGAGTCAGCACGATCCTCTGGTCACAAGAAAAGATTTAGAAGAAATGGAATTCCTTGCGAACACGATGCTTGGCACGCTCCAAGATTATCGCAAACGAAAGGCATACAAAGGCCCCTTGTCATAACCAATAGACAAGAGGCCTTTTTTAGCTGCCGAACATTTGCCTGAGATAAATGACATCCATTCGGGTGGTTTGCGGCAATAAATAAGCGGACTGCACAGCACCTGGCCGTCTTCTGCTGTTTAATTTTTCGATAATTTCTGCGGCAGTTAAAATGCCAAGCCCGTGTCCGTAATATTGATCTTCTCCTAAGTAAATGACATTTTCCCCGCGCCATTGAGACTGCTGATAGCTAAACTCTGGATTTTGGAAATATAAACAATCCCCATAAATAAAATCATTTCCACGTTCTGTATAAATAGACAAGGTATCATAATGCCAGTCATACAAAGTTAAAGTACGAAGCCTTCGATTGAACTTCTCCTCTCCTACAGTTTGCAGAACCCCCATATAAAAAACGATGACAATCGCCGTTGCACATTCAAATGCATATTTAGAGCCATTTTCAAAAATGTCTTTGATTCCTTTAGATGGCTCGATTTGATAGCGTAATTCTAGTGCCCCTGCCTCTGATACACGCCAAAATGCCTGATTTGCACGAGATCGCTGAAAGATGGCAAATGAAGCACCACTTTTATTCAAATCTCTTGCGGCATTCATGATGTTCGATCTTAAGGTCACCTCAAACAACAAATCAGATGCTTGCCTATAGCGGAACGTATCATTTGAGGCTTGCAGCTGCATCAAAATGATCCGCTTTTGCCCCTCTAGCTGAAACGATGCCAGCTGATCATTTGTCACTGGCTGTCCGGAAAGGATAATCATATGAAAAGCGCCTCCTTTTTTATTAGCGTATGCGTGATGCTTGGGCAAGGAATCAATTTGTGGAAATAAACAAAAAGACACCCTTTTTATTTGAAAAACATGAAAATAAAATGAAGATGTCCGATATAAAATATAACGCTTAAAAGGAGGAAAAACATGAAAAGTGCAATAAAATGGTTGAAAAAACCATCGATTTCAAAGAGACTGATTATTTCATTCACACTTGTTCTTGTCATACCAATCATCACCCTAAGTGCGATTTCATATCAGATTGCCAAACAAGAATTAGATCGTGAAATCATGTACGGAGCGAACGCAAGAGTGAATGAGCTGAATGACATGATCGAGCAAAAGCTGTCGAACAAAGAAAACGCAGTGAAACTTTTTACCGAAACGTCATCTGCCGCAGACTTTAAGAAGAAAAATCAACATGAACTTTTTGAGCATTTAGAGATATACAGCAAAATCAATGAAGAAGATGTTGTCGGATTCTATGCAGCAAGTAAAAAGGGTGCTTTCATTCAGTATCCTGAAGTGAAAATGCCAAAGGGCTATGACCCAACGAAACGAGATTGGTATAAAGACGCAATGCAGAACGAAAAAGGTGAGCCTATTGTCACCAATCCATACATCTCTGCCACAACAAATGGTATGGTTGTAACAATCGCCCAGCGCCTAAAGGACGGATCGGGAGCAATCGGCATCGATATCGATGTTCAGGACATTCTCGATAAAATCAAAGACGTTAAAATTGGACGAGAAGGATATCCAATTATTTCAAATAAGGACAAAAAATTTGTGGCCCATCCAGAAGAAAAATCAGGCTCTGAGGTCACAGGTAATATTTCATCTATCCTTTACAGCAGCAAAGAAGGAACAGCAACTTATGAGAATAAAGGACAGCAAAAGCGTCTCGTTTTTGTCACGAATGATTTAACAGGTTGGAAAATCGCAGGAACGATGTTTGTATCTGAAACAAAAGAAGCTGCACAGCCAGTTTGGAATTCTGCCATTATTCTTTTAATTTCTTCATTTATCCTTGGTGGCATTGCAATCTTCTTTATCGTCCGCTCTATCACAATTGGACTTAGAAAACTTGTTGATTTCTCAAACAAAGTCAGTGAAGGGGATCTAACCGAAACCTTGGAAACCAAATCGAAGGATGAAATAGGAGACCTCACAAGAAGCTTTAGCAAGATGAGTGAATCCCTTCGCGAAGTCATACGAGCCGTTCAACAATCTGTCGACAATGTGGCTTCGGCTTCAGAAGAGCTGACCGCAAGTGCCAGCCAAACGAGTCAAGCAACAGAGCATATCACCATGTCAATTGAACAATTTTCAAATGGAAATGAGGCGCAAAACGAGAAAGTCGAATCTAGCACGAATCAGCTTGTGACCATGAATGAGGGACTTCAAGGTATGTCACATACTTCATCAGAAGTTGCTGCCGTCTCACTTCAATCGACGGAGGCCGCTGGTCAAGGTGGTCGCATCGTTGAAAGCACAGCCAATCAAATGAAACATATCGATACGTCTGTGCAAGAAGCTGAGCAAGTCATGAAAGAATTAGAATACAAATCTAAAGATATAACGAGTATTTTAAATGTCATTAACGGCATTGCGGATCAAACGAACTTACTTGCACTAAATGCAGCAATCGAAGCAGCAAGAGCAGGCGAATCGGGACGCGGCTTCTCTGTCGTGGCGGAGGAAGTAAGAAAACTAGCTGTCCAATCCGCAGATTCAGCGAAAGAAATTGAAAAGTTGATCCAAGAAATTGTGTTAGAAATTGCTAAATCTCAAGATATGTTCAAAGCTGTCAATCGAGAAGTTAACGCAGGACTCGGCATGACAGAAGAAGCAAAGGAAAGCTTCCAGAACATCTATGAGGCGGCAGAAGGCATGTCGAAAAAGCTCTCCCAATTAAACGATACGGCCATTGATCTATCGAGCGGTTCAAAGCTTGTTTCACAAGCGATGCAGGAAATGCGCCAAGTCTCAAGAGAAAGCGCAGCGAGTATTCAAGACATTGCTGCCTCTGCTGAAGAACAGCTGGCATCGATGGAAGAAATTACGTCATCTTCTGTTACACTTGCAAATATGGCCGAAGAACTAAAAGAGCTAACAAGTCAATTTAAAATTAATTAAAAATCGATGAAAAAATATCCAGAATTGTCTGGGTATTTTTTTTATTTTTAAACGTCATTTCCAGCCTCTAAAAATATATCTTTCATCCGATAATAACTTTAGAGAAGTAAAGGGGGAAAGAGAAAATGGGAAAAATGATCCAATGGTTCAAAAAACCATCCATTTCAAAAAAATTAATCATTGCCTTTTTGGTAGTCCTTATTCTGCCAACTGTAGCACTGACAATTAGTGCGTTTTTCACATCAAAGACAGAACTAGACAAACAGATTATGGGTAGTGCCATGAGTCAAGTTAATGCATTTGATACATTAATTAATGAAAATATTGGAAATAAGGCGGGGCTGTTACACTGTTTACAGACTCTCTAAAAGCTTCTAATCTTCAAGAAAAAAATAGAAATGCGACCATTAAAGAATTGCAACAATATGGAAAAATTAATGAAAAAGATGTATCTGCTATCTATGCAGGATCTGAAAAAGGATTGTTCATGCAATACCCAGTTGAAAAAATGCCTGATGGCTATGATCCAAGAGAGCGGCCGTGGTACCAAGAAGCGATGAATGCTGAAAATGGCAATCAAGTGATTACCAAGCCATATGTAGCTGCTTCTAGCGGTAAAATGGTCATCACCATTGCTCAAAAAATGAAAGATGGATCAGGTGTGATCGGGCTTGATATGGAAATCGACAGCCTGCTTCAAAAATTAAAAGAAATCAAAATTGGGCATAAAGGCTACGCCTTTATCATGGAGAATGATAAAACCGTTCTGGCAGATCCAACCCAAAAGCCAGGGAGTCAAGCAACTGAAAGTCTGGCGAAGATTATTTTTCAAAATAAAGAGGGAAGCGGCAGTTACACGTTTAAAGGAACAGATAAAAAGGTTGCATATGTGACCAATGAACTAACAGGGTGGAAAATCGGTGGAACGATGCTTGTATCAGAAGTCGAAGATGCGGCAAAGCCAGTTTTCAATACAGCGATTATCGTGTTCAGTGTGACACTTATCGTAGCAGGAACCCTCATCTTCTTTATCGTCCGCTCTATATCAAAGAGACTATCCAATCTGGCCAGCTTCTCGAAAAAGGTCAGCAATGGTGATTTACGTGATAAGCTTCAGATCCAATCAGATGACGAAATTGGACAAGTTGGTAAAGGCTTTAATACGATGATTGACTCATTAAGATCCCTCATTGGTGCCGTTCAAACCTCAGTCGAAAATGTCGCTTCTTCATCAGAAGAACTGACCGCCAGCGCAGGACAAACAAGTAAAGCAACAGAGCATATTACATTAGCCATTGAACAATTCTCCAGCGGAAATGAAAGTCAAAATGATAAAGTGGAATCCAGCTCAGTTGAGTTAGAGGAAATGAACAGAGGACTTCAGCATATGAATGAATCTGCTGAATCGATTACCGCTTCATCGATTAAATCAACAGATATCGCAGGAGAAGGCGGCCAGCTCGTTGAAAAAACCGCTTCTCAAATGAATGTCATAGATCAATCAGTGAAAAAAGCAGAGAATGTCATAAGCGCTCTGGAAAGTAAATCAAAAGACATTACTCAAATTCTTGGTGTCATCAATGGTATCGCCGATCAAACGAATTTACTTGCGCTAAATGCAGCGATAGAAGCAGCAAGAGCTGGGGAATCCGGACGAGGCTTCTCCGTTGTAGCAGAGGAAGTGAGAAAACTTGCTGTTCAATCTGCAAACTCGGCGAAAGAAATAGAGAATTTGATCAAAGAAATCGTTCAAGACATCGATGTATCACAGGAAGTCTTCACTGCGGTGAATCGAGAAGTCCAATCAGGCTTAAGCTTCACTGAACAAACGAGAGGAAGCTTCCACAATATTTTTGAAATGACAAAAGAAATTTCAGATCAGCTCCAAACAATGAACCAAACGGTTGTCCAGCTTTCAAAAGGCTCTGCACATGTTTCAGAGGCTGTTCGTGAGATCGCAGACGTATCTCGTGAAAGCTCAGCAAATATCCAAGACATTGCCGCTTCAGCAGAGGAACAGCTGGCATCAATGGAAGAAATCAGCTCATCCTCCGCCACTTTATCTCAGATGGCAGAAGAACTAAGAGAGCTCATCAAACAATTCAAAATGTAAGAGATATAGTAGAACACCTGACGTTTTGCGTC
>NZ_NKHG01000049.1 GCF_002744245.1 Bacillus pumilus | reverse complement strand
TCTGAGAGCAGCCTTGATGAGGGCTGCTCTTTTATTAAGATGCTTTCTCTTTTAATTTGTTTAAATAATTCAGTGCATCCTGCATCGTATCCACAGGGACAATTTTCATATCACTCTTAATATCTTTTGCTGTTTTGATTGCATTTTTGTAGTCTGAGTTAGGGTCGCCTTTATCGTTTGGTGCAAAGAATATGTCTTTCCCTGCTTTATCTGCCGCAACGACCTTTTGATCAATTCCGCCAATTGGTCCAACCGTTCCATCAGCATCAACCGTTCCAGTTCCCGCAATCGCATAGCCGTGAGTTTCGTCTTCTTTTGTCAGCTGATTATACATTTCAAGTGACATCATTAAACCTGCCGATGGGCCGCCGATATTTTCAATATCCACTTTAATAGAAGGTGACACTTTTACATGACGGTCTGTAAACAATGATACGCCAATTCCCACTCGTTTTGGCTCCTCTTTAAATGGTTTTAAGGTCACTTGCTTTGTGATCTCTTTTCCATTACGTTCGAGTACAAAGCGGACAGATGTTTCCGCTTTTTTGCTGCTGATATACGAAACCATTTTATCAGCAGAATCATAGGTCTTGCCGTCAACACTTTTAATTCGGTCGCCCACTTCAATTTTTCCGTAAGCAGGCATGCCCTTCATCACGTAACTTGCATATACCCCGTTAAACGTATAATCCACTTTTTTCCCTGCTTTTGTATAAGCTGCAATCATGGCATTTTCTTGAGAGCTTTTCATCAGTTGAAGCTGTCGTTTCATATAATCTTCATCTGATTCTCCGTCTGCTTTAATGTTTTCTTCTGGGACGATCTCGTCATACTTGTTCATTTTTGCAAGCAAATACGTATATGGATTGGCTGGACCTACTTTAATGGTCATCAGTGAGAAGCTGCCCTTCTCACCATATCCCCCGTCCACTTTAACGTGCGGGGCAATCTCTGTTGCATCCCCCGGCTTTGTCACGTAATACGGCAGTTTGACAAAGGTTAAGCCAAATAATACAAGGACAACCACAAAAAAGCTGAGCCAGCGAATATTCAATTTTTTCATTCGATTAACACTCCCATTTATCAATGACATCTTTCAGTTTATCTTTTAGTTGATCTGCTGCGAGTTCACCTGCTTCAATCATTTCTTGAACCTGTGTAAACGCGCTAGAGCTAAATGTTTCAAGCTTCGGCCTGATCATGAGATCTGCGTGAATGGTTTGATGACGAACCAATTCATTTTGAAGGATGTCCAAACTTTGCATAATGACATCCGATAATCTCGTCGCCTTTTCTGTTTTTTTCACCCTTGATACATCAGAGGCGATAATGAGGTCTGCACCCATTTCTTTTAAAACTGAAACAGGAATGCGGTCAACAACCGCTCCATCTATCAATTGCCTGCCACCTATTTCGTGTGGAACAAACACACCTGGAATGCTAATACTCGCTCTGACTGCTTGCGAGACAGACCCTTCTTTAAACACAACCTTTTCCCCTGCCTGTAAATCACAAGCAACAACGGCAAGAGGCATTCGCAATTCCTCGATTTTTTTCCCATATGTAAACGTGTGGATCAGCTGCAAAATTCGATTCCCTTTTAAAAGACCGATTTTTGGCAGTGTATAGTCAGCATAATACTTTCTTCTGAAGACAAGTGCAAGTTTTTTCATTTTTTCTACGTCTTGTCCTGCCGCATAAAAGCTGCCAACAAGTGCGCCAATACTGCTTCCCGCAATCATATCCACCTGAATTCCTTGTTTCTCAAGACTAGATAAAACTCCGATATGCGCCATTCCCCTAGCACCCCCGGAGCCTAGCGCAAGCCCGATGATCGGTCGCTTCATGAAAATCCACCCTCCTCTTTCTATGCATATATACGAATCTATTGGTCTAAACATGCCCCTTCTGCTCGTATAGTAATAGAAGACAGGCTCGGCTAGTTTCTTTCTTTTTCTTTGATCACGAGCTCGCCAATAGATCATAACGGCAAGGGGCGAAATCTTCATGAAAAAATGGAACACTATGTTCATCGCTGCTTTTTTTATCTTTTTAACAGCCACTGTGATTACACATCCACAAGCCTCTTTGCAAGCATCAAAAAATGGACTTGCAATGTGGTGGGAGGTTGTATTTCCATCATTGCTGCCTTTTTTTATTTTATCCGAGCTATTAATTAGTTTCGGGATTGTCAGATTTGTCGGGGTGTTATTAGAACCATTTATGCGCCCTATCTTTCGAGTACCGGGTGTAGGTGGATTTGTATTGGCTATGGGAATGGCCTCAGGCTTCCCCTCTGGCGCTAAATTGACGACAAGGCTCAGACAGGAAGGACAGCTGACGAGAATCGAAGCAGAACGCCTTGTTTCATTTACGAATTCATCGAATCCATTGTTTATTTTTGGAGCGGTGGCTGTTGGTTTTTTTCATCACCCAGCTTTAGGGATTGTCTTAGCCTGTGCACATTATTTAGGAAACCTCGCTGTCGGTGTGACGATGCGCGGGTATAAAGCGCGGCATGATGCGCACCTTAGAAGCCGGAAGGGATTTTTATTTCCACCTTTTAAAGAGGCATTCAACGCCCTTCATATAGCAAGGCTCGCAGAGAAAAGACCGCTCGGCCAAATTTTAAGCGATGCCGTCATGTCGTCAGTACAAACACTCTTTATGATAGGCGGGTTTATTATCTTATTCTCTGTCTTTAGCAAAATGTTGTCCGTTGTTCATGTGACAGATCTTCTCTCCATAGGGATCGGATTTATGCTGCAAGCGATGCACCTTCCGTCAGAATTAGATCTAGCCATGATTGCCGGTTTATTTGAAATCACTTTGGGAAGCCAGTTAACAGGCTCACAAGAGGTCACTCTTCTCGCCAAAACAATTGTTGTCAGCTTTATTTTAGGATTTAGTGGATTCTCTGTTCAAGCCCAGGTAGCCGGCATTTTGGCCGCAACAGATATACGCTTTAAACCGTTTTTCTTCGCCCGTTTGCTTCACGGGATTTATGCAGCTTTCTTTGCTTTTTTATTATTCAAACCGCTTTATGTATCTCGGTCAGACATGGTTCTTCCGGCAGGGGCGTTTGAAGCAAGCCAGCAAGTCGTTATGTTCAGCAGTGTGTTGTGGAATCAGCTTGTGACAGCTGGTCCTTTAATCACTTTGTTCAGCCTGATCGTGTATATTGCTTTATCCTATCAGAAATTAAAAAATGGATGAGTGCACGATTGCACTCATCCATTAAATTTTTCTTTCAGCGCTGCTTCTACCTCTTTTGGTACAAGCTCTTTGACTGCTCCATGATACTTCGCTACTTCTTTGACAATGCTTGAGCTTAAGAAGGAGTATTGATTATTGGTCATCATGAAGAACGTTTCAATTTCATCATTTAAGACTTTGTTCATCGATGTACCTTGCATCTCATATTCAAAGTCCGTCACGGCTCTTAATCCGCGTAAAATCACTTTGGCTTCTTTCTGTTTCGCATAATCGACAAGCAGCCCATGAAAGGATTCAACTTTGATGTTTGGCAAATTCTTTGTCGCTTGACGAATGAGTTCGCAACGTTCTTCAACTGTAAATAACGGTTTTTTTGATGAGTTATTTAATACACATACATACACTTCATCAAAAATGTTTGCTCCTCTTTTGATAATATCCAAATGGCCCAATGTGACTGGATCGAAGCTACCCGGACAAACAGCTATATTTCCCATGCTTCATTTCCCCGCTTTCTATAGATCGTAATACCAGTCAATCCGTACAGTTCCTGCCTAGATATGTGGAGCTGTCCAGCTTCCTCTGGCAACGTGACGTCTTTATCGTGCTCACAAACAATCACGCCCTCATCTGCTAATAGAGAGTGCTCATCAATCATATCAAGAAGTGCTTTCAGCTTTTGATCTTTATACGGCGGATCAAGAAAGATGGCTTGAAATGATTCTTCTCGCTTCACAACGGCTGCTAGTGCACGCTGGGCATCATTTCGAAATACTTCACTTTGATCCACCAGCGACAATTGATTCAGGTTTCCTTTAATCGTTTGAATCGCCTTCATATCTCGATCAACGAATATGCAATGATCGAATCCTCTAGAAAGCGCTTCAATTCCTAAACCACCGCTTCCTGCAAATAAATCAAGAGCCCATCCTCCATCAAAATACGGGCCAATCATATTAAAAATGGATTCTTTTACTTTATCTGTTGTCGGTCTTGTTGATTGACCTGGTACCGCTTTGAGCGTGCGGCCTTTTCTCGTTCCAGAGATGACTCTCATTTTCCCACCACTTTTTCTGCTTGCATCTATTGATCATTGTCTTATGACAAAAAATTCAACATTATCTTACCACATCCACTCCACATGGGACAATGCGTGGATTTTCATCATTTTCTATGTATACATGACAGGCTAAGGGGTCATACTACTTGTAACAGCATCTGATGTGGTGCTGTTGCCAACCGCGGAGAAGACTTACGTTTCCCCATAAGTTCTTCCTCCGGTTTCTCCTCTCCCTTTGCCTTCTCCTTAATGAAACATTAAGAATAGAAGGACCCCGCGGGTGATGCCGCGGGGGTTTTTTTGTGGCTTTAAAAGCCCACCTTATAATCATACTCTTTTGCTTTGTCCAATTTGGATTCGTACTCTAATTTAATAAAGGGCTTATATGAAGGCTCCACACGTTTCACAAATGGTAATGAGCTTAGCTTTGCCATGTGGCGGTCGAGATTATTCATATCACAATAAATCACTGCATATTTCATTTTCCTTGAAATATAGTGAACATTCCCGAATTTTCTTAGCGCTTTTGACTGCTTTAACGAATGCAGCCAAACGACCATGCCTTGACGTTTGGTTTCCATCTTTTCACCTGCCGTTTTTCAATTCTTTCCAGCCATTATGTAAAAGACGAGACGTTCAAGTCTCGTCAAGATACTTTACAGCCACAGCCGCCTCCTGATCCACAGCCACCGCCGCATGATGATAGACCATCAAAATATGGGTTCCCTGTTGGAACTTTAATATATGCTGATACAGCTTGACCGATTTCAATACTAATCTCATCTAAGATGGATTGAATCGATGTTTCTGCTTTCTTGAAATCAACCACTGTATCGTGAAGATCTAGCTTTCTTTTGACCTCGCGCATTTCCTTTGAGATCGTTCTATAGTCTGGATGGTATTTGCCGAACCGCTGCACATCCTCATATTGCTCTTTTACTTTTGTAAAATGAGCAATAATTTGTTGGGCTTCTTCGTCTTGCTGGAGACGCTTAAAGCAGTTGCGGTAATGTTCAGCCTCCTCCGACTGAAGAATCATGGCAGCCAATTGATTTGCTTCCTCTTGGAGCTCCACAGATTCGATTGTCGCATACATAAATGTTGCACCTCCAATTCATAGTTTACCACGAAACCTATGGATCAGAAAATGCTTTTACGTGACAAATACATCCCATGTTTCTCTTTTCTGTTTATATTCAGGGTGACGGGAATTCAGCACAACGGTCATTTTATGCTTTCCTTTTGAAAGGTGCTTGACCACAAATGCAGCAGTATACTCATTGCCCGCACGCTTCCCATCTACATATACTGTGAAGTACCCCGCCTTCTTATTCTTTTTTCCAAGTGAACGCTCAAGATGGAAATCTTGAAGCGTACTTTCTATATAAACAGCTGATCCCTGCACTCTGTACTTTAAAAAACCTTGCTGCTTCATTTCACTTTGGGCTTGCTGCATCACTGGTACTGCTGGTTCTTGCTTGATCACTTGCTCGTCTTCATGTTGCCTTTGACACCCGGTCACAAGAAAAAGCAATGCGCATATTGACAGCATCCATTTCATCATCTGATTCTCCTTTCGTCTACTTTCATAGGATGCTCATGAAATAGCCATCTTAATCAACTCAAAAAAGCCTCATTCGGCTCCATTTTGATTGCGCATTGCTTGGAACATTTGAATCATCATTTCGGCCATTTGGACACTATTGCTTAACTGACTCACACGATGAGGAATGGTTTTTTCGTAAAAGTTCATTTTATCTAATTCAAAGGAAGATAGATTTTCAGGATGTCGAGTCAGCTGTCTGTACCAGAGAGGACGTTGTCTAATGAATTTGATTCGATCCTCTTCTGCCATGACAAACTCTTGTACTTCTCTCCGCACCAAAAGCATCCCCTTTCAATTAATCTTTCCTGAAGGAGAATGGGTGCTGACTGCCTCCAGATGAGCCCTTCTTTGAGCCGTTTGATGAAAATTGGCCAAGTAAGCTTTGTAAAGAGGAAATAGACTGGCTCATTTTGTTAATCTGCTCATTCATTTGATCAGCGTCCATTTTTTTCACAGCAGAAACCATTTTAGACACAAAATCTGCTTTTCCCGGTTCACTTTGCTTAGAGGCTCTCTCTTCTTTTACTTCTTCTGACTGTGCTTGCCGGTAAGGAGACCACATCTCATCTTCCTCACCAAATATAATCCAATTCTCATATAGACTTTGCCAGCTTTTTTCTTGCGTTTGCACTTCTTGAATTAATTTCGGATGGCGTCTGACGAATTGTTTAAATTCATCAATGGATGTTTGCTTTTGCTTGTTTGTCAAATCCTCACCCCCCATACAAATGCCTACTATACTATATACATCAATATCTGTTTTGGTGAGCCTCTTTTTCACAAAAAAAACAGCCGCAATTGCGCAGCTGCTTTGTTTTAAGATGTTTTCTTGATGAAGTTTTGTGTATAATATTTTTCTTTCACACCTACGCCAAGGTGCGTGTAATCTTTATTTAATAACGCCTTCCGGTGACCTTCGCTATTAAGCCAGCCTTCTACAGCTGCTGGTCCATCTACATAGTTGTAAGCAATGTTTTCACCTGCGAGCTGAAATGCGACCTCTCCTCTTTCTAATCGGTCTTTCAGCGTGCCGTATTTTTTAGATTCGTGGGAGAAATAATGATTCTTTTTCATGTCCTCACTATGCATGAAGGCCACTTCGGAGGTTTCATCGTCCCACTTTAAGGTCGGCAGGTTGTACTTATGGCGGATAATATTTGTCATATCTAAAATTTGTTTTTGGCTAGAAGCTTGGATCTCTTTCCATTTTTCACCTGATATTGTTTCAGGTTCTATCAACTGACCTCGATAGACGACTTCATACGGCTTTTGTTTCACAAATGTATCCGCGTTAAAGACCCTGATACTCGAAAGGGTGCTTTCAAACTTATCCATGTAGAGCTGAACATAGACATCATCTCCCACTTTCACCGTTGGCCTTGTATTCATATCATCTTCTGAGAATTCAAAGCGATATGAATTTTGCTGATCCTCTACATGAATGTAAGGAGCGATTTGTGTTTTTTTAAATACTTCACTTGTGGCTTGACCGATTTTAAACGGTTCCACATTAAGCCCGTCTCCTGTTGCAAACAAGGTGACCACTTGACTATCCTTTACCCCTACTTGAATATAGTCCTTCTTCGATTGATTGTAAATCCACCAGTCATAATCATATGCGGAAGGATCGATGCGATCTGGTTCCCCCAGCTGTTTAAGCACTTCGTTTGATGATTTTCCCATAAAGGACATGAGACCTTTTTTTGGGATGTTAATCGGCTTATCGCTAGATGTTTCTTCATTAGACACCTTCGGTTCATTGCTACTATCTTTTTCTGGTGAAGATCCATATTGAATAAACAGAACGTACGTTCCAGATATAATCAGGAGGATGAAGAGTGTTTTGAGCACAGTTTTCAAATAAACACCTCCGTTAAAATTGGCAAGGCACAAAAAGTACCTTCTACTGTCATTTAAACAAAACTTGCTCCATTTATCAACGACAATACAGCCTATTTAACACGAATTTAAAATATGCCCCTCTTAATGAATAAATCCTTGTCCATGATCTTGATCTTGTTGAGAGATTTCAGTAAGTGCATCCCCCGCACGATCATTTGACAAATCTTCGACTGATAAATCTCCAAGAGCTACGATACCCGTTAATGCTCCGCTTTTTACGATGGGAATACGGCGGAGCTGATGCTCTGACATCAACCGGACAATTTCTTCAAGCGTCGCATCTTCTTCAGCCGTCAGTACTTCCTTCGTCATGAGCGCGCCAACTTCTTGTGAGTTTGGCTTTTTCTCAGCAATGCCTCTAAGTACAAGGTCACGGTCTGTCACAATTCCAACAAGTTGATCTCCGTCAACCACTGGAATGGCACCAATGTCAGCATTTCTCATTTTCACTGCCGCTTCATAGGCATTGTCGTCCTTTTGGCAAGTCACCACTTTTTTTGTCATAATCTCTTTGATTTTTTTCGTTTGCACGTTGATTCCTCCATCCGTTATTTTTTCTTTATTACTGTAACCAGCTTATAAAAGAACATACCTTTCACAGTTGAAAGTTTAACGCTTTCATACTATGATTGTCAGTAAAGGGAATTTTTATAAGGAGGGTTTTGGGTGAAGTTTGAAGGTACAGGGATTGAAAAGGTATCAGCTGACTTAAATAAATTGGATTTCATCATGGAAAGTGAAGGATTCGTGCGAGCCGATCAATGGGATTATGAGCGTGTGACGTACGACAGGAAGTATAGCATGGTCGAGGGAACATTTTATTTACGGATCTCTGGCTACGCCACTGAAGGAGATGTCGGTTCCAAAAAGGCTCACATTCAGCTACTGACACCTTTACTTGGAAAACACTATTATCCGCATGGTGTTGAATATGGCGAGGGCGAAGATTTCCCTAAATCTCTTATCCAATCAAGCAAAAAAACACTTGATCGACTGAAAGAAAAGCTAGAATCAATGACTGCTGAAGCATAAAACAAAGCACAGCCCTGAGGCTGTGCTTTCAGCGTGTAGACAAACCCTCGCATTCGGTGTCAGTCCTGCGTGCCGGTGCTCACGTATGCCAAAATTCGCTCCGCGCCGGTACTCGTTCTTCCTAGACTTCAAAGGTTTTCTATCACGCTGAAAATAAAAAAGATTGTAGAAAAACATGAGTTTCTCTACAATCTGAGCACAGCCCTGAGGCTGTGCTTTTTCTTTATTCATATTTTGGAATGAGCGCATCTGGCACGGCATCTTTCGCTCTTTCTTTTCTTGCCCAATCAAAGAAAACAACAGCAAGAACAGATCCGTAAACAATTTCCTGAATAATTTTCATCAAAATAGCGCCTAGCTGCTGATCCTCCAGCAGGGGCAATGTGTGAAACATATCAGGCCCAGTTAGCGCAAGACCTGCGAGCATATCGCTTGGTACACATAGATGCAGTGCTTGTATCCACGCGCCTGCATCAGAGTAGGTCGCATAGATCGGTGTATCACTAAACATGATCAGTGCGCAGGCAGGTGTCATTAATATACCGTCTGCCATTATATAGCCAAGCTTTAAAATGCCTGTGATCTGCGGCTGACTTTGGACTTTATGAACAAGCGGCCACCACATGAAAAAGGCAGCGATAAAAATAACAACCGTCATCAATGCATGATAAAATGAATCAGTTTTCACAAAATCAAATACAAGCGGGATGTGATACAGCGAAAACAATCCGTTAAATCCAAGCAAAGCAATCAAAGGCTTGGAAAACAAACGGAAAATGGATTGAATTCCGGGTGTTTGAATGATCCGCTCCCAAATGGGCGCAGGTAAGCCTGTGATAAGCAGCGGCGGGATCACTAAGTATAGTACCGCCATTTGCGCCATATGAGCACTGAACATAATATGCCCCATTAAATCAATTGGGCTTCCTTTTACGGCATATAACAGAACAAGCCCAGTCAGAAACAGTGTTTTCTCTTTCACCGTCGCACGGTGCTTTCCCTTTGTAACGAGAAGTAGATAAAAAGCAGCTGCTAACACAATACATGTCAAATAGTAGGGACTCCATAATGCCCGAAATCCGAATATTTCTAAGTTCTCCATTTCTGCGCCTCCTTCAAGGGCAAAGCGAGCTTACCACCAAATAATGGTCAAAAAGGCTAAAACGGTAATAAACGCGACAAACACACCTGAGTAAAGAAACAACGCGGGTGTTTCATGCCCTTTTTGGTTCATGTGCATAAAATAATAAAGCTGAAAGGCCACCTGAATGACTGCAAGCAGTAAAATAAATGGTACTGCAAACCAATTCCCGACGTCTTCAGAAGCGATCGTTAAAAATGCTACAAATGTTAATCCAATCATCAAGCCGAAAGAAATGAGCTGATGCTTCATTTCTTCGGCATTTTTCTTTTTACGATATACAAGATCGACTTTTGACTGATTTGTGTTTTTATTTCCCATTCTTATCCCACCATTCCCATTAAATATACAACGGTAAAGATGAAGACCCACACAACATCAATGAAGTGCCAATATAGACTTGCCACATAATATTTTGGTGCATTGTATAAATCTAGTCCGCGTCTCGAATTTCGAATCATAAGAGCGGTAATCCAGCAAAGTCCAAATGCAACGTGAGCCCCGTGAGTTCCCACTAGCGTATAGAAAGCAGAACCAAGAGCAGAGCTGGTAATTGTAAATTCATACTCATGCACATAGTGAGAAAACTCATAAATTTCAAGTCCTAAAAATCCAGCACCTAATAGAACGGTCACGCCGAGCCAAAGCTGCATTTTTTTAAAGGCAAAGTTTTTCATATGATACATTGCATACACACTCGTTAAACTGCTCGTTAACAGGAGCATTGTGGCAACAAAGACAAGTGTGAGGTCAAACATATCAGTTGTTTTTGCCCCGCCTGCATTTGAGTTTTTCAGTGCCAAGTAAGTGGCAAACAAAGATGCAAACAGAACGGTTTCTCCCCCAAGAAACAACCAGAACCCAACGAACTTATTCTTTCCTTCTAACGTGGCTTTCTCAGGAGAAGCCGGAAAGGTTTCCGCTGTCATTTTTTGTGGTTCCATTATGCTTTCACCCCTTTGTCATCGTCATCGGTCAAATCTTCTTTGTGTATATGGTATCCATGATCATCTTTAAGAGATCGAACCAGCATGGTCGCAAACGTAATACCAAGTCCAATCAAGATCACCGGAAGACCCCAACTGTGTTCTTGACGATACATAAAGCCAAATGCTGACACAAATAGACCGAATGAGATAATGATAGGCAAGATGGAATTGTTCGGCATGTGAATATCATCGAGCGGTTCAGATGCTGTCATTCCTTTTTTACCATCCATTTTCTCAATCCATAACGGATCAAGTCCTCTTACCAGCGGAAGCTGTTTAAAATTATATTCCGGTGGAGGCGAAGACACTGCCCATTCAAGCGTTCGTCCATCTCCCCAAGGATCGCTCGACACACGCTCTCCCTTTGCTGTTGTCCAGATGACATTAATGAGCATGATGATCACTGCTACAAACATAAACAATGCACCAATCGTACTGACTAAGTTCCCAAGCTCGAGACCCTGACCTGGCAGGAACGTGAATACCCGGCGCGGCATCCCCCATAGACCCAAGAAATGCTGGATAAAGAACGTTAAATGGAAACCGATGAAAAAGAGCACAAAGCTAATTTTCCCAAGCTTCTCATTGAGTATTTTCCCAAACATTTTAGGCCACCAGTAATGCACACCAGCTAAAATACCGAATACCACACCACCGATAATGACATAGTGGAAATGCGCCACAACAAAGTACGTATCATGGAACTGATAATCTGCTGCTGCTGCTGCAAGCATGACCCCGGTTACACCGCCAAGTAAGAATGACGGAATGAAAGCTACTGCATACAGCATTGCCGTTGTAAATTTGACATTACCGCCCCAAATGGTCAGCAGCCAGTTGAATACTTTGATTCCTGTAGGCACCGCAATCGCCATAGTGGCTACCGCAAAAATGGCATTTGCAATAGGTCCAAGACCTGTTGTAAACATGTGATGCGCCCACACCATGAATCCAAGGAAACCGATTAATACAGTGGCGAACACCATCGATGAGTAACCAAACAATCTTTTTCTCGCAAACACTGGAATGATCTCAGAGAAAATTCCGAATGCTGGCAGAATCAAGATATATACTTCTGGGTGTCCGAAAATCCAGAACAAATGCTCCCAGATGATCGTATTCCCTCCAAGCTCTGGATTGAAAAAGCTCGTGTCAAACATTCTGTCAAACATCAGCATCGCAAGCCCTGCTGTTAATGGAGGGAATGCGAATAAAATAAGGGCAGATGCAACAAATGTCGTCCAAGTGAAGAGCGGCATTCTCATATACGTCATACCAGGCGCTCTCGTATTAATGATCGTGACAAGAAAGTTGATACCAGCTATGAGCGTACCAATACCTGCTATCTGCAAACCTAAAATATAGAAATCCATGCCATGCCCTTCTGAATTTAGCGTGAGTGACGCGTATGCAGTCCAGCCCGCATCAGGTGACCCGCCTAAAAACCAGCCAAGGTTTAAGAAAATTCCTCCGAAAAAGAACAGCCAAAACCCAAGTGAATTGATAAACGGAAATGCCACGTCACGTGCACCAATTTGAATTGGTACAACCGCATTCATTAATGCAAATAAAAGCGGCATTGCTGCAAGGAAAATCATTGTCGTTCCATGCATGGTCATGATTTCATTGTAAACTCCTGCACTAACAAAATCATTTTCAGGGATGGCTAGCTGAATACGGATAAACATCGCTTCCAGGCCGCCAACCAAAAAGAAAAATCCCCCTGCCACCAAATATAGTATGGCAATTTTTTTGTGGTCAACCGTCGTCAAGTAATCCCATAAGACAGCGCCAAACCCCCGCTTTTTAGCTATTGTACTCACCATGAAATCCCCCTCTTATCTCCCATTTGCCCCTTTTCATATAGGTGTCTATCTTAACGATCTTTAAAACAGACTGTGTCTGACAGATGACTACTTCTCGGATGTAGAGACATGTCCGGGAGCTCTTAACAAAAACTTCACATAGATCACATACCCATTTGAAAAGTTGTTAGATTCCGCCGTTTCTATATGCAGCTACAAATGGAACTACTCTACTTTAAGCCCTTTTAAATATTCGTAGAGTGCATCTGCTTCTGAGTCATTTAATTTAGGGTACGTCCCTGTCATCTTATTACCTGGTTTAAAGCTCTCTGGATCTTTTAGCCATGCCTTTACATTTTCTTTGTTCATGTCTTTGATCCCAGCTACTTTCGTTCGCTCTCCGAAGGTTGCAAGGTTCGGAGCCGTCCTTGCCACTTCTGGCCGTTCGTCTCCAGGCTCTACTGCATGACAGCTTAAGCAGTTTTTCTCTTTAAATAATTTTTCACCCTCTAGGGCTAGATCTGATGTGGATGTTGGCTTTTTGCCATCTGCCATCTTTTTGGTCCACCCTAAAAACTCATCTTGAGAAAGCGTTTTAACTTTAAAGTCCATTAAAGCATGCGATGGACCACAAAGCTCCGCACATTTCCCGTAAAAATATTCTCCTGCATTTTTGGTTCGTTTCGAGTCAAATGTTAAATAAAACTTGTTCTCATTGTCTGTGTTTGTATCGATTTTACCGCCAGCTGATGGAATCCAAAAAGAGTGTTTGACATCTGATGCTTTCAGCTTAAAGTATACCTTTTGATCTGTCGGTACAATCAATTCCTGACTTGTGACAATCCCATAATCAGGGTATTCAAATTCCCACCAATATAAGCTTGCTCTTACATTTACGACAAGTGTCTTTTCAGGATCTCGTTTTTTCTTATCCATCGCGCTTGTATCCCCTAGCTCAAGCGTGTATGCCACAACAGGTACAACGAGAATAATGAGTAGAAGAATTGGAATCGCAGTCCATGTAATTTCTAGGTTACGGTTCCCTTCCACCTGTTCTGGAATCGTATCTTCTCCCACTTTAGAACGTTTGAATTTAATGATGACGTAAAAGAAAATGATCGATACAACAATGACGACAAGAACCATAATGAGTGTACTCAGTACCGTCAGGAAAAACTGTTTATCGGCTACTTCCCCAACTGGCTTGAGTGTTGATAAGTATGGTTCACCGCAGCCCGCCAAAACGAGCGTCAGTAAGAGAAACAGTGAATAAACACGCCATTTTCTTATCATAATTTGTCCCAACCCCTTTTGCTTGATCTCCTTTGCCTTTCCCTTTTTACCTCTTATTTATAAAATCACTTTTTACCCATCAATAACCCCCGCCCCTTATAAAAGCACTTACATTTCCTCTTTTCATAAAAAAATGATGTTTTTACTCAAAATACCATCTATGTATAAACAGAAAGCCGCCTAAATAGAACTGAATATCAGGCGGCTTTCATCGTTGTAAGAAAATGTTGTGTTATAAGATATAGCCTTTGTTTTGATGTGATCAAAGTGTATTTCACTCTAGAATAGTGTAATAATAATCATCGCAACGAAAAAGATCGTTAAGTAGTTTAATGAATAAACGAACATCAGTGTTGACCACTTCATGATGTCTTTCATTTTAAAGCCCATTAGGCCAATCACGAGCCATCCAATGTTTAGCAATGTGCCAAGCGCAACAATCGGCCATCCTAATCCACCTAAGAAAAATGGAAGTGGAAGAAGACATGCTGTCCAAATGATGATTTGGCGTTTTGTGACTTCAAAGCCATAGACGACTGGAAGCATTGGAATTCCTGCCTTGCGGTAATCTTCCGTTTTCTTAATCGCAAGTGACAGGAAGTGCGGGATTTGCCAAATGAACATAATCATAAACAAAACCCAAGCCGTTGTGTCGATTGTGCCTGTGACAGCTGTCCAGCCGATTAATGGCGGAACTGCACCAGATACACTTCCAATGACTGTATTAATAGTGTAATGGCGTTTAGACCACATGGTGTAAAGAACCGCATAAGTAAATACACCAATAAATCCAATCACTGCTGATGTAATAGTTGTCATCAGAAGCATAATGAGTCCCATTACAACAAGCAACGTGCCAAATGCATACGCTTGCCCCGGCTGAATTTTACCTGTGACAGTCGGTCTTGTTTTTGTTCTTTCCATTAGTATATCAATATCACGGTCAAACGCATTATTAATGGCGCATGAACCGGCAATAATAAGAGAAGAACCAATCATTGTTAACAGAACAATATCAAGATTCCCAAGGAAACTCATATCTGTAAAATAAAAAGCAAGCCACATTCCAGTAAATGTTGTAATGAAGTTGGAATTGACAATGCCCATTTTAATAAGAGCAAGAAAATCTTTCCAAGCAGTTGTTTCTTCTATTTGTCCATGAATAGCTGCTTCCGCGGCTGTTTTGGTATTTGCCAATGTGTATAACCTCCCTTGCCCAAACCTTCAAACTAACAAATAAAACCTAAAATCGTTACAACTCTATCATACAAGATAAAGAGCTGTAAAAAAACATCCTATTAAATAATAAACGACAAACTCGAAGTTATTTGTGAACTTTTCGTGAATTTATTAGGATATGTGTCTGTTTCAGAAGGCGGTACAAAATGAAATATCTCTCCTCTATTTCTATCAGACTGTCAAAGAAAGATCAAGCACTCTAAATCTGTAAACTTTGTGAACTAACATATCATTTTTTTGTGAACTTTGGTGATTATGAATTGCAACAGAACACGCATTTGGCTTAAACTTGAGAGCATGTGAGGTTTTCATTTATATCAGAAGTTTTTTAGAGAAGGTGAAATAATTTGATGAAATTTGCTTTAAGGCTATTGAGCGTTGTCACAACGTTTGTGATGCTGATCGTTCTGATTGGCGGTGCGCTTGTTACAAAAACCGGCTCGGGTCTTGGCTGCGGCCGGCAGTGGCCCCTTTGCCACGGTCGTTTCTTCCCTGAAATGAACCCTGCTTCCATCATCGAATGGAGTCACCGCATGTCAACAGGGGTTTCCACCATTCTTGTATTGGCACTGGCGATCTTATGCTGGAAAAAAATTAGTCCAGTATTCCGTGAAACCAAATTTTTGGTCATCATGTCCATTATATTCTTACTGCTTCAAGCACTGTTAGGGGCACTTGCAGTAGTATTTGGTTCTAACGCACTTGTGATGGCACTGCACTTTGGTATTTCGCTGATTTCTTTTGCTTCCGTCTTACTGCTTGCCCTTCTTGTATTTGAGGCAACCAGATCTGAAACAAAGCTTGTGAAGCCGCTTCATATCGGCAAACGAATGCAGTTCCATATTTATGGGTTGATCACATATACGTATATCGTGGTGTATACAGGTGCTTATGTGAGACATACAAAGTCAAGCCTTGCCTGCTCTGTCTTCCCGTTTTGCTCAAAAGACGGTGCACTTCCGGCGTACTTTAATCAGTGGGTTCAAATGTCTCACCGAGCAGCAGCCCTCCTTTTATTCGTCTGGATATTTGTTGCTATGTTCCATGCCATTAAACATTATAAAGACCAGAAGCAGCTGTATTACGGATGGATCATTTCAGCCATTCTGATTACACTTCAAGCGATTTCAGGTGTCATGTCTGTTTATTCACAGCTTGCACTTGGTTATGCGCTTGCTCATTCATTCTTTATTTCTTGTTTATTTGGGGTACTATGCTACTTCTGCTTACTCATTGCCCGGTTTAAATATGAAAACAGAGAGCTATTCAGATAAAAATATGTATCCCCCTTTTTATGAGAAAAGGGGGATTTCTTTTATTGTTGTTTTGCTTCTTCAAATAGCGAAATGGCTTTTTTGCGTCTTTCTTGATGATCGACAGTAGGCATTGGATATGTATCCCCTAGCACACATCCCAACTTCATTTGTTCTTCTATCGGCATTTTACTTGGTTCATGAATCCATTTTTCATCGACATGTTGTAGTTCTGGTACATATCTTCTGATAAAATCTCCGCTTGGATCAAATCGTTTCGATTGGGTCGTTGGATTAAAAATGCGAAAGTAAGGAACTGCATCTGTTCCGACAGAGGCGGCCCACTGAAACCCTCCGATATTCGAAGGCTCATCATAATCCACAAGTTTTTTCGCAAAATACGCCTCGCCCTTTCTCCAATCGATCAAATAATCCTTTGTTAAAAATGAAGCAGTCACCATTCTCAAGCGGTTATGCATCCAACCTTCTTCATTTAACTGCCTCATCCCCGCATCAACGAGCGGGAACCCCGTTTCACCTTTACACCAAGCTTCAAAAAGCATCTCATCTTCATTCCATTTCATCCCTTGAAAGGAGGAATTGATCTCCTTTTCTTTCATCTCTGGATAATGCGCAAAAATCATATGATAATAATCACGCCACGCCAGCTCTTTGATAAATGTTTCCCTGCCCTCGTCTTCAAAAAGCGCTTCCTCATTTATAGCATGAAAGATCGTGCGGATAGAGATTGTTCCTGTTTTTAAGAAACGCGACAGTTTGCTCGTTCCAAAGACAGACGGAATATCCCGTTTCTCATGATAACGCGTCAGTCTTTTTTGAATAAAGGTTTGGAGCGTTTTGATCGCTTTATCTGAACCAATTTGATCAAATTTTCTTGAGCATCTCTTGATGATGCCTCTTAATTTGTCATCTCCTTTATGTGAAAGTTCCTCATGACAAATCGTATACTCGCTACTGAAAAATGATTTGTCAACTTTTATTACAGGCTGCTTCTCTTGCTTTCGCCATGATTGATAGTATGGAGTGAATACTTGATAATGAGAGCCATCTCCTTTCAAAATATCTCTTGCCCCATGAAGATGTGCATCTTGCCACTTTGACACATGAATGCCCTTTTCTTCTAAAAAATCGGTTACTTGGTCATCACGTGTTTGACCGATTCCTACTTGGTCCTCATTAAAAAAGACCGCGTGGATGTCATAAACATCCATGATCTGCTGAAAGGCGGACAAGACATCATCATGAAAAAGATGAACATATAATTGAGATTCTCTCGATTCCTTGACGAAATGAGCCAAGTTTTGAAAGAAATGTTCGTGGTTTAAATCAAGCCCCATTTCTGTAAAAAAAGGGTCTAGATGATAAAAAGCAAATAATGGGTATTGATGTTTTTTCGCATATGTGATCGCGTTTGACAAGGCGATATGATCATCCAATCGCATATCTCGGCGAAACCAAATCACGACAATTTCCAACTCTCTTCACCTCAATCTATAGTGTAATCACTCTCACCCGTCGCTGCACATTTTAATGCGCTCAAAAAAAGACACATCGCTATGGATGTGTCTCACTCATTATTCAGGCTTTAATACAATAAGCAAATCACCGGTTTGAATCGGTTCTCCATTCGTGACATGAATTTCATCCACAACTGCAGAGAATGGTGCTTGTACAGTTGTTTCCATTTTCATGGCTTCATTGATCATCAAGTGTTCACCTTGTGAAATTTTCTGCCCTTTTTCAACAAGCACTTTAATCACGGTTCCCGGCATTGATGCAGCAATGTGATTTAAATTCGAGCGATCCGCCTTCATTTTTTCTTGTACGGAGGATTTGATACTTTCATCCTTAATCACCACTTCACGCGGCTGACCATTGAGCTCAAAGTAAATGACTCTTGTGGCATCTGGATTCGGTTCTCCAATTGACACCAATTTGACAATGAGGGTTTTTCCTTTTTCAATTTCTACCTCAATCTCTTCACCAAGTCTCATCCCGTAGAAGAACGTTGGTGTATCAAGAACAGAGATGTCACCATAGCTTTCTGCTGTTTGGACAAATTCAGAAAAGACTTTCGGATATAGTGCATATGCAATCGCATCTTGTTCTGTCAACGTCAGATCATGTGATTCTTTGAACTGCTTTTTAATATCTTCAAAGTCCACTGGCTTCAGCTTCTCACCTGGTCTTACAGTAAGCGGCTCTTCCCCTTTTAAGATCAGCTTTTGCAGTTTTTCTGGGAACCCGCCATGTGGCTGCCCTAAATAGCCTTTAAATAATTCAACAACAGAATCTGGGAAGTCAAGCGTTGCTCCTTTTTCATAAACGTCCTCTTCCGTTAGATCATTTTGCACCATATAAAGTGCCATATCTCCAACTACTTTAGAGGATGGTGTAACCTTGACAATATCACCAAACATGTCATTCACACGTCTGTACATTTCCTTCACTTCATTCCAGCGATCGCCAAGTCCAACACCTTTCGCCTGCTGCTGCAAGTTACTATACTGACCGCCAGGCATTTCATGCTCATAAATTTCTGTATGCGGAGAATTCATGCCGCTTTCGAATTCATGATAGTATTTTCTGACGGAATCCCAGTATTGAGAAAGACTTTCTACAGCTTTGACGTTCATTTCTGGCTTTCTTTCATGTCCATCTAACGCATAATATAACGAGCTCGCACTTGGCTGCGACGTAAGCCCCGCCATAGAGCTAACGGCAACATCGACAATATCAACGCCTGCATCGATCGCTCTTGCATAGGTGAATAGTCCATTTCCACTCGTATCATGTGTATGAAGGTGGATAGGGATCGTGAGCTCATCCTTTAAAGCAGATACAAGCTCATAGGCTGCTTGTGGCTTTAGTAATCCCGCCATATCTTTAATGCCTAAAATATGAGCGCCTGCTGATTCGAGCTCCTTCGCAAGAGATACATAGTATTTAAGGTCGTATTTCGGACGAGATGGATCAAGAATATCCCCCGTATAACAAATGGCTGCCTCAGCCACTTTGCCTGATTCACGAACAGAATCAATGGCAAGCGTCATGCCTTTGACCCAGTTCAAGCTATCGAAAATACGGAACACGTCGATGCCTGCCTCTGCCGATTCCTTCACAAATGCTTTAATGACATTATCCGCATAGTTTGTATAACCTACAGCGTTTGACGATCTTAAAAGCATTTGGAACAACGTGTTTGGAACCTCTTCACGAAGCTCTTTCAATCTTGCCCATGGATCTTCTTTCAAGAAACGATACGCCACATCAAATGTAGCACCGCCCCACATTTCCATACTGAATAGCTCTGGCCATAACCCTGCTGTTGGCTGGGCAATTTTCTTCAAGTCATGTGTTCTGAAGCGTGTCGCAAGCAGAGACTGATGGGCATCTCTAAAGGTTGTATCTGTTAAAAGAACGTTACTTTGTTCTTTTACCCAATTGGCGAGCCCCTCTGGTCCATGCGTATCTAACAATTGTTTTGTCCCAGACGGAATCTTTTCATGGACTGGAAGCTTCGGTACATTCGGTTTATCAAATTGAGGCTTCTTTTTTTCCGCAACTCCAGGGAACCCATTAATGGTCACGTTACCAATATAAGTCAACATTTTCGTTCCGCGGTCTTTTTGTTTAGGGAAATTAAATAGCTCTGGCGATGAATCGATAAACGACGTATCGTATTCCCCTTTTAGAAACTTCTCATGCTTTGCCACGTTTTCAAGAAATGGGATATTCGTTTTAATGCCGCGAATCCTGAATTCTTGTAAATTACGGACCATTTTAGCAGCAGCCTGATCAAATGTGAGCGCCCATGTGGACAGCTTGACCAATAATGAATCGTAATAAGATGTAATGACCGCACCTTGGAAGCTGTTCCCAGCATCTAAGCGTACACCAAATCCCCCGCCTGAACGGTAGGCCATAATTTTTCCTGTGTCTGGCATAAAGTTATTCAAAGGATCCTCTGTCGTGACCCTTGATTGAATGGCAAATCCATGTGTGAAGATATCTTTTTGCTTTGGTATTCCGACTTCCTTGCTATGGAGATCATGACCCTTTGCAACAAGAATTTGGGTTTGTACGATATCGACACCTGTGATCATTTCTGTGATCGTGTGTTCCACCTGTACCCTAGGATTAACTTCAATAAAATAAAACTCACCATTTGCCACTAGGAATTCTACAGTCCCAGCGTTAATATATGACACATTTCGAGCCAGCTTAACAGCCGCTTCGCAGATGTCTTCACGTAATTGATCTGTAAGAGACACACTTGGCGCAACTTCAATGACCTTTTGATGACGCCTTTGGACAGAGCAGTCACGCTCATATAAATGAATGATATTGCCGTGATTGTCACCAATCACCTGCACTTCAATATGTTTAGGATTTTCAATCAGCTTCTCAACGTATACTTCGTCATTTCCAAAAGCAGCTTTTGCTTCTGACTTTGCACGGTCATACGCTTCGTTTAGCTCCTCTTTCGATCTGACAATCCGCATACCTCGGCCACCGCCGCCAAGTGAAGCTTTAATAATAAACGGATAACCGTATTCTTCAACGAATTTTTCGACTTCTTTGATGGAATCAACTGGTCCGTCACTTCCTGGAATGACTGGAATTCCAGCTTTCTTCGCTTCATCTCTCGCCTTTACTTTATCTCCAAACATATCTAGATGCTGAGAAGTTGGACCGATAAATTGAATGCCTTCCTCTTCGCATCGTCTTGCAAAATGAATGTTTTCGGATAAAAATCCATACCCTGGATGAATCGCATCCACGTCATTTCGTTTTGCAATTTCGATGATCCCCTCGATATCAAGGTAGGCATCAATCGGTTTTTTCCCTTCTCCAACTAGATATGCTTCATCTGCTTTATAGCGATGATAAGAGCCCGAGTCTTCTTTGGAGTAAATGGCCACTGTACGTAAATTGAGCTCCGTACAGGCCCTGAAGACTCTGATAGCGATTTCCCCTCTGTTTGCAACTAGAACCTTTTGAATTGTTCTCTGTGACATTCTCACTCCTCCATATCCCTTAAAATTTTATATGTACTCTATAATAAAGGAAGAAATGAAAACTGTACACTTTTGTTTTCTAAAGATTCAAAGTTTTCTGCAATCCATTTTTTTGAACCGATGGTTTGCTGATTGATTTTTTCTTTTTATAACGCTCTTTATATTCAGTAAACATGCTGATATTCAGCAATATTCCCATACATCCACTCAGTAAAATAATCGATGATCCCCCGTAGCTGATAAACGGAAGTGTCACCCCTGTGATTGGAATAAGACCTGAAACACCGCCCAAATTGATACACGTTTGGATCGCAATCATTGAGGAAATTCCTATTGCAAGCAAACTTCCAAACGGATCTTCACACTTTCTCGCAATGTAAAAACCTTTCACGACGATAAAACCAAGTAGAGCGATGACAAAAAATACACCGAAAAAGCCAAGCTCCTCCGATATGATCGCCATGATAAAATCTGTATGCGGTTCTGGAAGGTACCCATACTTTTGTACACTCTCTCCAAGACCAAGACCAAAAAAACCGCCTGATCCAATCGCATAGTAGGAATTAATCAGTTGATGCCCAGTGGCACCTGCATCTTTAAATGGATCTTGGAAACTCTCAAAACGTCCGAGACGATTTTGCGTAAAAATTTTATCCCAAAAGAGAATAATAAACGGTGTCACGACGACCATCACCGCACTAAATAGCGCTAACAGCTTCGCGAGCGTTTTACCGCTAAAGCCCGAGCATAAAATCATCGCAAAGG
Organism: Bacillus pumilus; assembly: GCF_002744245.1. Lineage (GTDB taxonomy): Bacteria > Bacillota > Bacilli > Bacillales > Bacillaceae > Bacillus > Bacillus pumilus_M. The sequence goes on along the minus strand of NZ_NKHG01000049.1, from coordinate 5,120 downwards.
CAATCATGCCAATAATAAAGGCTGTCCCGTAGTCTGGCTGCAAAATGATGAATCCACATAAAATAGAGACAATGACGATTGGAGGCGTTACGCCTCTTAAAATATGATCAATATAGTGCTGCTTTTTTGCATACACAGCAGCAAGATAGATAATGACGACAATCTTCACAAATTCTGCTGGCTGAAGACTAAAGGGTCCTAATTTAATCCAGCTTCTTGCATTCCCAGCAATGTGTCCCCCAAAATACACATAGATAAGTGAAAAGACAGAAAGCAGCAGCATACCGATCTGGAATTTTTTATTTGAAAACAGCTGGTACGGAACAAGTGCTATAAAAACCAATATGACTGCTCCAACAATCATAAATAAAAGCTGTTTCTTAAAAAAATTATCTGGTGCGGCATCATACCTAATGACAGATGTAATCATACTTGAGCTGTATACCATCACCAAACCGAATGCGCTAATTAATATAATGGCGAACAATAATGAGTAGTCATACGATTTTAGCATTCTCTTTAACATATAATCCTCTTCCTAACGTCTGTTTCTACTGTTGTATATCCTCTTAGCTGTTCTTATTCTACTACATTTTCTCCGTTTGATCCCGTTTTACCTCTTTTATATTGTTCGTCTGTGATGACAGAAACAAGTCCGTTTATCATCAATTGATGAAGATAAAATTGATGACAAAAAAACTCAAACTTATTTTGTGGAAGTTTGAGTTTTCAATCATTATTTTTTTGTGAACGCATCATGAAGTGCGGAAAGCTCTCTCTCAAGTTTATCGAGTAGTTTCTTGCCTTCATGTTGATCAACTAATCCAAGTCGGACAGCAAAATCAATTTCTCTCGATAATCCGAACATTTGAGTATCTAAAACCTCTTCATAAAGAGGACATTGCGGCATCGTTAAGTTGTCCATTTGCACTTGGATCAATTTTAAAATTTTATCTGCATCCAATTTTAATAAAGCCAGTGCTTTTTGCCGATGATCGACTAAAATTTCTGACGCCAAAAGTATCCCTCCGTTCCCCAGGCGAGTACCTAATTCTTCTATTTATCATAAAGCGAAACGCCCAAAATTGCAAGCAGAATTGCACAGTTCGCTTAGTAAAAATAAAAAGAAGGCACGAATCATTAAAAGATGCTCATCTCATATTTTTCACTCATGAGCTCAAGCAGCTTAATTCCAGCAATGCTATTTCCTTTTTCATCTAGGGCAGGTCCGAAAATACCAATACCAAAATCATACGGCGCTGCCCCCATAATTCCTCCTGAAACACCACTTTTAGCGGGAATCCCGATATTAATTGCAAATTCTCCGCTTGCATTGTACATTCCGCAAGTCACCATAAAGGTTTTACAAATTCTAGCAACATCTTTCGAAAGGATTTGTTTCCCCGTCTCCGGATGCCTGCCATCTAATGAAAAAACACAAGCGATTTTTGCCAAATCCAAGCTGTTCATCATGATGGCACATTGCTTCGTATATACGTCCATGACCTCTTCCACATGTCCTTCAATGATATGATATTGCTTCATATAATAGCACATGGCGCGGTTAATCATAGATGTGTCAAATTCTGATGACGCGGTTTCTTTGCAATATGTAATGGTTGTGTCATTGGCAAGCTCTCTAACAAAAGACAACAATCGGTTGAGTTGATCCTGCGGCGTCCTGCCTCTTATTAAACTTGTTACTGCCAGCGCTCCTGCATTAATCATTGGATTAAGCGGCTTATTCGGGCTTGCTGTCTCAAGTTTAATCATAGAATTAAATGGATCCCCTGTCGGTTCTTGCCCAACATATTGAAAGACTTTTTTAGGCCCTTCCTCAGTGAGCACGAGCGCCAACGCCAATACTTTTGAAATGCTTTGCAAAGTAAACCGTTTATCAACGTCTCCTGCCGAATGGCAAATATTACTTACATGATAAACAGCCACAGATAAATCTGTCTGATCCGCTTTACCCAGTGCAGGAATATAGGATGCTACTTTACCATCCTTGGCCACTTTTTTCGCCTCTTCTACAAATCGCTGAAGCTCTTCATTGTCCTGACATGCCATGCCCAATATCCTCCCTATTTTTCATGTAAGATTAGTGTGTACAAGGAGAAGCATGTTTATGAAAGTGACAAAGCGGGCGAAAACTTCTATAATTTATGATGGAAAGGGGTTGTCTTGAACATGAGCATTATTCAAATTAAGGGGAACGTACGGTACAAGATCACCATTGATCCTAGTGTGTGGATTTTCGATGACCGCAAATGTTTAATGGATTCATTTTTTGAGAAAAAGACAGCAAGCGAAAAGAATCAGCTTGATCAGGAGCTTGACCAAGAGCGGGTCATCAGAGAGGGACAGACACTTCCGCCCACTTTAAAAACAGAGAAGAAGTACGAAAAAGAAAGACTCGTCACAGGCAGCTTTGGTATGAAGCTTGGCGATATGCTGAAAAATGCAGAACCGCTTGAACAAGCGGACACATGTGAATTTGTCACAGAAACTGAAACAATTGCTGTGCCGCTTTCTAAAGCGATGGAAAGCATTGCTCATTTCAGCCAAAATGGAAAGCCTATTACAGAAAAAGGACCAATCCACGTCTATTTCGAGGATCAGTCCAACTTCACTCAGCCGATTAAAGGTGTGAAAGAGTTAATCATTACATAAGAGGCAGGGTCTGGACTATAATAAATCAGCTGCAAGCTGTGCAAGTCCAGACCTTTCTCCTTTGACAAGCTTGACATGTCCAGATATTTGCTGCCCTTTGAAGCGCTCAATCACATACGTAAGCCCATTATTTAAGCTGTCTAAATAGGGATGATCTATCTGCTCTGGATCTCCCATCAGCACAATTTTACTTCCTTCTCCGACTCGTGTTAATAACGTTTTTACCTCGTGTTTTGTTAAATTTTGTGCTTCGTCAATGATAATAAATTGATCAGGTATACTTCTTCCCCGAATATAGGTTAAAGCTTCTACTTGGATAGAACCAATCCCCGCTAAGATCGCATCGAGTTCACCAGGTTTTTTTGTATTAAATAAAAACTCCAGATTATCATAGATCGGCTGCATCCACGGTCTGAGCTTTTCATCCTTTTCTCCTGGCAAGTAGCCTAAATCCTTTCCAACAGGAATAATTGAACGAGCCACGATGAGCTTTTTAAACATGTCGAGATCCTCTGTCTGCATCAACCCGGCAGCAAGTGCAAGCAAGGTTTTGCCTGTACCCGCTTTACCGATGAGTGTCACGAGCGGAATATCACGTCGCAAAAGCAACTCTAACGCCATCGTCTGCTGGACATTTTTCGGGCGAATTCCCCAAATATGTTCTTGATCATAAATGAGCCGCTTGACGTGCTCTGCCTTTTGATCAAGCATTCCTAAAGCAGAACCACCTTCATTTCCCTTCATAATCACAAATTGATGAGGGTTTAACGGGACATTGGTCATGTCTTTTACGTGTAATTGGTTTTGCTTATAAAATGTATTCAGCTGCTCAGTCGGAATATAAAGCTCGTCATACCCATTATCAATGTCTTCATTTTGCAGCACACGATCACTTAGAAAATCCTCTGCTTGCAGCCCAATGGCATCCGCCTTCACTCGCACCAAGACATCCTTGCTGACCAAAATGACCGGCCGGCCATGAGGCTTTGTATCTTCCTCTAAGCTCAAATTTTTTGCTACAGCTAAAATCCGATTGTCGTTTGTTTTTTCGATAAAAATTTCTTGAAGCTCGTGAAACGAGCGATGATTCAGTTCAATGCGCAGCGTCCCTTTTGACTCGAGCGTAATTTTTTCATGTAGTTTCCCTTTAGATCTCAGTCCATCGATTAAACGTGAGACGCGCCGAGCATTTTGCCCAACCTCGTCCATATATCTTTTTTTCGAGTCTACTTCTTCTAACACAACGGCTGGAATAACGACCTCGTTGTCTTCAAATGAAAAGATTGAATTCGGATCCTGTAATAACACGTTTGTATCTAATACATAAATTTTACTCAGGTCCTTCGCCTCCTGATCGGGGTTTCATTCATCCTTGTCTTTGCCAAAACGATTGTTAAAATATATGTTTTCATGAATAAAGTTAGAAGGTTAATTCAACAATAAAATAAATCATGCAGTTTGTGAAGGAGGGAATACGCATGCGACTATTTTTTACACTATTCATGATTCAGACCATCATTCTCTTAGGCGCTTGCCAGCAGCAGGAAAAGCCAGAGGCTAAGGACAGGCAAGATGGACGCCAGCACTTAGTACGGGTGTCAGACTCAACCAAGAAAAATACCGATCAAGCCCGTCCATCAACAGATGTCGCGCAGCATCTTGTCAATGTGACAGAGCACGTAGCAGATGTAAATGATGCAACTGCCATTGTCATTGGCCGCTATGCTGTTGTTGGAATTGATGTGAAAGATGATTTAGATAGAAGCAAAGTAGAAACCATTAAATATTCAGTCGCGAAAGCACTGAAAAATGACCCTGAAGGTGCGAATGCTGTTGTGGTCGCTGACCCAGATACAGTCAGCCGTTTAAAACAGATGGGTAAAGAAATTCAAGCAGGACGCCCTGTAAGTGGGATTATGGATGAACTAGCTGCCATTGTCGGACGTGTGATGCCAGAGATGCCGCAAAATGAAATCGACCGTAACGAAAAGGATCCGACACAAGATCCGAATGATCAGCTCAAACAAAATGATCAAAAGAAGTTAGATGAGAATCAAAACGATCAATCTAACCGTCATATGAATCAGAAGAAATAATGAGAACGGCTTATATCTCCTGTGATATAAGCCGTTTTCTACGTTGATTTTAAGTGACTCAGGAAACATGCTATAATAAATGCAATAAAGTGAGGTGAAAATAATGAGAGTGAAGTGCTCATTATGCGAAAAGATTGAAACAATAGAGGATGATACACTTGTTGCGAAACGGTTAAGAAATCGACCGATTCATACATATATGTGCGATGACTGCCAAGAAAGAATTAAAGTAAAGACAGAAGCACGCATCAAAACTGGCAGATTCTCTCTTTATCAAGATCCTGCGACGAAAGAGAAAAAGAAGAAAAAAGGAAAAAAAGAACAAAAGATATAAAAAAGACCTGACACATG
>NZ_NKHG01000078.1 GCF_002744245.1 Bacillus pumilus | reverse complement strand
TCAACAATCTGAAGCCCCTTATCCGTTGATAAGGGGCTCATTTTTTATTCAGCAGCTGGTTTGACTTGATCGTTTGCTGCAGCTTTCGTTTTTGACTTTTGGTACATCACATTTAAAATAATGGTTTGAATGGTGAGTAAAAGTCCGCTTGTCATCCAGTATAAAGGAAGAGCAGCGGGTGCATTCATTGAAAGAAATAGCATCATGATTGGAAAAATCATGCCCATGATTTTAGCTTGCTTTAGCGCAGCCTCTGTTTGGGTACCAGCTTGCTTTGCATATCTTTGTGTGACATAAAATTGCAAGAAATACATAGCACCTGCAAGAATCGCCACCAATAAATCGGTTTGTCCTAAGTTAAACCATAAGAACGAATGTGTGGCAATCTCCGGTGTTGAGCGGATAGCCGAGTAAAAGCCAAGAACAATTGGAATTTGTATCAGCATAGGCAGACAGCCCATCGCCAGTGGATTCACATTGTTGTCTTTATATATTTTCATCATGTCCATTTGCAGTTCTTTTTGCTTTTCAGGTTCTTTCGTTTTCTTTAATTTACTTTGTATTTGGTCAATCTGTGGTTTGATCAGTGCCATTTTCTCCTGCATGACTTTTTGTTTCTTAAATTGATTCGCAAAAAGCGGGAAAATGAGCAGGCGGACAATCAATGTCACGAACATAATGGATAAACCATAATCGTCATGAAAGAAGTTCGCAAGCCAAATGATCAACTCAGAAAAAGGCTGGACAAAATAATGATGGAAAAACCCATCAGAGCTCGTATTCGTTTGCGCACTTGCAGCAAGTGCAGGTGACGCAATCATCATCAAAAATAAAGTAGTACAAACAGTCAATAAACGTTTCAATTCGTTTCCTCCTCAATAATAAAAATCTAATAAGAGAGAGGAAGCGAATGGTCTTCATCATCATTTGATGATCTTTTCATTCGAATGACTTTACTAATCCAAGTTGTAATGCGATCATATATGATAAACAGAAAGTCTGTTCGATTCAACAAAGATGCATCCAACTCTTCCAAACGATGTCCACCAAGGTGCTCGTTCATTCGGCAGTCTTTTAATAAGAATGCAATGCCGATGGCCGTCAGTGCTGGAAGAATAATCGTAAAGAATTCAACAAGGAAAAAGACTTCATTGAATGTATCAATAATCATGATTATCACATCCATTTCATTACTCACAGTGTACTATACACCATATGAAATGTCTAATGGAACAAACAGCTCAAAATGACGATGAAGTGACGAAGATGAAACAGATGAAGGAGGCAAGCAAATGGCTGATTCTCAAAGGAAGGGACGAATCATTTTTCATATTGATATGAATAGTTTTTATGCCTCGGTAGAAATGGCGTATGATCCTTCTTTGAGAGGGAAACCTTTAGCCATTAGCGGAAATGCGAAAGAGCGTAAAGGGATTGTTGTGACGTGCAGCTATGAGGCAAGAGCATTAGGAATAAAGCCACCAATGCCATTGTGGGAAGCGAAGCGGCTTTGTCCGGGACTGATTGTCCGCACGCCTAACTTTGACCGGTATCGCAGCTCCTCACAAGAAATGTTTACGATACTAAGAGAATATAGCGATTTAGTCGAACCAGTATCGATTGATGAAGGCTATATTGATTTGACAAATACACCATATGCCGAGCATGCGGTGAAAACCGCACATGATCTTCAGACGAGGCTTGTAGAAGAACTCATGCTTCCTTCAAGTATCGGTATTGCACCGAATAAATTTTTAGCGAAAATGGCGTCTAATTGGAAAAAGCCAATGGGTATCACCATTTTGCGTAAACGAGATGTCCCGCATATGCTCTGGCCTCTTCCGGCAGGTGACATGCATGGCGTTGGGCAGAAAACGGCAGATAAGTTGAAAACAATCGGAATCCATACGATTGAAGATTTAGCAAAAGCGAATGAGTATGCGTTAAAAGAGTTGTTAGGTATCAATGGACCGAGATTAAAGCAAAAGGCGAACGGAGATCATGACGGCATCGTTGATCCAGAAAGGATATACGAATTTAAATCCGTCGGCAATTCTTCAACCCTGCCTCATGATTCAGACGATACAGATGAGCTCATCACTTTAATCGATAAGCTGTCACAATCGGTGAGTGCAAGATTAAGGAGAAAAGAAGTAATGGCGAACCGGCTGCTCATCATGATTCGGTATGCGAGCTGGAAAAATATCACACGAAGCGTCATGCTCACGAATCCAACCGATCGAAAGGAAGATCTTTTTGAAGCGGCAAAGCAGTTATTCCTTAAGCACTGGAATGAACAGCCAGTGAGGCTCTTAGGTGTGACGGGGACAGATCTTGTTGAACGAAAATCAGCCGTCAAACAGCTTGATTTATTTTCTTATACAGAAGATGCAAAAGAAGAGCCGCTCCAATCCATTTTAGATGGTCTTAAAGAAAAGTATGGAAAATCATTGGTTCAAAGAGGGATGACGATTAAGGAAAAAGAGAGCAAAACAAGGGGTACAAGTTTTAATAAAGATTTTTTTCAGGACGAAAGAGGAAATGACTAGCCTGAAAACTTGATAAAAGAGGTGATGTTGTGGTAATTTCAAAGGGTACATCATTTCAGCAGTAATTAATACAGTGTGTTAGAAGGGACGACAGAATTATGTCAAAACAACAAATCGGTGTGGTTGGACTAGCCGTTATGGGGAAAAACCTTGCCCTTAATATTGAAAGCCGCGGTTTCTCCGTGTCCGTTTATAACAGATCTAGCAGCAAAACAGAAGAGTTTCTTCAAGAATCAAAAGGCAAAAACGTTGTTGGCACATACAGCATTGAAGAATTTGTTCAGTCGCTTGAAACGCCGCGTAAAATTCTTTTAATGGTGAAAGCTGGTGCAGCAACAGATGCAACCATTCAATCATTACTTCCTCACCTAGAAAAAGGTGACATTTTAATTGATGGTGGAAATACATATTACAAGGATACACAAAGACGTAATCAAGAGCTTGCGGAAAGTGGCATTCATTTCATTGGAACAGGAGTTTCAGGTGGTGAAGAAGGTGCACTGAAAGGTCCATCTATCATGCCTGGCGGTCAAAAAGAAGCGCATGAGCTTGTGAAACCAATTCTAGAAGCCATCTCTGCAAAAGTAGACGGCGAGCCTTGCACAACGTATATCGGTCCAGATGGAGCAGGACATTATGTCAAAATGGTCCATAACGGTATCGAGTACGGAGATATGCAGCTGATCTCTGAATCATACTTTATCTTGAAGCATGTCGCTGGATTATCAGCACAAGAGCTTCATGAAGTATTCTCAGAATGGAATAAAGGCGAGCTTGACAGCTACCTCATCGAAATTACAGCCGATATCTTCACAAAAGTAGATGAAGAAACGAACCAGCCGCTTGTGGATGTCATCTTAGATAAAGCTGGACAAAAAGGAACTGGAAAATGGACAAGCCAAAGCTCACTTGATCTAGGCGTACCACTTCCAATTATCACTGAGTCTGTTTTTGCCCGCTTTATTTCTGCGATGAAAGATGAGCGTGTTGAAGCAAGCAAATTGATCCAAGGACCTGAGCCGACTCAATCAGCTGAAGATAAACAAGCGCTTATCGAAGCTGTCAGAAAAGCATTATTCATGAGTAAAATCTGCTCCTACGCACAAGGTTTTGCGCAAATGAAAGCAGCATCAGATGAATATAACTGGGATCTAAAATACGGTGAAATTGCTATGATCTTCCGCGGTGGTTGTATCATTCGTGCAGCCTTCTTACAACAAATTAAAGAAGCATATGACCGTAACCCTGAACTGAAAAACCTATTGCTTGATCCTTACTTCAAGGATATCGCTCAAAGCTATCAATCATCGCTTCGTAAAGTCATTTCACTTGCAGTAGAACAAGGAGTTCCTGTTCCTTCATTCTCAAGTGCACTTGCTTACTTTGATAGCTATCGTACAGCGGTCCTTCCAGCGAACTTAATTCAAGCACAACGTGACTATTTCGGTGCACATACGTACGAACGCACAGATAAAGAGGGCGTATTCCATACTGAATGGATGAAATAAAGAGAGAATGACAGAAAACCTTACCATTGGTAAGGTTTTTTGTGTTTGCATATTTTCGGCTAAAAATGCAAAAAAGAGGGATGCTATGTAAAAAAAGAAAAGAAAGTAGGGAGCGAAGTGGGCATTTTATATGCACTTCTCCCAGCGATATTTTGGGGAAGTATTGTTCTTATCAGTGTCAAACTTGGTGGAAATGCGTATCAGCAAACACTTGGTATTACTCTCGGCGCCTTTATATTTTCAATTGGCGCCTTTTTGATCAAAATGCCAGTGCTCACACCGCTTATTTTTGCGGTTTCAGTGATTTCTGGGATCTTCTGGAGTATTGGACAAATGAACCAGCTCTCGAGCGTCGCCTTTCTCGGGGTGTCTAAGGCTGTTCCATTATCAACAGGCATGCAGCTTGTGAGTACAACATTATTTGGCGTTCTCATTTTCAAAGAATGGCAAACTATGACGGTTATACTAATTGGTTCTTGCGCCATTTTACTGATTATTGCAGGCGTTGTCATGACATCGCTCGGTCAAAAAAAGAATGGTGAGAATGGTGGGGGCAATTTCAAAAAAGGGATCATCATCCTGCTCATTTCAACGGTTGGATACGTCGGATATGTCGTCATTTTAAGGTGGTTTGAGATTGATGGCTGGTCTGCCCTCGTCCCGCAATCTATCGGTATGCTTCTTTCATCCTTGGCGATTAGTCTAAAGCAAGATCCGTTTAGCAAATACACGTTCAGAAATATCATTGCAGGGCTTGTTTGGTCGACAGGGAATCTAGGGCTTCTTTTGGCCATTCCACTGATTGGTGTAGCCGTGAGCTTTTCCATGTCCCAGACAGGAATTGTGATCTCAACATTGGGTGGCATTTACTTATTAAAAGAGAAAGCATCTAAAACAAGCTTTGTGATTATGGGCTGCTTGATGATCATTGCAGGCGGCGTTGTGCTAGGCTTTACAAAATAGGAGGTCAAACGAATGTATCCAGATTTAGAAGGAAAAACAGTGCTCATCACAGGAGCCGGTACAGGGATAGGTCAAGCGATGGCGCGCCGCTTTGGACAAGAAAAAGCCAATGTAGTGATCAATTATTTCTCCGACAAAGAAAATCCGGATGACACGATTGTTGACATTCAAAAAAATGGCGGACAGGCGGTCAAAATTCAAGGAGATGTATCAAAGGAAGAGGATATGCGAGTGATGATCGATAAAGCCGTCAATACATACGGTACTCTTGATATCATGATCAATAACGCAGGAATCGAAAATGAAGTTCCTTCAACAGAAATGACGTTAGATAATTGGAACAAGGTGATGTCCACCAATTTAACAGGTATGTTTCTAGGCTGCCGTGATGCACTGAAGTATATGACGGATCATGGGATAGAAGGCTCTATTATTAATATGTCTTCGGTTCATCAGCAAATCCCTTGGCCTCATTTCGTCCATTATGCAGCTAGTAAAGGAGGTCCAAGCTTCTGACGGAAACGTTGGCACTAGAATATGCACCTAAAAAAATTCGTGTAAACAGCATTGCACCAGGAGCCATAGATACCCCGATTAATGCTGAGAAATTTGATGATCCAGCATTGAAAAAAGGCGTCATTGAGCTGATTCCAATTGGTTATATTGGAAAACCTGAAGAAGTGGCAGCATGCGCCGTCTGGCTTGCTTCAAAAGAGGCTAGCTATGTCACGGGATTGACGTTATATGTTGACGGTGGGATGACAAAGTACCCTGGGTTCCAAGCAGGAAAAGGATAAGGAGACAGAAAAGGAGCGTACATCATCATACGCTCTTTTTTATATAAAATACATACAAATAAAATTAAATGTCTAGACATTTAAAGATAAAAATATATAATATTAACTGGAAGCGCTTTTATTACAACAATGGGGTGAGAGAAATGAAACGTATTTTATTAGCATGTAGTTCAGGCATGTCTACGAGTTTACTAGTCACGAAGATGAAAGCACATGCCGAGGCAATTGGAGAAGAAGCAGAGATTTGGGCGGTTGGGCAAGATCAAGCGAGAAAAGAAATGGCGAATGCGGATGTTGTGTTAATTGGACCACAAATGAGCTTTTTAAAAGGGGACCTTCAAAAAGAAGCAAAAAAGTACGGGATTGAGGTAGAGGTCATTGATATGCAGGCATATGGACTTGCAGATGGACAAAAGGCGTACGAACAAGCGGTTACATTGATGGGGGAATCTTAAAGGATGGAAAAGAAAACGCTCGAAGGACTCACGGAAGAACAAGTCAGTTTTCAATTGATTTTACACAGCGGCAATGCACGAAGTAAATTACTTCAATCTCTTAAGCGATTTCGAGAAAGTCAAGAAAAGGAAGCGTTTGAGCTGATGAAGGAAGCAGAAGATGATTTACAGAATGCACATGATATCCATTTTCAAATGGTGCAGCAAGAGGCAAGCGGAGAAGCTACCAATTTTTCCTTACTGCTCATGCACGCTGAAGATCACTTAATGTCGACCATGACCATCAAGGAGCTTGTGGGAGAGCTCTTACCGATATTCCAATCGCTTAAACAATAAAGGGTGTAAACAAGGGGGGGAAACCAATGTTTGATAAAATAAGTGCGATTTTGGTTCCAATTGCTGGGAGGTTGAACAACAATCGTTATTTAGGCGTATTACGGGACGCCTTTATGCTTGCGTTCCCGTTAACCATCTTTGGGTCCATTATGGTTGTGTTAATGAATTTGCCATTTTTAAATAAAATCATGAGTCAAACGGCACTGGAAGGGTTCCAGTCTGCACTGAATATCGCACCAAGTGCGACAATCAGCATTATGACCGTGTTTGTTGTGTTTGGGATTGGCTACTATTTATCGAAAAGCTACGAGGTGGAAGCTGTATTTGGTGGTGTGATCGCCCTTGCCTCTTTCTTATTACTGACTCCGTTTTTGCTTGAACAAGAGGGCGGTGCGTCTATTGCAGGCGTCATCCCGGTCGACCGTTTAGGCGCAAAGGGTATGTTCCTTGGGATGATTACAGGCTTTTTATCTGCTGAAATTTATCGTTATTTTGTCAAAAAGAAGTTTGTGATCAATATGCCGCAAGGGGTTCCGCCAGCTGTTTCAAAGTCATTTGCTGCACTGATTCCGGCTACCCTTACACTGACAGCCTTTTTGATGATCAATATCATCATTACTCAAGTCTTTCACACAAATATGCATGACCTCATTTATCATGCAGTTCAGGCACCGCTTGTCGGTCTTGGAAGCGGTATCATACCGACGTTGATCGCCGTTTTCTTTATTCAAATTCTTTGGTTCTTTGGGTTGCACGGCCAAATTATTATCAACTCTGTCATGGATCCGATTTGGAATACTTTATCCATTCAAAACCTTGAAAGCTATACGAAGACAGGTGAGGTTCCTAACATCATCAGCAAGCAGTTTATCGAAGTATATACGGTTGGAATGGGCGGAACCGGTATGACGCTGGCCGTTGTGTTTACGATCTTAATTTTCCTGAAAAGTAAGCAATTAAAACAAGTGGCAAAGCTTGGCTTAGGGCCAGGATTATTTAACGTCAATGAACCGATTATCTTCGGTTTACCGATTGTGATGAATCCACTTATTCTTATACCGTGGATTTTGGCGCCAATGGTCATTACATGTATTTCTTATTTTGCCATGGCCGCAGGCATTGTGCCGCCGCCGACAGGCGTGAATATTCCATGGACGGTGCCGATCTTTATTAGTGGGATCATGGCAACAAATTCAATAGCTGGCGGTCTGCTTCAGCTGTTTAATTTAGTTATTGTGTTTGTCATTTGGTTCCCATTCCTCAAATTTATTGACCGTATGAATGTGAAAAATGAAAAAATAACAACAAATGAAAAAACGAAACAAACAAACATCAAAGGTGAAGGAGACTCTATACATGTCGATGGAAACTAATCAGCAATCATATACATTCCCAAAAGGTTTCTGGTGGGGATCTTCTGCTTCTGCTACGCAAACAGAAGGAAGTGTTCCTGGAGATGGGAAGGGACCGAACATTTGGGATTATTGGTTTGAAAAAGAGCCGACTCGTTTTTTTAATGGCGTAGGGCCAAGCGAGACATCTCAATTTTATCGAAAGTATAAAGAAGATATCCGTCTCATGAAAGAAATTGGGCATAATTCGTTTCGACTATCGATTTCATGGTCACGCCTTTTACCTGAAGGAAGAGGAGCCGTCAATGAGGAAGCCGTATCTTTTTACAATGATGTGATAAATGAACTAATTGCACATGATATCGAACCGTTTGTCAATCTATATCATTGACATGCCAATGGCCCTGCAAGAAATTGGCGGATGGATGAACAGGCAGGTAGTAGACGATTATGTAAGCTATGCGACATTGTGCTTTCGCTTATTTGGCGACAGGGTCAAAAAATGGTTTACCCATAACGAACCAATTGTCCCTGTAGAGGGTGGATATATGTATAGCTTTCATTATCCAAACGAAGTCGATTTTCAAAAGGCAGTGCAAGTTGGGTTTCATGAAATTTTATCGAACGCTAAGGCGATTGCGGCTTATAAAGAAATGAAACAAGACGGAAAAATAGGCATCATCCTGAATCTTACGCCTTCGTACCCGCGAAGCCAAAATCCTCAGGATGTAGAAGCAGCTGAGATGGCGGATGCTTTCTTTAACCGATCCTTTTTAGATCCTGCGGTTAAAGGACACTTCCCTGAAAAACTAGTGGAAGTGTTAAAGAATGAAGGGTTTATGCCTCGTATGGAAGAAGGGGATCTTGCGCTCATTAAAGAGAACACGATCGACCTTCTCGGAATCAATTATTATCAGCCAAGAAGAGTGAAAGCAAAAGAGCATATGCCGCATCCTCATGCACCATTTATGCCAAACCATTATTTTGATCCTTTTGATATGCCCGGAAGAAAAATGAATGTGTATCGAGGCTGGGAAATCTATGAAAAAGGCATTTACGATATATTGAAAAAAGTCCAAACAGATTATGATAATATTGAATGCTTTATTTCTGAAAATGGTATGGGTGTTGAAGGAGAAGAACGGTTTAAAGATGAAGAAGGAATGATCCATGACGATTACCGAATTGACTTTATTTCTGAGCATCTCAAATGGGTGCATCAAGCCATTCAAGAAGGCAGCAATGTGAAAGGCTATCACCTGTGGACGTTTATGGACAACTGGTCATGGTCGAATGCGTATAAGAATCGCTATGGATTTGTCTCAGTTGACCTTCAAAAAGACGGAAAACGAACCATTAAAAAAAGCGGATACTGGTTTCAATCTGTTTCAGAGAAGAACGGTTTCTAAGAAAGATACTTGCTCTTTCCTTGAAAAGGGCAAGTATTTTTCTTGTGTCGGTGCAGAGAATGAAACAAAAATGACTGGCACCTTTTAAGCTCAATAGGCTTCGTGTAGAATGAGAGAAAGGCATGAAAACGCCATATTTCCTTCTATAAGAAAGCGCTATAATGATAATATGAAAAAACAAGTCAGTTGGTGGTGTGAGATGACAAAGTACGAACTCATTTCTGAAGAAATCAGAAAACGAATAGGGAACGAATATTACCCAGAAGATCAACCCATTCCAGATGAAAACTCGCTTGCCGCTGAATTTCAATGCAGTAGAATGACGATGAAGCGTGCACTCGACCTTCTCGTTGCGGAAGGCCTGCTCTTTAGGAAAAGAGGTCATGGGACATTTATTGTGAAGACAGCACTCAATCAAGGGGCAGTGAATGTATCAGGACAAGAAAACAAAGGACTCACCAAGGTGATGGCAGATAAAAACGTGACGAGCCAAATCATTCGTTTTGATGTACATTTTCCAAGTCAAGAGGTGGCAGCCCATTTATCGATTGATTCGAGCACTCCGGTCTATGACATCATTCGGCTCCGTCTTGTGGAAGAGGAACCCTATGTATTAGAAAAGACCTTCATGCCCGTCGATGTTATTAAGGGGATAGACGAAGAGGTATTAATGGGCTCTGTATATGATTACATTTCAAGCACACTTCATTTGAAAGTAGCAGGAGCACATAAGAAAATTAGAGCGGCTAAATCAGATGGGCTTGACCAGCTCTATTTAGGCTGCGAATCTAGTGATCCGGTGCTTGAAGTAGAGCAGGTTGCCTATTTAAACACGGGCAGACCGTTCGAATACTCCTTTAGCCGGCACCGCTATGATAAATTTGTTTTTTCAACTGTTGAAATTACGAAAACAGGACTTTAAAAAAGAGCAGTTTCCCGAGGGGGATCTGCTCTTTTTTAGTATTGATTTTATATATTCCACCAATGATATCCGTCTTTTTCTAAAAGCTGATCGGCTTCTTTTGGTCCCATAGAACCAGCAGGGTAATTTGGTTTTAAGGTGTTGTTTTCTGCCCACTTCTCAGAAATCGGATCGATAAAGTTCCAAGAGAGTGCCACTTCGTCCCAGTGAGCGAAGTTTGTTGCATCACCTAATAAGCAGTCATGAATCAGTTTTTCATATGCTTCTGGTGTATTCATGATGTCATTATAGTTTGTTTGGTAGTCAAGTTTAATCGGTTTGGCATATGTTCCACCATCAAGCTTGCGAGCGTTCAGGTGAAGGGTAATGCCTTCATCCGGCTGAATGTGAATAACGAGTAAGTTTGGATGCATGGAATTCCCGTTTCCATAGTACAGATTCATTGGAATGTCTTTAAATTGAACAACGATTTGCGTGGATTTTTTTTCCAAACGTTTCCCTGTACGAATGTAAAATGGTACGCCAGCCCATCTAAAGTTATCAATCAGCAGTTTCCCTGCAACAAATGTTTCCGTATTTGAGTTCGGGTCAACATTTTGCTCTTCAAGATAGGAAGGCACATTGCCGCCATCAATCGTTCCAGCATCATACTGTCCTCGGACAAAGAATTGATCGACCTCATCTTTAGAGAAAGGACGAAGGGCGCGCAATGCTTTCCGTTTTTCGCTTCGGATTTCCTCTGTATTCAGCTTAATTGGTGGCTCCATTGCTAAAAGTGCGACCATCTGAAGCATATGGTTTTGCACCATGTCTCTTAGTGCACCAGAACTTTCGTAATATCTAGCCCGGTCTTCTACACCTAGAGATTCACTAGATGTAATTTGGATATTTGAAATATAACGGTTTGTCCAAAGTGGTTCGAAGATCGCATTGGCAAAACGGATCACCTCAATGTTTTGCACCATTTGTTTACCGAGATAGTGGTCAATACGATAAATTTGATCCTCTGTAAATGCATCACGAATTTCTTCATTTAACGTTTGCGCACTTGGCAGGTCACGTCCAAATGGTTTCTCGATGACAAGTCTTGACCAGCCAGTTGTTTCTGATACGCCTTCACTCTTTAAGAACTTCGCAATGGTTCCGAAGAATTCAGGAGCCATGGCTAAATAGAACATACGGTTATTTGGGATACTGTACGTATCTTCAAGGCCAGAAAGAAGGGTGTTGAGTGCCTGATAGGATGCAGGGCTTGATACGTCAAAATCATGATAATAGAAATGAGATATGAATTCCTCTGTTTTCGCCTCTGCATCATCAGAAGAGACAGATTCTTTCACCACAGCTCTGAGGTCCTCGTGAGACCACGGGCGGCGGCCAACACCTACAACGGCGAATTGATCTCCTAGCTTTCCACTATGATAAAGTCTATGTATAGAAGGGTAGAGCTTGCGTTTTGCAAGATCTCCTGTTGCGCCAAAAATGACAATCACTGCTTTTGGATAGTTAGTTTCTGTATTCACGAAAAGTACCTCACTTTATTCGTAGCATTGTAGTAAAAACCGAGAATGTATGTACATTTTCTTTATTTTAAAGGTTCATTGTTCGTAAAGCAAACATTTGATTCGACTTTTTCTGCTTAGGTTTGACTTTTTTTAAAAATTCCGCTGAATTCACATTTACCCTGTCTTCATGTATTCTATATGAATGAAGACATTGTATATCGGCTGTAGGAGGAAAAAGTAATGGAACTGCTCTTTTTAGGAACAGGTGCAGGCATTCCTGCAAAAACAAGAAACGTCACTTGCACAGCACTTAAGCTTTTAGAAGAGAGAAAAGCAGTGTGGCTTTTTGATTGCGGAGAAGCGACACAGCATCAAATATTACATACAACCATTAAACCAAGAAAGATTGAGAAAATCTTTATCACGCATATGCATGGTGATCATGTATATGGTCTTCCGGGACTACTTGGCAGCAGGTCCTTTCAAGGCGGAGAGGATGAATTGACGATATATGGACCAAGCGGAATCAAAGCCTTTGTAAAATCGGCACTTTCAGCTACACAAACGCATTTGACATATCCGCTGCATATAATAGAGATTGATGAAGGCATCGTGTTTGAGGATGATACGTTTCAAGTAGAAGCAAGACGGGTCTCACACGGAGTTCCAGCTTACGGTTATCGGGTTGTAGAAAAGGATGTACCCGGTGCACTAAAAGCCGAAGAACTAAAAGAAATCGGTGTAAAACCTGGACCTTTGTATCAGAAGTTAAAAAACGGGGAAACCGTTACACTCGATGATGGAAGAAGGATTGATGGAACCGATTATTTGGAACCCCCTAAAAAAGGGAGAATTGTTGCATTTTCAGGAGATACTCGTTTGTGCGAGAATATAACAAGGCTTGCCAAGAATGCGGATGTGTTAGTCCATGAAGCAACATTCGGTAAAGAAGATGCAGAACTAGCCTACAATTATTATCACAGCACGACAGAACAAGCAGCGAAAACAGCGCAGGAAGCAGGCGCAAAAAGATTAATTTTGACCCATATTAGTGCGCGGTACCAAGGGGAAGAGGCACTAAAACAATTACTGAAAGAAGCCCGCGATATTTTCCCGCTGACAGAAGCTGCACATGATTTCTCTTCTTTTACCATTGATCGAAGATCCCTGTAAAAATTGGATGAATCGTCAAAAATAATTGTGTGATTTTTTTGATATTTATGATGACGCTCTTTTTCAGGTAGTGGTAAAATGGTGAAGTAAAAACAAATGACGAATTACACTATGAATGATACGGGAGGCACAATCAAAGATGAGCGGTTTTACAGCGTTAAGTGAAGCAGAATTGAATGATCTATATGTGGCACTACAAAATGAGTATGAAACGTACAAAAGTAAAAACTTACACTTAGACATGTCTAGAGGGAAGCCTTCGCCAAAACAGCTCGATTTGTCGATGGGCATGCTCGATGTTGTGACATCAAAGGATGTGATGACAGCTGGGGATGGCACTGATGTGCGAAACTATGGCGGCTTGACAGGCCTGCCTGAAACGAAGCAATTTTTTGCAGATGTTTTGCATCTGAAGCCAGAGCAAATAATCATTGGTGGTAATTCCAGTCTGAATATGATGCATGATACGATTGCCCGTGCCATGACTCATGGCGTATATGACAGCAAAACACCTTGGGGAGAGCTGCCAAAGGTAAAATTCCTTGCACCAAGCCCGGGGTATGACCGTCATTTTGCCATTTGTGAGCTATTTAACATAGAAATGATTACGGTAGATATGAAGGCTGATGGACCAGACATGGATCAGGTGGAAACATTGGTCGCAGAAGATGAAGCCATTAAAGGCATTTGGTGTGTACCCAAATATAGTAACCCAGACGGAATTACGTATTCAGATGAGGTCGTTGATCGCCTTGCTTCAATGAAAACAAAAGCAGACGATTTCCGTATCTTTTGGGATGATGCTTATGCAGTCCACCATTTAACAGATACACCTGATACGTTAAAAGATATTTTTCAAGCAGTAGAGGAAGCAGGACATCCAAACCGTGTGTTTATGTTTGCATCCACTTCTAAAATCACGTTCCCAGGCTCAGGTGTTGCACTCATGGCATCGAGTCAAGACAATGTGAGCTTCACTCAAAAGCAATTATCCGTACAGACGATTGGTCCAGATAAAATCAATCAATTAAGACACCTTCGTTTCTTTCGGAATCCAGAAGGCTTGAAGGAACATATGAAAAAGCATGCAGCCATCATTAAGCCGAAGTTTGACCTCGTTCTTTCTATCCTTGATGAAAAGCTTGGGGGAAAAGGCATCGCTGAATGGCACAAGCCAAATGGAGGGTATTTCATTAGTTTAAATACACTTGATCATTGCGCAAAAGCTGTTGTGCAAAAAGCAAAAGAAGCAGGTGTTACACTGACAGGTGCAGGGGCGACATATCCATATGAAAAAGACCCGCTTGATCGAAACATCCGTATTGCGCCAACGTTCCCGGCACTTGAAGAATTAGAGCAAGCGATTGACATCTTTACATTATGTGTTCAGCTTGTCAGCATTGAAAAGCTGCTTGCCGAAAAAAGTCAATCTGCCCCAACGGCATAAATAAAAGAAACTCCTTGACTGATGACCGGTCAAGGAGTTTTTGTTGATTAATTGGCTGTTTGATAATAGGAGACGGGTTGCTTGGCTGCACACCATACATCATAAATCGCAAGCTGAACAATATGCGGTTCATCGTGATGGATATAGTGTGAGCTGTTCTGCGCTTGTATCCATCCGCTTTGTGATGATAAAGACAGCATTCGTTTATGAAGTGTAAGCCAAGCCTCATGGGCTGGATGAAACAAGCGGCTTTTACCTGATGAAATGACAAGGAGCGGCATCAGACCATAATGTGTTTGCTCCTTTTTGATCGTACTCAGCATTTGCTGAAAGTCCTCATGAGTACATTCTGCTGTGAATTGCTCCATATATGAAGTACGTTCTTCCTTTGATAAAAGCGGCAGGATGACCTGCTCTTGCTCCTCACTTGCCGGGTCCAACAGCACCATACCGATGACATCTTCTCTTCTGCGACTTGCCCATAACCGGCTGACAAGAGAGCCGAATGAGTGGGCGACAATGAGGTAGGGCGGCTGAATATTGGCTTGTTTTAGTAGTGCATCTAAATCATCTGCTAGGTCATGCAAGGTTCTTCCTGCATGGCTTTCACTGCTGTTTCCATTTCCTAAACGATCGTATAAGAAAACGCCAAGCTCCGGGTCAATGTCTGGGACCATAGACGCCCACGTGTCGCCAGAGATTCCGTAGCCTGCTTCAAAGATAATCGTTGCTTGCTTTTTTCCTTGACGATGCTTTGTATAAAAGTGATGTCCATCTATATGATACGTTCTTTCAATCATTGCCGAGTTCATTCTTCCATCTCCTCTAAGTGATTCTTTAGCTAAAAGACGGCACAAAAGGTAGAGATGTTTCTCTAAAAAACAAAAAAGATGCCTATTTCAAAAAATAGACACCTTTTTCCTATGAGATCTTACCAAGCGCGATCGTATTGGCGTGGACCTTCAATGGATGTACGAAGTTCCTTGGCGGCTGTTTTAGGGAAGTAAGGGTCTCGCAAGAATTCTCTGCCGATAAAGATCAAGTCAGCACGATGATTTTGCAAAATTTCTTCTGCCTGCACACCAGATGTGATCAAACCGACAGCTCCCGTTTGAATACCGGCGCCTTCTTTTATTTTCTCCGCGAAGGTCACTTGGTAGCCTGGGAATGGTTGAATTCTGGCCTGCACGACAGCGCCTGAGCTGACATCGATTAAGTCGACACCTTGTTCTTTCAGCCATGTGGCAATACCAATATAATCAGCAATATCTAATCCTTTGGTCGTGTAATCAGAAGCGGATACACGGACAAATAAAGGTCCATCCCATACTTCATTGACCGCATCAACCACTTCTCTTAAGAAGCGATAACGGTTTTCTGGTGAACCGCCATACTCATCTGTTCGTTGATTCGCAAGCGGTGAAAGAAATTCGTTAATCAAATAGCCATGAGCACCATGAATCTCAATGATGTCAAAGCCAGCTTTTTTTGCTCGGACAGCCGCATCTTGAAACGCCTGCACGGTGTCTTTGATTTGTTCGACAGACATCTCTACAGGGGTTTTTGACTGTTCATCAAACGGAATGCTGGAGGGTGCAAGTATGTCACCTTCTAGTTCAGCCTTACGTCCTGCATGAGCTAGCTGGATGGCTGTTTTTGTTCCGTACGCTTTGATTTGTTCATTTAAAGAGGCAAATCCTTCAATGTGCTCATCACTCCAAATACCGAGATCTTGATCACTAATTCTTCCCTCAGGGGAAACGGCACTTGCCTCAACCATAATCAGCCCAGCCTGACCTTGCGCGCGCGAAATATAATGTGCAAAATGGAAAGGCTGTAATTTTCCATCACGGTCAAAGGATGAATACATACACATCGGGGACATCACGATACGGTTTTTGAGCGTCACATCTTTTAATGTCCAAGGTGAAAAGAGTTTTGTTTCCAAATACCTTCGCCTCCTCATTGAATTGTATAGCCGATTATAACAGCCATTCAAACTTTCGTCATAAAAGGTGCTCAAAGAATATAGCTTTTATAGACGTTTTTGTATAATGGATGGAAAGAGTCATCAGAGGGGGAGAAGGGATGAAATGGCAAACAGAAAGTGAACTTAAAGAGCTGCTCACAGCTCTTATGCAGTATGAAAGCATATCTGGTACAACGGGAGAAGTAGCTTTAGCAGAATATTTATATTATTTGTTAAGGGAACGGCCTTATTTTGAGCAGAATCCTGATCATTTGGCTTTGCATCCGATGAAGGATGGCCGATATTATTTAACGGCTCTTGTGAAGCGAAGTACGCTGTCTCGTACAGTCTTGCTTCTTAGTCACTTTGATGTAGTCGATACAGAGGATTACGGAGAATTTCAAAATATGGCGTGTAAGCCTGAAGAGTTGATGGCATCCTTTTCTCAAAAAAGTGCGCTTCTTCCAAAGAGAGCAAGGGAGGACTTAGCCTCAGGAGACTGGTTGTTTGGAAGAGGGGCCATGGATATGAAAGCAGGTCTGACCGTGCAGCTCTCTATGCTGGAAAGAGCGATGACGGAGAGATTTGAAGGAAATGTCTTGCTCGTCACAGTCCCAGATGAAGAAGTGAATTCACAGGGAATGCTAGAGGCTGTCCCTACATTAAAGGAGCTCAAGGAACAGCATGGACTTGACTATACCGCGTGTTTAAACAGTGAACCGATGTTTGAAAAGCATCCTGGTGATGAGCACCAATATATCTATACAGGCAGTATAGGGAAGGTGCTTGCTGGATTTTTTTGTAAAGGAATTGAAACGCACGTAGGAGAGCCATTCTCAGGTTTAAATGCGAATTTTATGGTGTCTGAATTAAACCGGCTGTTAGAGCTGAATAGTGATTATTGTGAGGAAGTAGATGGTGAAGTGACGCCGCCTCCAACCAATTTGATGCAAAAGGACTTGAAAGAAGCTTATTCCGTTCAAACGCCTCATACGGCTGTTTCTTTATTTAATGTCCTCATGATGAAACGTTCAAGTGAAGAGCTGCATGGGCTTCTCTACGAAACTGCGAAACAAGCAGCAGTCCAAATCGAGGCCAATCTCAGACAGAAAACAGCTGAATTTCAGTGCTTTAAACATTTCACACCGATAGACACATGTATCACGGTTCTCACGTATCATGAGCTCTATCAAAAAGCCGCTGAACGATCAGGCGTGCAGGAAGTCGAGCGAATTGTCAATTATGCATTCGCCAACAGAGGTGAGCTTGGAGATCGTGATTTTTCCACAAAAATTGTATCAGAGCTAACGACTCTTTGTAAGGAAGATGGCCCACTGATTGTTCTGTTCTATAGTCCGCCATTTTACCCTTCTGTGTCCTCAACGGATGATCCGCATATTCAGACGACCTTGAAGACGATTCAAAGGGAGGCAAAAGAGGCCTATGGACTTGAAGTAGAAGAAGTGAAATATTTTCCCGGATTGTCTGATTTAAGCTACTTACAGCTCGAAAAACAGGATGTAGGCAATTACACGACCAACATGCCGCTTTACCAAAAAGGTTATTCATTACCCCAAGGTGAAAAGGAGGCACTATACGTTCCGGTCATCAACGTTGGTCCATTAGGAAAGGACCCGCACAAATGGACAGAACGGCTGCATGTCCCGTTCTCTTTCGGCATTTTGCCGTCGTTACTAGAATCAACGATTCATGCTTTATTAGAGAAAAGGTAAGCATATGTATTAATAGATTTGCAGTCATTTGAAAGGAGATAGTGAGAATAAATTGGAAACTGGAAAATTAACAAAAACAGAAATCATCACATCGCTTCGGGAGAGTATTCGTGAACTTGAGGAACTCATGGAGACATGTGATGAGCACACATTCGATCAATCTATGGGAGAAGGCAAGTGGTCGATCAAACAAATCGCCGGACATTTGTATGATACAGAAGAAGTCTGGTCAGAGCGGATAGAGCAGGCAATATCAAGTGATCACACGCCTTTTCAATCGTATGATCCTGACATGTATGTAAAGGAAAGAGCTTATGAATTGTATACCGCACAGGAGACCAAAGCGCTGATCAATCGCTTGAAAGATAGAAGAAGCAAAACACTTCAGCTATTAAAAAAAGATACATGGGATCAATCAGGTCTGCATCCGGAAGAAGGTGTGATGACAGTCCAACTATTAGCTGAAACCATTGCTTTACATGAAAATCATCACCTCGCTCAAATCAAAGCCATCATGTCAGTGAGTGAATCTACATGAGGAGGTAATAGGGGTTAAATTTAAATCCAATCACTAGCAGTATGTGAAAAAAGCACCTGTCATCTAAACAGATGCTTCAGCGTGTAGACAAACCCTCGCATTCGGTGTCAGTCCTGCGTGCCGGTGCTCACGAATCTCACAAATTCGCTCCGCTCCGA
>NZ_NKHG01000106.1 GCF_002744245.1 Bacillus pumilus | reverse complement strand
CTGACACCGAATGCGAGGGTTTGTCTACACGCTGAGGTGCGGACATTACTCCGCACCTTTTTGTAAGCATACATTTAGGTTTTTAAAATATTTTGTGATAAAATGTTGTCACAATTTGCAGGAGGTGATAATGATGGCTTTAGATTTTTACGAATACCCAACTTGTGGTACATGCCGAAAAGCAAAAAAGTGGCTTGAGGAACACAATAAAGACATCAACAGCATACATATCGTCGAAGAGACGCCTGATAAAGAAACACTAAAAGCACTTTACGAAAAAAGTGGTTTAGAGCTGAAGAAATTCTTTAATACAAGCGGACAAAAATACCGGGAGCTGCAGCTGAAAGATAAACTTCCTGCAATGTCAGAGGACGAGCAGCTAGAATTACTTGCGTCTAACGGAATGCTGATCAAGCGTCCGATTACAACAGACGGTAAACGAGTAACAGTTGGATTTAATGAAGATACATTTAAAAGCGTTTGGAAATGATGTAACTTTCATTCAGATTGTGGTATCTTCAATATAGACGGAAAGAAAAGACTGGAGGGGTATTGAATGAGCACACCAAAAGATTTACGTTATTCAGAAGAACATGAATGGGTCAAGGTAGAAGGAGATAAGGTGCGTATCGGTATTACGCATTTCGCTCAATCTGAGCTAGGCGATATCGTTTTCGTTGAACTTCCTGAAGTAGGAGACAACATCACAGCGGACGAGCCTTTCGGAAGTGTCGAATCAGTGAAAACCGTTTCTGAACTTTACGCACCGATCAACGGCACAATCGTCGAAGTAAACGATGAGCTAGATGACAGCCCAGAATTTGTAAACGACTCTCCATACGAAAAAGCATGGATGATTGTTGTAGAACCAGCTGATGCGTCTGAAATCGAGAACTTAATGACAGCTGAGCAATATGAAGAAATGACAAAAGAAGACTAATTCATGTGAAATTGGACACTCTACCTTTATGGGGGGTGTCCAATTTGTCTTTTCAAAAAGAACAGGTGGATATAACAGAACATGTCACTGGGAGATTCAAAGAAAGCGGCATGGTGCTTTATCACCAAAATGAAGAGATTGGCACGATGATTAGTGAAAATCAATATGAGTTAAAATCGGGTTATTCCTATGATCAACATCGTTTTTATCGTCTGTCTGATACATTGACCCATGGGACAGAAAAATATGTAGACTGTGACGATGAAAATGGTTGGTGCTAATCAAAGATGAGGCTGCAGTGAGTACATGCTGCAGTCTTTTTGATGACCAAGTGCGCAATCTTTACAACCTGAATGAAAGATTGTAATCTAAGGAAGAAGTGAATCAACGTCAAAAGGGCCGGGTGATCGTGATGAATGTCGAGATAGAAAAGGTCATCATTGTAGAAGGTAAATCAGACAAACAAAAGCTAAAAGAAGTCATATGTGAACCTGTTACCATCATTTGCACCAATGGCACGATCAGTACATCGAAGCTGGATGAGCTTGTGGACGAATTATTGGGGAAAGACGTTTACATATTAGCAGACAGTGACGATGCTGGCGACAAACTGCGGAAACAATTTCGAAAAGAATTCCCTGAAGCACTTCATCTTTTTGTCGACAGAACGTACCGCGAAGTGGCCGCTTCACCGTTAGCCCACATTGCATCTATCCTATTAGCTGCAAACATTGATGTTCATTCGAAATATTTATGAGGGTGGACGTATATGAAAGAGATTGAAGAGCATGAATTCAAGGAGATAGAGGACGATTTATTTCTTTTGTACTTATATACACCGTTTTGCGGAACATGCCAGCTGGCAAAGAAAATGCTGGCAGTAGTAGACGCGATGCAGCCGGATGTCCCATTTTACGAGAACAATTTAAACTACTCACCAGGTTTTGCGAAAGCATTTGAGATCGAAAGTGTTCCTTGTTTTCTACTATTTAAAAAGGGTGAGATCGTACAAAAAGGCTATGCCTTTCGCTCAGTTCCATATCTTCATGAAATGATTGAAACCGCTAAATAAAGCGGTTTTTTGTCATATTTCAAGCAATTCATTTGAAAATTTGTCGAGCTATTTATAAAGGACAAGCCGATGTTTGTAGAGAAATGTTATGTATAACCAAATGACAGGGAGGTTATACATGTGGAAAATGTGAAAGCCCATGGAAACACAAAGCAGCGATTATTGTTAAAGCCGCTGCTCTCATCATCATCCTTGAAGATTACATTTGAGGCGGAAACTGACTCTTGTACACTGATTGTGGATGAACGTGGTGAAGTGAAGAAACTACCTGCAATTGAGTTATCGGATCTCATCTTTTATGGTGAGAGAAAAGAAATTCTTCAATTATTAGATGGTGATCTGTCGTTACAGCAGCTGATTAGCCGGGGACAAGTCAAGGTGAAAGGCTCATTCCGCGCGCTTCTTAGACTAGAGGCCGTGCTTTGGCTGACGAACGGTTTTTTCAGAAAGATGATAACGTAGTCGTTTACTTGGAAATTAGCGATTTACAGCGTTGACATATCTGAGATAGCATGATATTCTACGTTAGTAAAAACATGAACATCACATAAAACAACATATTTTCTCTTATTAAGAGAGGTGGAGGGACGTGCCCTATGAAACCCGGCAACCGTCAGCATAGCTGAAATTGGTGCCAATTCACTCAAAGCCGCAACGCTTTGAAAGATGAGAGAAAGGCGTATTTGAAATAAAAGGCCTTTCTGCTTGCGTTGCAGTTAGGTCTTTTTTACTGACCTGGCGTCAGGCTAGAGTCATGATAGTAGAAGAATAAAGGAACGTATGTGATGGCAACCTATAGATTCAGTAAGAAAGCAGGTGAGCAGACTGTGATCCATTTACAGAATGTATCAAAAACGTACCATTCAAAAAGCGGAAATGTTGATGCCGTAAAAGATGTCAACTTGGATATCGATAAAGGTGAAATATTCGGAATTATCGGGTATAGCGGCGCAGGGAAAAGCTCGCTTATTCGCCTGCTAAACGGTCTGGAGCTGCCAACAGAAGGAATTGTTGAAGTGGCAGGCAATCGGATCAATGAAGTATCGAATGCGAAACTTCGTAAAGCAAGACAGGAAATCAGCATGATCTTCCAGCACTTTAACCTACTTTGGTCAAGAACGGTGAGGCAAAATATTATGTTCCCGCTTGAGATTGCAGGTGTACAGACGTCAAAACGGAGAGCCCGTGCAAATGAACTGATTAAATTGGTCGGTTTAGAAGGAAAAGAAAATGCTTATCCTTCTCAGCTAAGTGGTGGACAAAAACAGCGTGTAGGTATTGCGAGAGCATTAGCGAATGACCCAAAAGTTCTTCTTTGTGACGAAGCAACATCTGCGCTTGATCCGCAAACAACAGATTCGATCCTTGAGCTTTTAGCCGATATCAATAAACGGCTAGGGCTAACGATTGTGCTGATCACACACGAAATGCACGTCATTCGCAAAATCTGTCATCGTGTGGCAGTGATGGAAAATGGACGCATTGTCGAAGAAGGCGATGTATTACGCGTCTTTAGACAGCCGAAGGAAGAAATGACAAAACGATTTGTAAAACAGCTTGCTGAACCAGAGGAAGCGAAAGAAACAATCGAGCACATCTTAGAGCGAGTGAAAGAAGGTCAGGTCGTACGGCTGTCCTTTATCGGTGATTCTGCCGAGCAGCCGCTGATCACTGAAATCATCCGATCCTTCAAGGTCGATGTGAACATCCTGCAAGGAAAGATTTCTCAAACGCAGGAAGGCGCGTTTGGAACACTTTTTATCCATATTAATGGAGATGAGACCGAGGTTGAAAAAGCCATCGCCTATATCCAAAGCAAACAGGTTGAAATCGAGGTGATGACACATGTTTGAGAAATGGTTTCCGAACGTTGACCTAGATGTCATTTGGAACGCAACGGGTGAAACGGTGTATATGACGCTCATTTCACTAGCATTTGCTTTTGTCATCGGTATCAGCCTTGGACTATTGCTCTTTCTAACTAGTAAAGGCGGTCTTTGGGAAAATAAACCGATAAATACCGTTATCGGGGCAGTCGTCAACATTTTCAGATCGATTCCTTTTATTATTTTAATCATTCTTTTATTAGGGTTTACAAAACTAATCATGGGCACTATTTTAGGTCCAAATGCAGCACTGCCTGCCCTTGTCATTGGATCAGCTCCTTTCTATGCACGTCTCGTCGAAATTGCACTGCGTGAAGTAGACAAAGGAGTCATTGAAGCAGCACGATCCATGGGAGCGAAAACGTCTACGATTATTTTCAAGGTATTACTGCCAGAATCATTGCCAGCCCTTATTTCAGGCATTACCGTGACAGCTATTGCTCTTATTGGCTCTACTGCGATCGCAGGTGCAATTGGAGCAGGCGGACTTGGTGACCTCGCTTATGTGGAAGGCTACCAATCTGGTAATACAGATGTCACACTTGTAGCCACTGTGTTTATTCTCATCATCGTCTTTATTATTCAAATAATCGGTGATTTGATTACAAATAAAATTGATAAACGTTAAGGGAGGATTTATTCATGAAGAAATTGATTTTAAGTGCCCTATTTCTAGCATTTGCAGGCATTTTAGCTGCATGCGGTTCACCTAATAACGCAAGCGAAAGCAAAACCATCACGGTTGCAGCTTCAAAAACACCACATGCCGAGATTCTTGAAGAAGCAAAACCTCTTCTGAAAGAAAAAGGCTACGATTTAAAAGTGAAAGTGCTTAGCGATTATAAAATGTATAACAAAGCGTTAGCTGAAAAAGAAGTGGATGCGAACTTTTTCCAACATATCCCTTACTTAAATGAAGAAAATAAATCAAACAAAGATTACAACCTAGTGAGTGCTGGTGCGGTTCACCTTGAGCCTTTCGGTATCTACTCAAAGAAATACAAATCAGTGAAAGATATTCCAAACGGCGGCACCATCATCATGACAAACAACGTAGCTGAGCAAGGACGTATGCTTACACTATTGCAAAATACTGGTGTCATCAAGCTTGATCCAAAGGTTGATACAATCAACGCAACAGTAAAGAACATTAAAGAAAACCCTCAGAACCTAAAATTCAAAAAAATCGCTCCTGAACTAACAGCGAAAGCTTATGAAAACAGTGAAGGCGATGCTGTGTTTATTAACGTCAACTATGCAATTCAAAACAAATTGAATCCGAAAAAAGATTCAATTGAACTTGAACAAACAAAGAACAACCCGTATGCAAACATCGTGGCTGTTCGTAAAGGTGACGAAAAATCAGATAAGATCAAGACATTAATGGAAGTTCTTCACTCTGATAAAATCAAAGAATTCATCGACAAAAAATATGACGGTGCAGTATTGCCTGTATCTGAATAATGTATCTGAATGATACCTTACAAAACCTCGCTCTCATCAAAGCGAGGTTTTTTGTGTATTTTTTCAAATCTCGCTCATAATAAAAACATACAAAAGACCTGAAGGGATGGAATCAAGATGAACGAACAGCATATGAGCGGCTCCATGCAGCAATCACTCACGGATTATAAAACCGCAATGGGTGAATTTCAAAAGAAAATGCCAGTGTTTGGCAAGAAATTCAATGAATTTACGGAGCAGTGCTTCCAAAGCGATTCATTAACGCAAAAAGAAAAACAAATGATTGCCCTTGGCATTAGCATTCATGCACAAGATGAATACTGCATGATTTATCATACAAAGGGAGCGCTCGATCAAGGAGCGACGGAAGAGAATTTGCTAGAGGTCGTCAGTGTGGCGGCAGCGTTCGGCGGCGGGGCAGCACTGAGCCAAGGCATCACTGTTGTTCAGCAATGTATTGATGAATTTGGAGGACAGACGCATTAAGAAGAAAAACATGGTATTTTTCCATATAGGAGAGTTGAGTGCTTCTCATCCGAGTGTGTGAGAAAATATGCCAGCATAACACGCCATATCCCTTTTGAGTGAAGCTGCAAGTCTTTGATACAATGAAGCTACACTAAAAGAAGGGAATGGTTTATTATTTCTTCGGACCAGAGTACACTGGGATTGGATTATACCGCCGAGATGGAAAAGGCCATGCATAAATCTCATGGCATGAGCTATGCAGAGTACGAAAGAGACCATGACTTACGAATGAAAGTGGAACATAAACGAGAGCAGTCCTATCGAGATGAGAAAAGACAGCTCGCAAAAATGAATATACGAGGCTATTGACAGCTAAGGGGCGGGGAGAAAAGTTTCCCGCCCTTTCTTTATGAAAACAGTCTTTTCGACATAAATCCTTTTATCCACCTGCTTTTTTTGTTAGAATTTTGAGAGCATCCTCTCACGCTTGTCGTGAATGTGTTGTATTCACTTTTAATTTGTTATAAAATTAGAATGAGAATAAATTGAGAATAATGATTATTTTGGAGGTATCGATATATGACTGCTTCGACATTAACAATTAAGGACTTGCACGTTGAGATTGAAGGGAAAGAAATCTTAAAGGGTGTAAACTTAGAGATAAAAGGTGGAGAATTCCACGCAGTAATGGGACCAAACGGTACAGGTAAATCTACTTTATCTGCTGCCATTATGGGTCACCCTAAGTATGAAGTAACAAAAGGCAGCATTTTGCTTGATGGCGAAGATGTACTTGAAATGGAAGTAGATGAGCGCGCACAGGCGGGTCTTTTCCTTGCTATGCAATACCCATCTGAAATCAGTGGTGTCACAAATGCGGACTTCCTTCGTTCTGCGATTAACGCACGCAGAGAAGAAGGCGATGAAATCTCTCTTATGAAATTCATCCGCAAAATGGACGAAAACATGGAGTTCCTTGAAATGGACCCTGATATGGCACAGCGCTACCTAAATGAAGGTTTCTCAGGAGGGGAGAAGAAACGTAACGAAATTCTTCAATTGATGATGATTGAACCAAAAATCGCCATCCTTGACGAAATCGATTCTGGTCTTGATATCGATGCCCTGAAAGTTGTTTCTAAAGGAATTAATAAAATGCGCGGCGAAAGCTTCGGCTGCTTAATGATCACTCACTATCAGCGTCTACTGAACTACATCACACCAGATCATGTACATGTGATGATGCAAGGACGTATCGTGAAATCTGGCGGACCAGAGCTTGCGCACCGTTTAGAAGCAGAAGGCTATGACTGGATTAAAAAAGAGTTAGGAATTGAAGACGAAACTGTTGGTCAAGAAGCGTAAGCGTTAGGAGGATTATTGATGACATTAGAAACGAAATTATCAGTAGATCAAGATTATGTCAAAAGCTTCTCCGAGAAGCATCAGGAACCGGCATGGATGAGTTCCCTTCGCTTACAGGCTCTTGAAAAAGCAGAAGATCTCCCAATGCCAAAGCCTGACAAAACGAACATTTCAAAATGGAATTTAACCAATTTCAAACAGCATACAGTCGAAAGTGCACCATTTGGATCACTAGAAGAGCTTCCAGAAGAAGTGAAATCGCTGATTGATCTAGAGGACACGGATAAGACAGTCTACATCCAGCGTGATCAAACGCCAGCATACTTGTCTCTTTCAACTGAAGCAAAAGACAAAGGTGTGATTTTCACTGATCTTCATACAGCCATTCGTGAGCATGGAGATGTAGTGAAGAAATATTTCATGACAGATGCGGTGAAAGTGGATGAACATAAACTAACAGCTTTACATGCTGCTTTAGTCAATGGTGGAGCATTCCTCTATGTACCGAAAAATGTAGAGCTTGAAGCACCAATTCAAGCCGTCTACCTTCATGAAAATGACGAAACCACTTTGTTCAACCATGTTATCGTTGTAGCAGACGATCATAGTGCTGTGACATATGTAGAAAACTATATCAGTACGGCAAAGCCGGAAGAAGCGATCTTTAACATCGTCTCTGAAGTGTTTACAGGAGCAAATGCCCGCGTCACATACGGTGCAGTAGATAACCTTGCAGAAGGTGTCACAGTGTATGTGAACAGACGCGGTATGGCTAATGGCCGTGACAGTAAAATCGAATG
Organism: Bacillus pumilus; assembly: GCF_002744245.1. GTDB lineage: Bacteria > Bacillota > Bacilli > Bacillales > Bacillaceae > Bacillus > Bacillus pumilus_M. Next base: position 8,546 of record NZ_NKHG01000106.1, on the reverse strand, counting down.
GGCGCTTGGCCTTATGAATGATGGAGACGTAGTGTCTGAAAACATCACAAAGCTCATGGGCGATGGCACATTCGGTGATACGAAATCAGTTGTTGTCGGCCGCGGGAATCAAACGGAAAACTTTACAACAAGCATCATTCACTTCGGTAAAAATTCTGAAGGGTATATCTTGAAGCATGGTGTGATGAAGGAACAAGCATCCTCTATCTTTAATGGAATCGGTAAAATCGAGCATGGCGCAACGAAGTCAAATGCAGAGCAGGAATCACGTGTTCTCATGCTAAGTGAGAAAGCACGAGGAGACGCAAACCCAATTCTCTTAATTGATGAAGATGATGTAACAGCAGGACACGCAGCTTCTGTAGGGCGTGTAGATCCAATTCAATTGTATTACCTTATGAGCCGCGGGATTTCCAAAGAAGATGCAGAAAGACTTGTCATTTATGGCTTCTTAAATCCAGTTGTCAAAGAACTGCCGATTGAAGGAGTTAAAAAGCAGCTCATTTCTGTGATTGAAAGGAAAGTAAAATAATGAATATCAAAGACGTTCGTGAGCAGTTTCCAATCCTTCATCAGAAAGTGAACGGACATGATTTGGTGTATTTGGACAGTGCAGCAACCTCTCAAAAACCAAGAGTTGTCATTGATGCAATGAATGAGTATTACCGGTCTTACAACTCGAACGTCCACCGGGGTGTTCATACCCTTGGTACGAAAGCAACGGACGCATACGAGGGTGCAAGAGAGAAAGTTCGTGCATTCATTGGTGCTTCATCTGTCCAAGAGATTATTTTTACTAGAGGTACAACAACCGCACTGAACACAGTGGCGATCAGCTATGCAAGAGCAAACCTCAAAGAAGGCGATGAGATTGTCATTACGCACATGGAGCATCATGCGAATATCATCCCTTGGCAGCAAGCAGCGAAAGCAACTGGAGCCACATTAAAATATATTCCGTTACAGGCAGACGGCACGCTATCGCTTGAAGATGTGAAGCAAACGATCACACATCAAACGAAAATCGTCGCTGTCACACATGTCTCAAACGTACTAGGAACCATCAACCCGATTAAAGACATCGCCAAAATGGCCCACGATCATGGTGCAATTATCGTTGTCGATGGTGCGCAAAGCACCCCGCATATGCAAATTGATGTTCAAGATATGGATTGTGACTTTTTCGCATTCTCTGGGCATAAAATGTGTGGACCGACTGGCATCGGTGTGCTTTACGGGAAGAAGGATCTTTTGAATAATATGGAGCCTGCTGAGTTTGGCGGTGAAATGATCGACTTTGTGGATCTATATGATTCCACATGGAAAGAGTTGCCGTGGAAATTTGAAGCGGGAACACCGATTATTGCAGGAGCAGTTGGACTAGGAAAGGCGATTGATTTCTTAAATGACATCGGGATGGATGAAGTCAGCCGATATGAGCATCAGCTTGCGACTTATGCGCTTGAGCGCTTTAAGGAGCTTGAAGGTGCGACGGTTTATGGACCGCAGCACCGAGCTGGACTTGTGACGTTCAACTTAGATGATGTCCATCCGCACGATGCATCAACTGTTCTGGATACGGAAGGTGTCGCCATTCGTGCTGGACACCACTGTGCACAGCCGCTCATGAAATGGCTTGGTGTATCAGCAACTGCAAGAGCAAGCTTCTATCTGTACAATACAGAGGAAGAGATTGACCAACTCATTGCAGCGCTCCGTAAGACAAAGGAGTATTTTACGAATGTCTTTTAATGTAAACTTAGACACACTGTACAGACAAGTGATTATGGATCATTATAAAAATCCGAGAAACAAAGGTGTGTTAAACGACAGCATTGTCGTCGATATGAACAACCCAACGTGTGGTGACCGCATTCGTCTAACGATGAAAATCGAAGACCATAAAGTCACCGATGCGAAATTTGAGGGAGAAGGATGCTCTATTTCTATGGCATCTGCCTCTATGATGACGCAGGCGATTAAAGGGAAAGATATTGAAACAGCTTTGAAAATGTCTCAGATTTTCTCCGATATGATGCAAGGAAAAGAATACGACGATTCCATTGATCTTGGTGACATTGAGGCGCTGCAGGGAGTGGCAAAATTCCCAGCCCGCATCAAATGTGCAACATTATCCTGGAAGGCGCTTGAAAAAGGCGCATCTGCCGAAGATAACGGCAAATCATAAGATTGGAGTGAAAATGGATGGCTAAAAAAATGCCAGATGTTGGTGAATATAAATACGGCTTTTCTGATAAAGACGTTTCCATTTTCCGTTCAGAGCGCGGACTGACAAAAGAAATCGTTGAAGAAATTTCTCGTATGAAAGAAGAGCCTCAGTGGATGCTCGACTTTCGTTTGAAATCTCTTGAGCACTTTTACAACATGCCGATGCCACAATGGGGCGGAGATTTAAATGCATTAAACTTTGATGAAATTACGTACTACGTAAAGCCATCAGAGCGCTCTGAGCGTTCTTGGGATGAAGTACCAGAAGAAATCAAACAAACCTTTGATAAGCTTGGAATCCCAGAAGCAGAGCAAAAGTATTTAGCGGGTGTATCTGCTCAGTATGAATCTGAAGTTGTGTACCACAATATGAAGCAAGACCTTGAAGATCTAGGGATTGTGTTTAAAGATACAGACAGCGCATTAAAAGAGAACGAAGACATCTTCCGTGAGCACTGGGCAAAAGTCATTCCTCCGACGGACAATAAATTTGCTGCGCTCAACTCGGCTGTATGGTCTGGTGGTTCATTTATCTACGTACCAAAAGGCGTAAAAGTAGATACACCACTTCAAGCATACTTCCGTATCAACTCTGAAAACATGGGTCAGTTTGAGCGTACGCTCATCATCGTTGATGAAGGCGCACATGTGCATTACGTAGAAGGCTGTACAGCACCAGTTTACACAACAAACTCACTTCACAGTGCAGTTGTTGAGATCATCGTGAAAAAAGGCGGCTACTGCCGTTATACAACGATTCAAAACTGGGCAAACAACGTCTTCAACCTTGTGACAAAACGTACAGTGTGTGAAGAGAATGCCACAATGGAATGGATTGATGGTAACATCGGTTCTAAGCTGACAATGAAATACCCAGCAGTCATCCTAAAAGGTGAAGGCGCACGTGGTATGACATTAAGTATTGCCCTAGCAGGTAAAGGTCAGCATCAAGATGCAGGTGCGAAAATGATTCACCTTGCACCAAACACATCATCAACGATCGTATCGAAATCGATTTCGAAACAAGGCGGTAAAGTCACATACCGCGGAATCGTACACTTCGGACGCAAAGCAGAGGGTGCACGCTCAAACATCGAGTGTGACACACTCATCATGGATAACAAATCAACATCTGATACAATACCTTACAATGAAATCTTAAACGACAACATTTCATTAGAGCACGAAGCGAAGGTTTCAAAAGTATCAGAAGAACAGCTATTCTACTTGATGAGCCGCGGAATTTCTGAAGAAGAAGCAACAGAAATGATCGTCATGGGCTTCATCGAGCCATTCACAAAAGAACTACCAATGGAATACGCCGTTGAAATGAACCGTTTGATTAAGTTCGAAATGGAAGGTAGTATAGGTTAACCGTTGATATACCGAGGATTAAAGGTGTTTAGGCATTACATTTTTATCAAGCACCCACAAAACACCCACAAAATTTAATTATTGAACATACCGCAGATACATTTCCATTGCTTGGTCCTCAATTTTTTTGGTGACATGGAGATACTTATCTGCGGTTGTTTTTATACTAGAATGCCCTAACCGTTCTGATACATATTTAATATTCACGCCAGCTTCTAAAAGGTGTACAGCATGGCTATGTCTTAAAGCATGAGGAGACAGAACGGGAAGATTTGCCCTTTTACAGACTTCTTTAAAATACTCTCTCACAACATTTGTTTTTAACCATTTGCCTTCATGTTGAAAGAACACAATGTTATTTTCTGGCTGAATATAATTGGTGTACATCAAAACGACTTCGTGTCTGTTAACTCGGTGTTTTTTCAATAACGATACTGTGTGATCATCAAGTTTTATTGTTCTGTAACTAGATTGTGTTTTAGGTGTTGAAATGTAAGGTTGAGTATTCAAGGGATATATAAGAGTTTTATCAACTGTTAACTCTCCATCTTTTAAATTTATATCATCCCATGTTAATGCGAGAGCCTCTCCAATCCGTAAACCTGTTCTTGCAATTAAAGTGAAAAGGACGTAATACTGAATTGAATGTGAATATTTTGCATTCTTAACAGGTGTTTTTACTTGATTTAAAAATCTTTCAGTTTGTGAAAGAGTGAAGAATTTTAATGATTTTTTCTCCTCCTTCTTTTTAGGTATTTTTATGTTTATCAACGGGTTTTCTCGAAGGATTCTAAAATCATGTACAGCTTCATTTAAAGCTGAATTCATTATACTGTGAATTCTTCTTATAGTTCCTTCCCTATATTTTTCAATCAATTCATTTAACCATTTTTGATATTCATTCCGTTCAATATCTCTTAAACGATAATGTTCCCATCTAGGTAAAATATTGATTCTAATAGTTCTTTCTTGTAAAGAGTAGGTTGTTTTTTTTACAGATGGCTTTTTATATATTTCTAACCAATCGGGAAAGTACCCCCCGACTGTTTCGTTTGTTGAATCAAAACCAACATATTCAAGGTCATGCGCTGTTTTTTCCGCAGCGATCCTAGCCTCTTTTTTTGTTTTAAAGCCTCTTTTTGATTTCTCTTTATACTTTTCCGTTCTTTTATCTTTATATCTAATTCTATATTCCCAAGTACCGTTTTCATGTTGTCTGAAACTAGCCAAGATAGTTCACTCCCTGCTTTTATTTTCAGATCCTCTCAAGAACATTTGTTCGGTTTTTTACTTAAAAAAATACTGCGGTAATTTTGTACAAGTTCTTTCGGAATGCCATATTCCTTGAATTCACAATAAGTAATACCCCTTTGAACAGAAGAAAACAATAAATGCATTGCAAAAAAGTTTGCTTCCAGTTCAATTTTTTCAGTTGAAAAGAAAGTGTTTCGTTTCAAGAATGGAGTATTAGAGTCACTATGAAGCAAAGCGTGTCCTAGCTCGTGAGCGCAAACAAAGTAACCACATTTTTCACTTGCTTTTTCATTGATATGAATAAATTTTGTGCGAAAATGTTTGCTGTAATATCCTAGGGTATTCCCTAAATCTTCATGAATTGTAATGATGTTGAGTTTGTTTGCAATGAAAAAAGGATCAGATGACTTAAATTTACTTTGTAATTTTGAAACAATTTCAGTAATATCGCCCATGATTTAAAATATCATCCCTTATCTATATTTTTTAGGAGTGTATTTTTGTTTTGCTATTTTCTTTGCTATTCTCAAAGTGTTTTCAAGACTAGCGATTAAAAGTTCTTTATCTTCTTCTTCCATGTCATCAATAGTTTGACCATCAAACGCCGCATAACTATTTCCTTCAAGTCCGTTTATAATGTTTTGCAATTCCTTTTGTATGTCTTTCTCATCTTTTTCCGTTAAATCAACATTTCTTTTAACTTCGGTGCGTCCCAAAAGGTAATCCGTTGACACGTCAAAATAATCAGCAATTTTTTGGAGTTTATCAGCCCCGGGGGTTTGAGTTTTTAACCTGTATAAAGTGTTTTTTGAATAACCAAGCGATTTTTCTAAATCATTAATAGAAATTTTTCTTTCGTTGCATAACTCTTTTACTATGTCAAAAACCGTCATATCAACCATCCTTATGAGCTAGTCAAACAAAATTAAATTTTAAGCATAAAAACACTTGATTAAATTATGCTTATAGTTTAATATTGGTGACATAAGCTAATTAGTTAGCTAAAAGACAATAAAAAATACGACCTACGAAAAATACATTTTAGACGCTGGGGAGCAATGAAATGTACAATTACAGGCTTTTTAAAGTCTTATTTAGCTATGGGTATATATTAAACTATACGCATAAAAAGGTCAATAAGATTTAGCTAATTAATTAGCTTTTTATATTTTTTGGAAGGAGGCAAGACTTTAAATGCAATTTCTTACAGCCGCTAGAGTTAAGTCAGAAATGTATGTGCAAGGTATGACGCAAAAGCAGTTAGCAGAAATGCTAGGTGTGTCTGCCGCCTATATCAGTGACATCATCAACGGTAAGAAAACAGGAAGGAAAGCACAGGAGCACGCCAAGCATATCTGCAAAATATTAGGCGTATCCGAGAGAGGTGAATGGGATTAATGATCACTTTTGAAATTGATCAAAACCTCTTAGAAGAACGGGTTTCCAAAGAACTTTCAAAACGACTTGAAGCGATTGAACACAGGGTCACGTTTTGGGATACAAAAGAATTGTGTAAGCAGACTAACATGAGTCTCAACTTCATAAAGGAAACATTTTTCTATGATCCAAGGTTCCCTAAATATCGGGTCGGTACAAAATGGCTTTTTCCTGCTAAAGAATGTGAGCAGTTTTTATTAACCTGGTTGAAAGAACAAGCTAGGGGATAAACGAGGATTTAGATCGGCTCAAATTTGAGCTTAACAGGATGCTTCATTCCCCATATTTGGGGAATCATAAATAGTCGAAAAACAGGAGGACGTTATGAATCTATCAATTATCGAAAAGAATAACCAACGTGTTTTAACAACTGCCCAGTTGGCAGAAAGCTATGGGGCTGATAAACAAAAAGTAACAAATAACTTTAATCGGAACAAAAAACGTTACAAAGAAGGTAAGCACTATATCGCACTTGAGGGAGAAGAAAAGAACCGTTTTATCGACCTACATCAAATTGAGTTAGGTTCAAAAAATGCTCAAACCCTTTACCTTTGGACGGAAAAAGGTGCGTGGCTTCATGCGAAATCACTAAACACTGATCAAGCATGGGACGCTTATGAAAAGCTTGTGGATGAATATTACAACGTCACACAATCACAGATTGACACTAATCAGCTAAGTCCTGAATTGCAGATGTTTAAACAAATTTTCGATTCAGTAGCACGTACTCAGCTAAAACAGCAGGAACAAGATAAGCGATTAGACGTAGTTGAAAAGAAGCAGGAAGACATTAAAGAAGTTCTTTCACTTAATCCTACTGAATGGAAAAAGAAAGTGAATCGAATCATCAATGCTATTGCGCAATCACAAGGCGGTTTCCAAGCCTATGCAGATGTTAGGAAAGAAAGTTATCAATTGTTGGAAGAAAGAGCGAAGTGTCGTTTATCCATTAGGCTCACGAATAAGAAGTCCGAAATGGCCTTAAACGGTTCAACCAAGTCAAAAATAGACAAAGTAAACAAAATGGATGTTATTGGAGACGATGCTCGCTTGACTGAAATCTATCTAGCGATTGTGAAGGAAATGGCCATTAAGTACGGTGTGGGTGAAGTGTCGTGATAGTTGATGTCGTTCTTTTGAACATGACGATTTTACAAGTGTGAAATCTTTTGCAGTTGTATTGGTTAGTCAAAAAAGACCGACCGATAATTGAGCGAGAAGTGTGTATCGTAGCGTTTAGTACGCTGAATTTTCAGCACACCTAATTTTAAATTTTTCACTCGGATATTTTCCCGAGTCAAAATAGGAGGAACAACATGGATAACAATTTACAAGTAATTGAGCAGAATGGACAACTTTTGGTAGACAGTCGTGAAGTGGCTGAAATGGTGGGGAAGAGACACACTGATTTACTTAGAAGTATTGATGGTTACGTAACAATCCTACTAAACGCAAAATTGCGTTCAGTGGAATTCTTCTTGGAAAGTACATATCAAGATTCTACTGGACGATCATTAAAACATTTCTATCTAACACGAAAAGGTTGCGATATGGTCGCCAACAAAATGACAGGTGAGAAGGGCGTATTGTTCACCGCTGCTTACGTGACCCAATTCAATCAGATGGAGCAGAGCCTACAAAACTTTTCTAATCTTAGCCCGCAGCTTCAACAGATGATTCGTCTTGAGCAAAAACAGAACGAAGCAGATCAACGGATCGACAAGCTAGAAAACAATCTAGGCATCAATGCATATCAACAAACAGTCATTCAGAAAAGAATTAACAAGCGTGTATATGAACTTGTTGAGCGATATGGAGAAGATTCAGAAGGAAAACGCCGTATGTTCTCAAGTATCCACCGCAATTTTAGGGACGCATTCGCAGTGCCGACATACAAGGATTTAAGAAAGCTAGACTTTGAGGAAGCTATTTCATGGATTGGCACTTGGAGACCGTTGATATAATCGCATTGCGCAAAATTGCGCTTTGCGAATTCTTCGCCTCGCTCAAATTTGAGCCCGGCTCAAGTACCAAAATGGTACTCGTATTACGATCATTTCAAATGAGGGTATTCATTCACCGCAGAAGACGGACTATGTTGAACATTGGGAGTAGTTTCAACCGACACCCTAAAAGGTCGCATTTTCCGACTTTTGAATTACGATTTGTGACACCGTCACAGCGCATTCTTGCGCCGTCAAATGTTGATTAAATCTCACAGCTCAAATTTGAGCCGTCAAATTATGAGGAAG
>NZ_NKHG01000024.1 GCF_002744245.1 Bacillus pumilus | reverse complement strand
TCAACAATCTGAAGGATGCCCTTCAAAAGGCATCCTTTCAATAACAAACTTTAAAATGCGGCACTTAGCACAACAGGATATAAAAAGTGCTGCCACATACGGGCAGCACTTTTGTTATTTTATTCGAATGATTTAACGAGCTCCAGCTGTTTGTAATTCTTTGTTCTTCTCTTTAAACCGTTCATTATGTGAGGAAACGTACGCCACTTTTTCGGCTTCTGGTTCAATGTAAAGCTTCGCGCTATTCAGGGCGTTTACTCCGTCGACAAATGTTCCGGCAATTAAACGGACTTTGCTTTTGTGTGTACATAAGTCGCCTACCGCATAGACACCCGGTAAATTGGTTTCCATTTTTTCATTGACCTCAATCAGTCCCCATTCACCCTGCTTCAGTCCCCATTCTGATAGAACACTTAAATCACCTTTCATGCCATGATTGACGATGACAGCATCTGTTTCAATTCGTTCAATGTCACCTGTCTCTAAGTGTTGAATCGTGACCGCATCAATTTTGTCTCCCTGACCATGAAGCTCTGTCAGTTCATGCGGTGTTAAAATACGTGCACAAGATGCCTTCATGTTCGCGACGTTTTTCTCATGTCCACCAAACATATCACGGCGATGCACAACAGTGACACTCTCAGCAATCGAAACGAGGGCATTTGCCCAATCAACAGCTGAGTCTCCGCCTCCAGAGATGACTACTCGCTTCCCTGCAAATGTCTGGAGCTCTTGAACAGTATAATAAAGGTTTGTCACCTCATAACGATCTGCATGTTCGATTTCAAGTTTTCGTTGAACAGGAATCCCGTGACCCATGGCTAATATGAGGGTCTTGGTCAAATGACGGTCGCCATTTTCAGCCGTCAGCAAGATATGACCATTCTCAACGCGCTCAAATTGCGTGATTTTTTGATTCAGCGCAATCTCTGGCTCAAATGTTTTCGCCTGCGTTTCCAGCTGCTGAATCAGCTGTTCTCCTCTTGTTGGCGGTAATCCGCCCACATCCCAAATGACTTTTTCAGGATAAAGAAGGACTTTTCCGCCAAGGCTTTCGTTGTACTCAAGTACCTTCGTCTTTAAATCCCTCATCCCACTATAAAAGGCGGTGTACATGCCTGCTGGACCGCCGCCAATAATGGTGACGTCAAACAATTCAAGCTGATCTGTCATTTGAGTCCCTCCAGTTTTTCATTGATTGATCTATTTACAAGTGATATTGATTCTCATTATCATATGTATCTATTGTAGTCTACTCTGGTGAAAGGAATCAATAGCATTCTTCAAAAAAAGAACAGGACGAGCACTCACTCGTCCTGTCATACATCACACAATGGTTAAACCAAGGTCCTTTAGTTCAAGAGAGACAAGTCTTGCAATCGCATCTGCCCCTTCTTTTGTAAAATGTGTGCGATCATCAATGCCTGTCGATAGCATAAAGAAAGAGGTCGTTTTCTCTATGCCGGAAATTTTATAAAATTGAAGACTTGCGGTATTTAAATCAACGAGAAGCACCTCTTCTTCATCGGATAGTTCTTTCATAGCGGCACAGTAATCAGGGAAATCATTGATATATTCCCCGTCTTTTTCATTAAAACGGCCTACAGGGGTTAATAAAAGCGGGGTTGCTCCTTTTGCTCTGGCACCATGAATATATTGAGACAAATAACTTTTATACGTTGTAAAAGGCTCTGTATGCCGCTCGGGCTTGGACTTGGAAGCATCATTATGCCCCATTTGTGTGAAAAGCCAGTCCCCTGGCTGAATCTCAGCCAATATGTCATCAAGGCGTCCTTCTTCAATGAATGTTTTTGAGCTTCTTCCTCCAACCGCCCGATTCTCGACTTTGACGCCGCTTGCAGTATAGCGGTGTAAAAACTCTCCCCATCCTCCTTGAACAGGACGATCTGGGTAAGATGAAACAGTTGAATCACCAGCTAAATAGATGGTTGTCATGTTCATACGCCCCCTTTTTCATTGAGCCACTTCTTCAAGAGCGATGCGGACATCCTAGTGGCTGACGAAAAGATATGAAACCATTCACATCGCTACTTCAATTATTCTCTTTTTGATGATCAAAACCCTGCTTACTAGGAAATGTGAATTGATTATAGATGTGGCGGAAGTTCTATTTTTGTCTCAACAGCTTTCTTTAACGCCTGAAGCATATAACCAATTCCTTTATATGGAGCCAGCGGATAATTCGCTTTTTGATACGGCGGTAATAAAGGGTCGATCACTTTTCGATATTTCTTTCCACCTAGTATGACAAGCTCATCATATGCGTAGAGGTTCTTTTCATGAAATTGATGACTCAGCTCTTCTGCTGTCATCTGTTCAGCGTGCGGTGTACCAAACGCCACATCATAATTTTCATGAACCATATCATCTGGGTTTAAGAATCCGTGCTTCGCTGATAAAATAAGCCAGTCTGAAAAGAATGTTTGAGCATAGCTTTTCGTAAGCTGATGCAGCGGACTTAAGTAAACAAGGTTCGCCGGCTGGCTTCCTGCCTCTGGATTCACGTCCCATATTTTCTTGGCACCACATGGAATCATACAAACTCGCTTCACCTGGTTTTCTCCTTCCTTCGTCGATACATCTGATACACGATACAGCCCAGCGCTGTGCCAAGTGTATTGAGGATGATATCATCAATATCGCTGCTTCTTGTAATGATACCAGATTGCGAGAAAATCCATTGAAGCACTTCGATTATTGCTGACAAGATAAAGCCGGCTAGCACTGCCTTTTGCCAGCGCATTGTCCGAAAGGTTTGATAAAGGAAAAAACCAAGTGGCACGAATAAAAGAATGTTTCCTGCTAAATTTAAAAATACGAGGTTTGGATAGCCGTGGTGATAGGCGTGAAGATTTTGATCAATTGAGTGAAAAGGAATGAGATTGACACTTACCTGATCCCTAGGTGCGGAAAAACGATTCGGAAAGACCGTCAAATAGAATAAAATATTTGTATAAACAAACAGACAGCCAAGAACCATTTCTGTTCGCAAATAGATAAAGCGATTGTGCTTTTTTGCCTGTCTGTATCTCATTCTCATATATAACGGGACAAGCAGAAGAAAATAAGCAATTGAAATCATGGCGCTGGATGTCATAGAGGAAGCTGCCCCTTTCTCACGTGATGCTTGACCATATTACATCTTATTCAAGCCTGCCCGCATCTATTCATCACTTAATCTCACAATCAATGAAAGATATGCTATATTGACAAATCGTCAGTTTTCCGTTAAACTGACTGACATTCAGTCATTTAAGGTCGGTGTTCATATGTCGAAACGAGAAAAGATTATGCTTGCTGCCATTGACGCGTTTAAAGAAAAAGGAATTGAAAAGACGACCATTTCAGATATTGTGAAAGCAGCAGGGGTGGCGCAAGGAACGTATTATTTATATTTTCCTTCAAAGCTGTCTGTCATGCCTGCCATCGCAGAGCATCTTATCTCACAGATGGTACCTGCAATCGAAAAGGAATTAACTCAGCATGCGGATGTACTCGATCAAGCAGAAGCACTTGTTGAATTCATCTTCTCTTTTACGAGACAATACCGTGATGTCCTTGCCCTTACCTATTCAGGTTTAGCCGCAACCGAGCATTTGAAGGAATGGGAAGATATTTATGAGCCGCTCTACAAATGGGTAGCCGCTTTTTTAGAAAAAGCAAAGCGGGACCAAAGAGTACGCACGAATTTAAATTGTCATTACGCTGCGAAATTTCTCATCGGTTTACTTGAATCATCAGCTGAGCAAATGTATTTATTTACAGAAACAGATACAGAAGAGGTTCTCATTCAAAAACATGAGGTCAAGCAATTTCTCCTTTACGCACTTGGTATAGAGACACCTTAGCACATAGTACAGCACATGCTGTACGCTCTTTTTTGGCTTCAAAATGACGAATCGTCAGTTTTGGGAGGGAATATCATGAAGAAAAGCTGGATGTATGTCGCACTCACTTGTTTATTCGAATTACTATGGGTGTTTGGTTTAAATAAAGCTGATGCTGTGTGGGAGTGGGCGATCATTATCTGCCTCATCCCGATTGATTTTTATTTTTTAATGAAAGCCTGTGAAAAGCTGCCGACAGGAACCGTGTACGCCGTGTTTGCCGGAGTTGGAACAATCGGTACGTCTATTATGGATTATGCGCTGTTCGGTGGATCTTTTTCATTTGAAAAGCTAGTGTTTATGGGGATTTTGGTCATCGGGATTATTGGACTAAAAGTGTCCGATGGAGATGCACATGAGGAGAAAGGAGAGGTGGTATAACATGGGCTGGTTTTTTGTGTTATTAGCCTCTGCCTGCGAAATCGGCGGGACCATTGGCTTAAATATGTTTAGTAAGAAAAAACAAATGACATCCGGCGTACTATTTGTCGGCGGTTTTGCCTTATCTTTCTTGTTTTTATACGCGTCGTTCTCTTCCGTTCAAGTTTCCGTCGCCTATACGGTCTGGATTGGACTTGGAACCGCTGGCTCCGTCCTGTTTAATATGATTCTATTTAAAGAACCGAAAAACATGATTCGGATGCTTAGCCTGCTGCTGATCGTGATTGGTGTGGTTGGGCTAAAGTTGTTTGCATGATTCCAAACAAACAGGCAGGAGATGCTCTCCTGCCTCAGGCTGTCGAGAAAATTGAGCCATCGAACTCAGTGAGCCAATTGGCAACACCGCCGGTTATTTTGGATCATCATACACCACTTCATCCCTCGTTGGGACAAGCGTGACCGGCAGCGGATATCCAGGTGACACACCATCGAGCGCACAGTGGCAGCATTCTGGAACGATCGCGTATCAGAAACTTACAAACTGCAATTTGCGATGGACACTTACGGAAGGCAAAGCGGTTCACCTGTATTTGAGCAAAGCAGTTCACGCGGCCCATGCTCTCTTGCGGTTATGCGAATGGAGTATACGGAGGTTCTTCATACAACAGAGGCACCCATATCACAAAAGGAGTCTTTGATAATTCCACAAACTGGAAAAACAGCGCGCGATAAGGACATGAAGACAGCCCGCTTCCCTCGGGAACGGGCTTGTCTTCGTTTTTTGCTACAGCAGTGCTTGTCGGAATAGGAGCCGCCCTCACTGGCCTTTCAGACTGTACTTTTTACCATCTATGGTGATGGTGAAATGAGATGGTCCGCTGATAGGCAAGTAATAGACAAGCTGAAATTCCTCTGTCTCACCTGGTTTAATTGACTTCCAATTTGATAGGGTCACACCGATGCGGTGGAAATCTCCTGTCAGCCCGCCAATGTTCGGCCCTGTATGCCCTTTAGAAATGACTTCAACCTGGTCACCGCTCCAGCTTCCAAATCGGGGTGAAGTAGAGGTAGGCACATCAAATTCAATCACAGATCCTCCTGTTATTGTGACATCACTGTTATTCGTCAGTCTCATTTTCGGATGGATGGGGTAATTTTGATCTCCTAACGGATAATCGGTAAACTCTATATTGATATCTAGTGATTCGCCAGGTAAAGGTGACGTACTGAGCCAATTATCGTATGGTGTCGTGTCCGCAAATTTATGATATAAGGTTCTCGTTAATGTCCTGCCGATACCATACTCTCCATTGTTGCCATTTCTGTCGGAATACCAGTCATAGTCACCACTTAAGTCCCAAAACATGACACCGCCGATTCCTTTTTCAATGACATAATCGGCCTTTGTTTCTATTGATTCCTCGTCTTCAGTAGATAGAAACACTTTCTTTTCGTCATTCCATAGCCAAGGTGCCGCAAGCGCTGAGTCATAATATCTAGTGTAAGCGCCTTTTAAATCGGCTTTGCTTAGTCCATACCTTTCTAAATAAGAACCGGCAATGCCTTTTTCGAGATTTTTGGCATGCCACATCGGATTTGCTCCTGCCCCCAGTTCATTTCCCTGTTCATCTTGATCATGCCAAATATTATCGATCCCGACTGCCCCGTCGCCGCATTTGGTAAGGCCTTGAGGACAATTTGAACCTTTAGCGCTCCCCCACAAACCGTTTACTCCTCCGCTCACGTTTTTCCAGCCCCTCGTATAATAAGGAACACCGATATTGATTCTGCCTGCCTCCATCGCTCCCCTAAAATAATGGTAAGCCCAGTCTGTATTTAAATATCCGATCCCCTCATATTCCGGCGTGCTGTATATGTTGGACTGCTTTAACTCCGCATCCTCGCCGTTATCATATAAGGATGCGTTAGGTCCAACAAACTCATTCCAGGCTCCATGGAGATCATAGGACATAATGTTGACATAATCGACATATCGGAGCGGTTTAAAGGTTTCCATGCCCCTCAGCAAATAGGCTGATGATGGCGCCGCAATGGTGAGCATGTAATATTGTTCATCTTCAACAGATGCTTGATCAAGTTTTTCTCTTAATGTTTTCATCAATACATCGAAGCTTTGATTTAATCCCTTGCGTCTCGGGTTGGATATGCTCCAATCTAGCGGATTGCCGGCATCTTGCATGGTTGTGGGATATTCGTAGTCAATATCAATTCCATCCAATTCATATTTTCTGAGAAACGCTACGACAGATTCGGCAAAGGTGTTGATTGCCTTATGGTTCACAGAACCATCACCATTCGTTGTCATAGAGTAAAAGCCTCCGCTTGGTATTCGGTTCCCATCCTTATCAACATAACCGCCGGTTTCAGCCCAGCCACCGACTGCCGCCAACACTTTTACATCAGGGTGTTTCTTTTTAAACTGGTGAAGAAGGTTAAAATGGCCTTTATACGGCAATGTTTGATCCATCTTTACATCCGGATACTCCGGCCAGGTCATCCCTAGAGATGGGTTGTTCGCATCCGTCTCGCTCCCGATTGAAACCCGATGATCTTCCCCGATATGAGCAAATGCATAATTAATGTGGCTTAAGTACTTCCATGGGATATCGTTTACTAAATAACGATCTTGATTGCCTTTTCCCGTACGCCAGCCCGTAAAATAGCCGATCATTCTGCGGTCTAAATCATTGGCCAGCTTTTCGCGTCCCTCCAGATCGTATACATCACAATATGGAATATTGGCAACACCAGAGTCCCACAGCCCTTCTGGACGGCAAGTCTGTTTTTTGCTTGGAGACTCTGCGGAAATGTTGTGGAACGGGGTCAAAAGTGACAGGAGCAGCATCAATGACAAAGTAAATAAAGCGGTTCTTTTCACTTCATTCATACTCCTTTCTCATAAAGAGAGATGGGGAGCCCACTCTCTCTTTATCGTTTTCTATCAAACTGATTTATTTGCAATCACCAATTAATTTCCATACACCCGACTCACCAGCCTGATCCGGCTGCTCTCCTTTCGTCCACCATTTCGCTTCATACACTTTGCCGTTAAAGACGACTCGGTCTCCGCCTGTGTAGACGGCTGTATCTTTCCATTCGTTATACCCACATGTTTGATCAGAGTTTGTTGCTGCTTCTATCGTTGGCCCGGTATGGAGCTTTCCGTCCACATCCTTTGCCGATACTGTAAATGAGTATGTCGTATTCGGCTTTAATTGCCCGATTGTCGCCGATGTATCCTTGACCGATACGGCCCCGCCTTCATATGACAGCACATACTCTGCGATGTTTGCTCCGTCGCTCGGTGCATCCCACGCCAGACTGATACTGGTTGCGGTTTTTTCGGTCACACGCAAATTACCCGGTGCAGATGAAGGCGGCTCTGGATTACCCCCACCCGGATCGAACCCTAAATCGGCTGCTAATTTGTTGAGCAAAGTCTGATTTGAATCACCGCTGAAATCCCAAAACATAGCCCCGCTTAATCCGTTTGATTGAATAAAGTCGGTTTTGTATCCATATGATTCTTCATCATCGTAGGTAATGAAGTTTCCATTCTCCGCATTATACAAAAACGGCACTTTTGCTCGATCATTCCAATATCTTTTATATCCGTTTTTATTGATGTAGTTCTTTTCAAGATCTGAAAAATCAAATACCCCCTTTTCCCACGTCCCTTCTTTAGCCGGTCCGCATTTTTGATATTCTCCGTTGTCTGCAGACTCACAATTGCTCCAGCCTCTGCCATAGAACGGTGTGCCAAGCACTAATTTATCCGCTTTGACACCGGCTTCCTTGTAGCGCTTCACGGTGCTTTCAATGTTAAATGTCTCAGCGTTTGGAACGCCGGCTTCTTTCGCTTTTGGATCATAGAATAATGGGGCGTTATGAGCGCTTATACTTTGCCATCCGCCATTAAAGTCATAGGTCATAATGTTAATCCAATCAACGGTTTCAGCAATTTTATCTAATTCAGTGTTGCTTACATATTCAGGGCTGGCACCGGAGGCGATCGTCAGCAAGTATTTCTTGCCATCCTTCGCTTCTGCGGCGTCAAGCTTTTCTCGCACTTCCTGCAAGAGTAGTGTGTAGTTTCTCTTATCCTCCGGACGGGTGCTGTTTCCCGGCAGCCCTCCGCTAACTGGGTATTCCCAGTCAAGGTCGACCCCATCAAACCCATATTTTCTTAAAAAATCTACTGCTGAAGCAGCAAAATTCTCTCTTGCCGCAGGGTCTGCCGCAACATCTGAAAAGCGATTTGACCAAGTCCATCCGCCAACTGATATGAATGTTTTCAAATGAGGATGGTTCTTTTTCAGCTTCAATAGTTGTTTAAAGTTGCCCCGAATCGGCTCATCCCAAGTATCTCCGGGATTTGACTTTTGCACATCGATCCATGGGTCCCCCATAACGATTGATCCATTTGGAACATCAATCACTCCGTTTTCATCTTGGCAAGACCATGTCTGGGGATTCGGGCCTGTCGGATCAGGGTTTCCATGCCTCCCCTCCCAGCAAATATCAGCAAATGCATAATTAATATGGCTGACTTTAGAAGCATCCATATCCCATACTTGAAAATCCCTTCCATAAGCGCCCCAGGACGGATAGTAGCCGATCATTTTATAACTTTTGTCAGAACTGGCTTTTGCACTTTCCCCATTAAAAAAAGACAGACTTAAAATCATCGCAAAAATGAAAGAAAAAACGAGAAACTTTTTGTTTGAAAACACTTTTTTCATCTCCTTTTCATCAATTTTTTTGGCTGTTCATCAATGAAACTCTATTTTGTTCACCCCCTTTTCGATAGGTTTATATTCACCTTGTCCTGACATAGCAGCTGATGACAATGAAGACAACAAGGGGAAAACGCTTACATTTTCGGTTTTTATACGCCTCTTCAAACCGTATGTGCGGGTGGTGGAGAGCAAACATTAGAATGACGTTTTGAATAACAGGTATGGATGTCTAGACCTTATTTGGTAAGAATAGCTTCAAGCAAAAGTTTGATGACGCGTAAATTTGTTATGACAAATTTATGATAATTAGAATATTCAGAATTGTCAATGCTGTTTTTGCATTACATGCTGGAAATGCCTTGGACATTTCCAGCATCAAGACTTGGAGAACGGCGAGCTGATGATAACTATGAGCGCTTTTCATATTTTTACAAGAATTGTAGATTTAAAGACCGGCATAAGAAATAAGGCGAATATCCGAACATTGTATGAAAGCCGATTTCAACAAAGGGTCTGTCAGCAATGAAAGCTCATAAACCCGAGGATAATGGAATGAAGATTTTTCGAGCAGTAATTTATCAACATAAGCCGGGTGGCACATGACTTCAATGACTTCCGCATCTTGATGAAGATCAAGGAAGGATGATAAGTCTTTCAGTCTGTCTACTTTCAACTCAAAGGCATCATTTGATCTCACATTCTTCCACAAGGAAGGATGATGATCGTTCACCTTTCTGCAGGGCAGATCATACTCTTTCGCCAGCTTCACAAACACCTCGGGAAGATTTCCGTATGTATGGATATGATGGTGGCTGTCGATATGTGTCGGATGCAAGCCGCAGGAGAGGGCTTTTTCTATCTGTGCTCTCCATTCCTGATACACTTCATCAAGATCGATGTCGAAAAAACCTTGATAGTATGAAAGCTTGCGAAAATTCCCATCCTCATCCGAAACCGTTTGCAGGCCGCTGAGAAGCGGACGTCCTGCTGTCAATGTTAAGTGAACACCGACCCCAAGTTCATGATTTTCCCTTGCAAGTAAGACGGCATGTTCCATTTCTAGCATATTGGTCATGAGCGTAGTCGATGTGAGCACCCCGCGCTGGAACGCATCAATGATGCCGAGGTTGACGCCCCGTGAAAATCCAAAATCATCGGCGTTTATGATCAAAGATTTCATCCTTCATCCCCTCTTTCTTCATAGTCGCGTTCTATGAAGAATTCAACGCGATCTCCGCGGAAATAAGCCAGAGAAAACTCCACGACTTCTTCAGATGCCAAAAATGTTTGTGTTGCAATCTGAAAGCAAGGCGTACCTTGTGTGATATTCAAATGCTGTGCAATTTCTTCATCCGAAATAAAGATTTTGATTTGCTCTTCAGTTCTTTTAATCGTATTTCCTTGACTGTTAATACACTGGTACAGGGAAATATTGGCCATTTCTTCCGTTATCTCCGGCACGAGATCGGCTCTGATAAAGGCCATTTCGAACTGGATTTCTTCCTCATCCGCATACCGAATCCGCTTCACCTGATAGACCATTTGATCATCATCAATCCCAAGGCAATTTTGGATCTTTTTGGCTGGTTTTAATTTTTGCAAATCGACAACTTTGATTTTCGGTTTCATACCTTGCGCTTTTAATTGATCTGCATAGCGAAGATTGCTGGAACTTAAGATCTGCTTTACTTTTCCTTTGGCGACAAATGTCCCTTTCCCCTGTTTGCGGTAAATAGCTCCTTCCATAAGCAAATGGTTCAAGGCGGTCCGCAGCGTTGTTCGGCTGACATCGTACATTTTACAAAATTCGGATTCCGTCGGAAGCAGACTGCCAGACGGGTAATAGCCGCTCTCTATTTTATCTACAATATCTTGTTTAATTCGACTGTGGAGTTGTGGTTGCTTTGCCATTCATTTTCTCCTTTGGAGTGAAATTATTAACTATAGAATAACACAAAAAGTTCTCAAAAAAAATAATTTATCATAACAAATATGTATGGACAAATTTGTTACTACATGTTAAATTCCAAATGTGTGAAGCGCTTTCAAAAATTGAGACTTGAGGAGGGGGATTATGGCGCTGAAGTTAGTCATCATAGGCGGGGGATCAAGCTACACACCAGAAATCATTGAAGGTATCATCAAACGGTATCAGCATTTTCCAGTGAAAGAGGTTGTTCTCGTCGACATTGAGGAAGGGGAAGATAAAGTAAGCATCACTTCAGAACTCGCGAAGCGAATGATCAAACATGCGGATGTTCCGATTGAATTGAGCTATACAAAAGATCGTGCGAGAGCGCTTAAACATGCGGATTTCGTCACGGTTCAAATAAGAGTCGGAGGATTGAAGGCCAGAGCGATGGATGAAAGAATCCCGCTCAGCCATGGTCTTATCGGCCAAGAAACAAATGGCGCCGGCGGTATTTTTAAAGCTTTGCGGACCATTCCCGTCATGCTGGATATCGCTCGCGATATAAACGAGATTTGTCCAGAAGCGTGGCTGATCAATTTTACAAATCCAGCAGGCATCGTGACTGAAGCTTTATTGAAACATGGATCCCATCAAAAAGTCATCGGGGTTTGCAATATCCCTTATAACATGAAAAACAGCATTGCAGAAATTTTCGACGTGAATGTGAACCGTGTCATGATTGAATTCGCAGGGCTTAACCATTTTGTCTTCGGACAAAAGGTATGGATTGATGGGGTAGACCGCACAGAAGAGGCAATAGGTCATCTATTGAATGACACCATAGACTATTCTCCTTCCAATATTGCGATGCTGCCTTGGAATCGCCAATTTTTACGTTCTTTGCGCATGCTTCCGAATCCGTATCATCAGTACTATTATCAGTATGAAGATGTGCTCGCAAAAGATATCGAAGCATATAAGAACAAAGGGACACGCGCAGAAGCCGTCATGGACGTAGAAAAGCAGCTGTTTGAAAAATACAATGACGCAGACATCCATGAAAAGCCTAAAGAATTGGAAGAACGCGGCGGGGCTTATTATAGTGAAGCAGCCTGCTCATTAATGAACTCGCTTTATCATCATTCGATGGATATTCAGACCGTCAACACATTGAATAGAGGAAGCATACCAGATCTTCCACATGATGCGGTGATCGAAGTCAACAGTGTCATCACAAAAAGCGGCCCCATACCGCTGACAGTCGGAAAACTGCCAGATTCAATCAGCGGGGCAGTGATCTCTATGAAAAAATTCGAACAATTAGTTATCGAAGCAGCGATCACGGGTGATGACAACATATTGTATTCCGCTATGATCATGAATCCGCTAATTCCATCTGATCATAAAGCCCAATCGGTGATGAATGAAATGCTTGAGGCTCATAAACGTTATCTCCCGCAGTTCTTTAAGGAGGCTGTACATGATGAAACAAAATAAAACCATGGCGTTCATCGAATCTAAAATCATGCCGATCGCTGGAAGAATCGGCTCCCAAAGACACTTAATTGCCATACGCGATGGATTCATTGCCATTATGCCTTTAATCATCATCGGCTCTCTTGCCATACTGATCAATCATTTCCCTATACCGGCATTTCAAGATTTCATGACGGGTCTTTTTGGAGAAGGATGGACGGCTGCCGGCGGAGCTATATGGAATGGATCATTTGCTATTTTAAGTTTGCTGGCTGTTGCAGCTATCAGTTTCAAGCTTGCAGAGTCTTATAAGACTGATGGTCTTTCTGCCGCATTAATCGGGGTCGGGGCATTCGCCGTACTTACGCCGACGACAGAAGACTTTGGTTTTTCAATGACTTGGCTGGGGGCTCAAGGTCTTTTCGTTGGATTAATCGTGGCTTTGCTATCAACGGAAGCATTCAGGCTCTTCTCTCAAAATGAGAAACTTAAAATCAAAATGCCTGATGGTGTACCTGATGGCGTTACAAAATCCTTGAACGCTTTATTGCCGGCTGCTGTGATATTGGCGACAGCAGGATTACTTAACACCCTGATCGTTTATTTTTTCGGACAAAGCATCCACGAGCTAGTCTTCAGCTCGATTCAGGAGCCGCTGCAAGGCCTTTCCAACACGATTGGATCCGCTTTGATTTTCACTTTTTTGAATCATTTGCTTTGGTTTTTCGGATTGCACGGAACAAATATTCTGGGACCGATCATGGAATCCATCTATCTTCCGCTCATTCAGGAAAATCAGCATTTATTCTCGCAAGGAATGAGCGCTTTTGAAGTGCCTTATATCGTGACCAAGCCCTTCTTTGATTCTTATGTGTTTATGGGAGGATCGGGGACGACATTGGCTTTGCTCGCTGCTATTTTCATCGGCGTGAAATCGAAGCACTACAAAACAATCGGAAAGGTATCCTTCGCACCCGGCCTTTTTAACATTAATGAACCTATTCTGTTCGGACTTCCTATCGTATTAAATCCGATTATGTTCATTCCATTTTTATTGATTCCATTAGTTTTAACGGTTACGTCGTACATCGCTTTAGCCTGTGGACTCGTTCCGAAAACTGTAGCCATTCTCCCGTGGACGACGCCGCCGATTGTCAGCGGTTATCTCGTAACCGGAGGATCAATCCGGGGAGTCTTTCTGCAAATCTTCAACTTGGTGCTGGCTGTCTTGCTCTACCTGCCATTCATTAAAGCAGCAGAACGAGCCGCTCTGCATCAGGCAACAAAATAACTAAACAAGGGGGTCATTTCATGGCGTACACACTCCATTTAGAACAGGTCTCTTTTGAAATCATCTTGCATGCTGGAAATGCGCGTTCATCTGCAATGGAAGCATTACAGCATGTGAAAAATAACGAGTACGATTCAGGGAATCAAAAGATCCAAGAAGCAGAAGCGGAACTGCTTCAAGCGCATCAGGCGCAAAACCGCTTATTGCAAAAAGAAGCACAAGGCGAAGGCCTTTCACCCAATCTATTGTTAATCCATGCACAAGACCATTTGATGACGTCAATGACTGTAAAAGATGTAGCGAAAGAAATGATTCATTTATATCAAGAGCTGAGGAGTGGAAAACAAAAATGAAGATAGCACTTGTATGTTCTGCCGGCATGTCGACCAGCATGCTGGTGAAAAAAATGAGAGAAGAAGCGGAAAACCGTGAAATAGTCGCTGAAATCAACGCTTATGCTGAAGCGGATTTACAAAGCCATATGAATGATATTGATGTCATATTGATTGGACCTCAAGTCCGCTATTTAAAAACACAAATTGCAGAACGAGCGAAACAATACCAGATACCGGTCGATATCATTGACCAAATGGCATATGGAATGATGAACGGAGCAAAAGTTCTGGACCAAGCGATCGAGCTGACACAATAAAGCCTTCTCCTCACACTAAAAACAACCCATTTTCTTTTGAAAACGGGTTGTTTCAGCTTGTAGACAAAATCCTGACTCGGGAAAAATCCTCTACAAAAAAATAGAGCGCTGCTTTGCAGATTCAAAACAGCTGCATGGGCTTCGCTGCTGCCGATTGAGGGGAACGAAATGTGAACGAAGAACAAGTTCTCCTCACAGCCGCTTGCCAGAATATGAAGAAGATTGCCACACACTAGCGAAGCTAGGTCAGGGGTGTGGGAGTCCTTTTTTTGTTTCTTTCATAAAGATGAAAAACACATTATTAAAACAAAAAAGCTTGTAGAAAAACATAGGTTTCTCTACAAGCTGAGGCAGGAGATGCTCTCCTGTCTTTCTTTTTAATGGAGCACGATCTGTTCATTCATCAAATCAATCGCGTAAAGTGATTGCTCGTGTTCATCTAACAGAAGATATACTTTGAGCGGGGCAGCTGTTTGATCTGTCTGCTGTGTGAATAGCACACAGGTGAATTTTTCAATCCCTTCTGGCAGCTTGCTTTTCAGAAATGGATGAAGAATAGGAGAGATTCGAAGAGTATCAACATCTTTCAGCCAAAGCTCATTTTGTAACGCAGGATAATGGTCAACTAAAAACTGACGAAACACTTCCAATGTACTCAAGGTGGATATCCTCACTTTCTTCTATCATGACTTCAAACTCACCTACAAACAAACGTTATCAACTCATCATAAGGTCTCGCCTACGTATTTTCTCATACTACCTGAGACATGTTTTTCACTCTTCTTGGAGATCAATTGTACTGTCATGAATGTTTATGATCTAACTAATTGCTCTCATTGAGTCAACCACGATTCCAAACGATGGATCTATGATCATATTCTTATCTGTTTTCTTTCGTGATGAAACGACAACTTCCTGCTACAATATTCCATTTTTCTTCAAAAAAATAGGTGGTGAGACAAAAAAAGAACAGCTCCTCACTGTTCTCTAGAAAGTCGTAAAGTACTTTGTCTTCATTACTTCAAATGTCCTGTAATGGAATCACTTTACCACTGGCTGCATCTACCCCATAATGACAATCCAGCTTCCCGCATAAAACATATTGTTTTTGTGCAAAGTCAAAGACATAGATGGGTGTAAGCTCCAGGTACTCTCTCAATTTTTCAAAGGCTTCTTCCTTTGATAGGGTGATTTTATTTGGAGATTGGAGTTCATCCAACATCCCACACATCTTGAACATTTGTTGTCTATCTATGTAATTGACTGCTTCAAATGTATAGGCATCAATGAATATCATGATTTTACCTGTAAGCACGCTTTTCTCTTGTGTATTTGCTTTTACTGTTGCATGAATGTAACCATGATCACGGTGGAGAGTCGTTAAGAGCCATTTTCCTGTGTCATTTGGATATTCCTGCCGCAAAAAGATTTGAACTGCTTTCACACACTTATCTTTTTCTTCTTTTGAAATTGGTATTGTATCTGGTGAAGGTTCAAATGAAAAGGCTTGATCAGCTGAGATGTCTTCCTGAATATTTAATTCCTTTCTTACAAAAGGCTCTCTTATCGGTTCCTCCCATTCTATGATTTCATTTATATTGAAACAGTGATGTTCCTGAATCGTACCTTCAAATGGAATGGTTCCTGTTCCATCATTCTTAACATACACTTCTTCTAATGCATAGATGGGACGGATTTTATTCTGATCAAAGGAAGGCCATTCAATCCTTTGCACTTGCTGCTGTGCTAAGCTCTCGATCATCTCAACGGAAAGCGAATATTTTTCAGCTCTCTGCATTTTTTTAGCAAGAAATGGCCCGTGATGAATAAAGTAAATGAGTTGTCCATGTTCATCCCATTTCACCTCTATCATGCCTGAAGGAGTCACTGGTACATCATCCATTTTTTCTTTGAAAAGAAGTTCCCCTTCTTCCTCCTTATGTAAGTGAAAATGCTCTCCATAGATCAAATTTGTTTCTTGTTCAATCCATTTGATGACTTCATTTGGATGGGCGTTATCAAACTGAACCCCTTTCTTTGCATATATATGTCTTGCCCATAACAAAAACCGCACTCTCAACCTGTCCCGTATTCAAATTCACTTCAATCACGGCTGTGCCATCTGGGTTTAAATCGTCATCCTCAGGTTCCGTTTCATAAGGAGGAAACCACTCCATATTCAATTTATAAATGGTTTCATTGAACATGTTGACATATCGATAAAAACCGTGTCTTTTTAAATGGTAATGATCTAAGCCAAATTTCATCCTTGTCTGATCTATCAGTTGTTGAATGTTTGCATTCATTTATTTCACCTCAAAATGTTAAGTAATCAGTCTTATGGAAGGACAAAGATGATGATAAAGAAAAATATAACGATAACTGTCAAGAAACCTAAAGCTATTGCCATCATGTTTGATTCCTTTGTATACCCTTTTAATTCATGCTCTTCAGTTGATCGGTCAATTTTTCTAAAGCGAAAAAGCATGCTTACATTGATAAGGGCTAGAGCAATAACCAATAAAAAAATTAGAAATATAGGTTCTATATCAAAGAATGGATTCGTGACATTTTGGAAGCTAAATGCCTGAAAGAACATAAGCCCACTCAATATCAATTTCCAAATATTTTCTGTTCTCTGTTCTTTTTCCCACTCTTTCCCCAATTTCGTCTTTTCATAAATGGCTACCTGTTCAAAAAGTGGAATAAAAGACTTCGTCGATCCTTTTTTGATAAAACCAAAAATGCTTTGAAGGAGCATTAAAATCCCTAAACAAAAAAAGAAATGTGTAAATCGAATTTCAGAAATTTGAATCAAGATAAAAAAAATTACGATCATGATGCCGGTTATTAAATTAGAGGCGGCTATTTGTTTTATTCTCATTTTTTTTAGCGTTGTTTGTTCCATGTAATGCTCCTCTCCGTTTCAAATGTTTCTGATGAGCGCTCTATCTATATTACGATTTTATTGAGTAAATGTTTCAATATTTTCCCTTTCATCCGTTTATTCGGTTTTTTAACAAATGAAAATAAGGGTTAAACGCCCATCATTTCAATGAACTCTTAACCCTTCGATCTTCCTTATCAATGGTGAAAAACATCACACTAATTCTTGAGCAATCTTTTTTTGTTTTATTTGTTGAGCTATCGAGCCTTTAAAATCCTCCATAGACATCTGCTCTGAAGCCTTTTCTCCATGCCGCCTAATATTTAGCGTTTTTTCTTGCATTTCTTTATCGCCAATCACAGCGATATAAGGCATTTTTTGCATTTGTGCTTCTCTCATTTTATAGCCGAGTTTTTCATCCCGTTCATCAATTGTGACTCTTATCCCTACACTTTTTAAGTACTGCTGAACCTCCAAGCAGTGATTGAGGTGAACGCTTGAGACAGGTATGATTTGTACTTGTACTGGTGCTAGCCATAATGGAAAGGCTCCTGCAAAGTGCTCGATTAAGATGCCAAGGAAACGATCAAGAGAACCAAAAATGGCACTGTGAATGACAACCGGCCGGACCTTTTCGTTTTTTTCATTGATATATGTTAAGTCAAATTTTTCAGGCATTTGGAAATCAAGTTGAATTGTGGCGCACTGATGGCTCCGCTCTAGTGCATCTTTAATATGAAAATCGATCTTTGGACCATAAAAGGCCCCATCTCCTTCATTTAGCTGGTAGTCGACCTTTAGCTGGTCAAGCACATTCTTTAGGGATGTTTCAGATAGATGCCAAATTGCATCATCCCCTAATGCTTTTTCTGGACGAGTCGAAAGTTCAACTGAATACTCAAATCCAAAAGTTCGATATATGTGATCAACTAATTGGAAAATCTGTTTGATTTCAGACTCAATTTGATCTTCTCTCAAAAAAATATGGGCATCATCTTGGCAAAATGTCCTGACCCTGAACAATCCATTTAATGCACCGCTATATTCATGACGATGCACCTGACCAAATTCGGCCATCCTGATTGGAAGATCCCTGTATGAATATAAGTTGTTTTTAAACATGAGCATATGCCCTGGACAGTTCATCGGCTTTAAAGCAAAGCTTGTATGGTCTACTTCTGAGAAATACATATTTTCATGATAATGATCCCAATGGCCTGACTGTTCCCAAAGTTCTTGGTTCATCATAAATGGCGTACTCACTTCTTCATATTGTGCTTTACCTCGCACTTCTCTTGAAAAAGCCATTAATTCATTTCTGACAATTTGCCCTTTTGGTAAATAAAATGGCATACCTGGAGCTTCTTCAGAGAACATAAATAGAGATAATTGTTTGCCTAATTTTCGGTGATCTCGCTTGTTTGCTTCTTCTATGAAACGAAGATAATCAGCTAGATGTTTTGAATGTTGAAACGCAACACCATACACCCGCTGCAATACATCGTGATTGCGATCCCCTCGCCAATAAGCCCCTGCAACACGTGTTAATTTACATGCCTTCATATATCCTGTAGATGGCAGATGAGGACCACGGCACAAATCTATAAATTCTCCTTGCTGATAAACCGTGATTGTCTCTTGTTTAGGGAGACCTTTTAAAATATCCAGCTTATATGGGTCATTCGCAAACAACGCTTCAGCTTCTTTGTAAGACACTTCGATTCTTTGGATCAGATGATTTTCGTTCATGATGTTTTCCATCTCTTTTTCAATCGCTGCCAGATCTTCTAAACGTAAAGTTCGATTTAGTTTCATATCATAGTAAAATCCATTTTCGACGACAGGTCCGATCCCAAGTGTTACATCATCATACAACCTTTTTACGGCTTGGGCTAATACGTGTGCAGATGTATGACGTAACACTTCAAGCCCTTCTTCCGAATCGAGTGTCAAAATAGACAGCACTGCATCGCTGTTTAGCTCATAACTTAAATCAACTGTTTGATCATTTACCTTTCCCGCCACTGCTTTCTTTCTTAAACTCGGACTAATATAGGAGGCAATTTCTGCGACAGTCGTACCTGCGGAAAACTCCTTCGCCTTTCCATCCGGAAATTGAATCTTCACCATGTTTTCTCTCATGACTGACACACCTTTCATTTTTTTGAAATAAAAAAACACACCCATCCCTCATAGAGGGACGAATGTGTAATCCGTGGTTCCACCCAAATTCCCATAATGCATATTCGCTTTATGGCTCTGGTGCCGTAACGTGGCAAAGACGGTATTGGATACTGCAATTTTCCCCAATACAACTCAAAGGTGGTAAGACAACTTTTCTGCGTTAGGAAGATCTCAGCGTGACTTCCCTCTCTGGTAACCGATAAAAGTTGCTCATGTCCTTTTCAAAGCAATATGATATAGGAGTGAACAAAAAAACACACCCATCCCTCATAGAGGGACGAATGTGTGATCCGTGGTTCCACCCAAATTCCCATAATGCGTATTCGCTTTATGGCTCTGGTGCCGTAACGTGGCGTAGACGGTATTGGATACTGCGATTTTCCCCAATACAGCTCAAAGGTGGTAAGGCAACTTTCCTGCGTTAGGAAGATTTCAGCGTGACTTCCCTCTCTGGTAACCAGTACAAATTGCTCATGTCCTTTTCTTCGCTTTTAATTTCTTCATATCTTACATGATGATGACTAATCATGTAAAGCTTTATTTTGTGCAGAGCGATTGAAATTCATTCTTTAAATAAAATGTTGAGTGAGTTCACTTGGGCTATACTCGACTTGATACGTAGGAGATAATGCACGTGTTACTTCTTCCGTCATGCGCTCTCCTTCTTGATTGAACTTCTTTTCCATTTCTACCCCATCTGGCAGCAAGTCTTCTGTCTCTTCATCAAACCAGCGGCCATACTGTATGGTCCAATTCCAAATGTTTGAAAAGAGCGCATCGCTTAAAGGTACATCATCTCTTTCTAAATGACATTGACAATGTCCACATTGAAAAGGTTCACCACCGTAGGTTCCTTCTATTTTCACATAAGGGTGATCCTCAAACTCACGACAGCACACCCATTTTTTGAGGTGCTCCCCAAACCCTGTAAGTTTAATTGAGTAAAAACGCATGGAAGATCGATTCCCTTTCATGTCAAAAATACCTTGATCAATTAATGTTTTTAGCCGATACTCAATAAATTCATCTCCGATATACTGCTCTAAATGACCGATGACTTCTCCAATTAAGCGAGGCGTCTTGATGTAATCCTCTTCTTGGCATGACTGATGAACTCGCTTGGCCATTTTCACCAAATATGCGTCAAATTCATCTTCTGGTACGTTGATCGTTTGTTCCTTTTGCCATATTCGCAGCGTTTGGTCTTTTTCCGCAAATGCAAGCCATTCTTCCTGTAATCTCTCTCTTTCTTCTTTCGTCACTATATGAAAATGCTCTTTACTTCCGTATAAAATTTTAAATTTTTCAGATGTGATTTCTCCAGTATGTCGAAGGTCCATTCGTCTTGTTTTTGTATTGAACAGATAATCATATGCAATCGTTGTATTGATGACAGACACGTCAACATTTTTCCCTTTTAATAAATAGATGGCAAATCGTAGGCCAATTTGTTCGTGTGCATTGTTGCCCATCCAGATCAAAATATGTGAACCATCTTTGATATCCTTCATTTGTTGAAGCATTTTTTGCTGATCGATGACCATGTCATCAAATCCGCCAAATTCATTGGACATGACGTGACGCATCCACTCTATACGTGCCTCTTGTCCTTCTCGTTCATGTAAGTGCAAAAGTGGGCCAATGGAATAAATATCATCAAAGGTGATCATGTCTTCCACTGGTTTTTGTTTCATTTCACGCAATGCTTGTTTTAGACTACCGGCAGGTGAAGCGCCAAATACGATATGAATCATGATTCGTCTCCCTTTATCTTACAGTTTCTTTTATCTTGACCTATTCATTGGTCTTGCGTCAATTTATAGAGTTAATATTTATTTTCAAAAAACACAAAATAGCTATTACTTGGTCTATTTCATCAAGAAGCTGAGCAGTTAAAATCTATTTTTCAGAAACCGTAGCAATGACATAAAAAACCCTAGATTTCATGAAATCTAGGGTTTTCGGTGTGTGTTCATTATTATTTTAACGTCATCGACACAACTGTCTCCACATGCGCCGTATGCGGAAACATATCCACTGGCTGCATGTATTCGATCTTGTAGTCTTTTGACATGTATTCGAGGTCTTTTGCTAGTGTGGATGGGTTGCAAGAGACGTAGACAAAGCGTTTTGGTTTGACTTGTTTGACGGTGTCTAAGAAGGTGCGCTCGCAGCCTGTTCTTGGCGGGTCCACGACGATGACGTCAGGACGGAAGCCTTCTTTGAACCATTTTGGCAGCCAATGTTCCGCTGTTCCTGTCACATAGGTCGTGTTTTTCATGCCGTGTTTTTTGGCATTTTTTTTGGCATCATCAATTGATTCTTTGATGACATCCATTCCTCTTACTTCTTTTGCGCCATCTGAGAGCCACATGCCGATGGTGCCAACGCCGCAATAGGCATCGACGAGCTTTTCTTTTCCTGTCAGTTTGGCCGCTTTTTTCGCTTCATCGTAAAGCTTTAACATCTGCTTCGGATTCAATTGGAAGAATGCACGTGCACTTAGTTCAAATGAGACGTCTCCTAAAAATTCTTGGATGACCATGTTGCCTGCTAGATAAGATGTTTTATGCCCGAAGATGACCGACGTTTTTTCGCCATTGATATTGTGCATAATGGATGTCACTTCTGGCAGACGTTTTTGAATGGCTTCGGCAATTTCTTTTTTCTTTGGAAATTCAGGTTTTGATGTGACAAGGACGACCTGTACTTCACCTGTTTCAAAGCCGACTCGCACGACAATCGACCGCACGTCACCTTTTCTTGTCCGTTCATTGTAAACCGATACGCCAAATTTCTCTAAAATTTTGCGGACAACGCCTGTTGTTTTGTTCGTTTTCGGATGCTGCACAATACATTCCTTAATCGGCACAAGCTTATGAGAATTCAGTCCATAAAGCCCAGCGATGATGTCGCCGCTATGAGACCGCCCTACTTGGAACTGACTTTTGTTCCGGTAGTGCCACGGATCTTCCATGCCGATCGTTGGTCTAATATCTAGCGTTTCGAGCGATAGCTTCGTGTGTCGTTCCATTGATTGAATGACAATATCACGTTTTTCCTTTAGTTGCTGTTCGTACGCCAAATGCTGAAGCTGACAGCCGCCGCACTGCTCGTATACTGGACATGGCGGCTTCACTCGATGCTCCGAGCGCTTTCGCACTTTTCTGACCGTACCTTCTGCATATTTTGCCTGTACATTTGTTGCTTCAACGACCACTTCCTCACCTGGAAGCGCACCCGGGACAAAGACCACTTGCTTTTTAAAATAACCGACCCCTTCACCATTAATACCAAGGCGTTTAATGGTAAGCGGGAACTGCTGCCCCTTTTGCAGAAGGGCCCCTTGCTGTTTTTCTTTCAATTTCATTCTCTCCGTTCTATTTGAACCGTTATAGGTTGTCCTCATTTTATTCCATCTCATTAGTATATCACGACTTGTACAAAGAGAGAAAATGCCTTTCATTTATTTATCTGTCTCAATGCTTCTCCATAAATAAAGGGAAGCGTAGCTTAAATAAGGCGTCCACTCCTTGCTTAAGGCTGCCATCTCCTCTTTTGTCGGTTTTTCAGGCAGGTTAAAGTGCCGTTTGATGGCGTTTTGAATACCAATATCTGCTACCGGAAAGAGATTTGGTCTTCCAAGTCCATTCATCAGGACATTTTGAACCGTCCAAGGTCCAATGCCTCTAATCGGAAGCAGTCGTTCCTCAATTTCTATATCCGGCAAATCGTGTAATTCCTCTAAACAAAGAGAGCCGTTCACTATTCGTTTCGATACATCAATGACATATTCCGCCTTCCGCTGACTGAATTGGAGCTTTCTCAGATCGTCTGTTTCAAGTGCTGCGATGGTTTCCGGTAAAGGGTCAAACCAAACGCCTTCTATTTGCTCACCGTACGAATGAACTAACCGTTTCGTGAGCTCATAAGCAAACGCAAGATTGAGCTGTTGATGAATGATGCACTTCATTAAACAATGATATAAATGGAAGTCCAGCATGAGCGGTGTTCCAATATGACGTTCAAAAATAGACGCTAGATTTGTTTGAGAAAAATGGTCATGAATAACGCTTAATTGATGCTCCATTCCAAATATCCGCTTCACCTCAGAAATGATGGGCTCCTCAGGTCCGTTTGCTTGCACCCGAAACGTAGGCGTTTCTTTTGTTCCTGTCGCTTGAACGATCACCACATACGGCCTTTGATCCAATCTCATTGGTACTTTGATTTCTCTTTTGCTCAAATCGACTGCCTTTAATGGATCATTCGATAAGCGTCTTAGCACTTGATTGAAGTGATACGGCGGTTTAACCACCAGCTGTTTTTCCCACATATTTCCCTCTTCCTTTCTGCAAACACACGCGAATGCAATTGATTCATTTCGCATGAATCATTCTCTATATTGAATACTTTTAAACATAAAGAGTACAAGAATTTATCAGTTATATCTTCCTTATTCTTCTTCATTCTCCTTTGGATAGATGAAAGTTTTTAGTCGAATTTAGCTAAAATTCGACACCACCCTTCAACATTTTAGGAGAATTTTCCTTAAATTAGAAATAGAACCCATGGGTGATATCTTCTATTTAAGGAATATTTGTATAATTATGACATATCAAGGAGGTGAACAAAGGAATTAGCGGATTAGGCAATTATTTGTTTCATCTTGCAGGAACATATTTACCTCATTGATTACCGGCTTACCTAGTTTCACGTTTTACAAAAATGAAGACCCAAAATTTAAAAACAAAGGAGATCCGACCAATGAAAAAAACAATTCTTTCTGTTGCCCTTGCCACTGCTGTTTCTTCGACACTACCAGTATTCGCTGACGCTGCTGAGCAAAAAGCTGCTCCAGTTTCAACAACTGTTCAGCAAACCGTTTTAAACAAAGCTGCTGAAGGTAAAGCATCTACAAATGCAGGAAACGTAAACATTAACTTTGACGTTCTTGGCATTGCAAATGCACTCATCAATGCAGCAAATGAAAACACAAACCGCGAAGGCTTTGTCAAAGGATTAATGGAGTCTGCTTTCTATGCTGCTGGCGCAAGATACAACGTTATGGTATTTAACTTAAGCCAAGGCTATGAGACTCGTTTCAACGGTGTCAAAACGTTTGCTACTGTGAAATACGGAAGCATTACTTACGGAGTTTGGGTATTTGAAAGTGGTTCTTTCACAAACAAAGGTGACGGGGGCTACATCAACTGGGCATTTAGAGGCTGGTTCGACCGTAACGGTGGTTTCGTGAACTTCCGCCGTCCATAATTCCTACTTTTATCCATCAATCATACACGCACATTTGACCGATCTCAGTCATGAGATCGGCTTTTTGTGGTAAAAACGTATAAGTTCGCCGGCGCTGCTTCATGATATAATGCAAGTCTGGAGGGGTGCACATGCTGAAAAAAAGCTTGCAGTGACAAAAAACGGCGACTTGATTGAACATGCAACATTGCAGCAGCTTTCAAGCCCCGATATCGCCTGGTATTGGATTGATTTTCATGCGCCGACGGAAAAGGAAGCAACGCTGTTAAAGGAATATTTTCAGTTCCATCCGCTTGCGATTGAAGATTGCTTCCATTATTTACAGCGGCCGAAGCTTGATTTTTATGAAGGTTATTTGTTTTTTGTGCTTCATGCCCTCAACCAAAAAACACTTCGATCTGAGGAAGTCGATCTTTTTGTTGGTGAAAACTATATCGTCACCTTTCATTTGAAGGAAGCACCATACATTGATCGTGTCATTCGAAAGCTCAAAGGGTCTGAAAAAGCCCGAAACAGTGAACCAGAGCATATTGCCTATATGCTGATTGATCAGCTGGTCGATGATTATTTCCCTATTATTTATCAAATTGAGGACAGACTGAATGAAATTGAGGATGAAGAAGGGCATAAAACGTACGGAACGCTGATGACCGAAGTATTCGGTATTCGGTCAGATTTGCTCAAACTGCGAAGAACAATTATCCCAATGAGAGATCTTTTATATCGAATTGTGAACACGAATATGCTGAGAAGCGATACAAACCGTCAAGCCTATTTTAATGATATTTATGATCACCTGTTGAAATTAACAGAGATTGTTGAGTCAAACCGCGATATGACAGCAGATTTAAGAGACAGCTATCAGACGCTGAATTCCAACAGGATGAATGCGATCATGATGACGCTGACCATTGTGTCGACTATTTTTATCCCCTTGACCTTTATTGTTGGGGTATACGGAATGAACTTTGATAACATGCCTGAATTACACTGGAAGTATGGCTATTTTGCCGTGCTTATTTTCATGGGTCTGATCGTCTCGGGTATGCTTTTGTGGTTTAAGCATAAAGGGTGGTTTCGTATTTTTAAATAGTGAGGTGTGAGAATTGCTTGGGAGGCGGCTAATATGGAAAACTGGATTCCATTGACCGAAAAAGAACAAGATTTAGTATGGAAGACGATATATCAAGAGTTAAAATTTGAACCAAGCATCTCTCACTTTCCCGCATTTCAAGTCCCTTCTCCTTTCATCACATACGATATCTCTGATTATTTTGAAGAGGCTTCGTTTCTTCGTGCGCACGAGACCTTGAAGAGAAGGCGTTGTTCGCATTTCAGGAGAATATCGGATCGGACAAGTATATGCTGGCCCTTGATTGGCAGCACGAATGCTACTGGATCACACCACACGGTACATGTGAAAAAGATGAGTTTGGAGAATGGAGAGTACCTGTGCTCCCTAACGGGGATTACTATTTCTTTTTATCAAAAGAGATGAGCTGGGGCTTACTAGGACATCCTTGGGAGCGTAGCATTACGATTTTCGGTGAGGGCTTGATTGATTCTTTTACACGACTTCAACCCCTTTTGTTTCAGCGTAAAATCAGAGAAGGATAAATCAAAAAGCCTGCAGTCTTCTAGACTGACATAGTAGAATGAGACACAGATAAAACACCCTGATTAGGCTGTCATGCGACCAAATGCTTTTGGTGCGTGGTAGCCTAATTTTTCTTGGATACGCTCTTCATTATAATACTTGATGTAACAGTCGATTCGTTGTCTGACATCTTTTTCTGATATAGAGTTGAACTTTGTATACATAAATTCCTCTGATTTCAGGCTAGAATGAAAGAATTCTATGACTGCGTTATCAAAACAGTTACCTCGTCTTGACATACTGCTTATGATTTCTTTTGTCTCTAACTCCTTTTGATATGCATATGAACTGTATACAGCTCCTTGATCTGAATGTATAAGTACACCTTTAGGGTGATTCCTCTTCTCTAAAGATGTCCTGAGTGTGTCCAATACTAGTGCTGTCTGTTGATGATCATCTAGGGTATAGGCAACAACTTCGTTGTTGTACAAATCCATCATGGTCGAAAGATAGAGCGTTCTTGGTCCGTACTGAATATAAGTAATATCTGTTACCCATTTTGAATTCGGGTGTATTGCGATGAAATCCCGATTTAATATATTTGGGGCAATGATGACAGATTCTCCTTGTGACTTCCATTTCCTTTTACGCTTTACACGGCATTGAAGATGGTATTTTTGCATGATACGCTGTACAGTATTTCGGTTTCGTTTCATCCCATATTGACGCTGAAGCAGCTCTCGTATCTTACGGTGACCATACCCGAACAACGTTTCGGTACATAAGGAAATAATAGCGTCCTCCACCTGTGATTTTGGCAGTATTCCTTCGGATACCCAACGATAGTATGTCGATCTGGCGATCTGCAAAATACTTAAGACAGATGTTACTGTATATTTCTTTCGTAATCTCTCGACCAAATATAGAGCTACTCCCTTTTCAACTCCTCTACGATTTCCAAATACTTTTTTAGAATTTCATTCTCCATCTTAAGTTGTTCCATCTGCCTATTCACTTTTTCCTCTTTAGAGACATTGTCAGGTCCATGCCCAAAGCTATATTGTTTTCCAATTGGCTGATCAAATCGATATAACTGATTTTCTCGATACCACTTCATCCATGTTTTAATTTGAGAGACATTCTTTATATTGTATTTCTCCATAATTTGTTGGTTGGTAAACTGACCACTTAATTTATCTTTCACAACAGCCCATTTTATTTCAGATGAATATCTGTTTTTCCCCATAAAAAATACCCTCCTCATTTACACTTAGTTTAAGTGTATCACTTGAAGGGTGTTTTTTTATGTCCCATTTAACTAGGTTAGTCTATTCTGCAAGCTTTTTTTCTATAGCTGAGGCAGATGCCATACTTTTTCAAGCATGAGATCGTCTAAGCTTTTAAAGGAATATCCTTGTTTTTTCAGAGCTGTGATGGCATCATCCAGCGCCTCGGCATTGTCTCTTGAGACGGTATGAAGTAAGTAAATTGCACCTGGATGTGCCTGCTTCATCATTTGATCGTAGGCATACTGTTTTCCTTTTTGATGATGAATATGCCAATCCACAAAAGCCACTGACCAGAAAACGGTTTGATAGCCGAGCTGTTTTGTCTCCTTTAAAACTCTTTCACTGAATACCCCGCGTGGTGGACGAAGATATAGGTTATCTTGTTTTCCCGTAATTTTGTACACGGCTTCATTTACACTGTCTAGCTCTTCTTTGATTTCTGTCACACTCTTTTTCGTTAAATCTGGATGGTGATAGGAGTGGTTACCAATGATATGTCCTTCGTCTGCCATACGTTTCACAAGCTGCGGCTGATCCTTCACGAAGTGGCCTGTCACAAAAAAGGTACCGGATACTTGATGTTTTTTCAGCACGTCTAAAACCTTTGGTGTGTACCCATTTTCATAGCCATTGTCGAATGTAAAATAAATCTCTTTCTTTTTCGTGTTGCCTAAATAGAAGGCATCATATTTTTTTAAGAGTGTCGTCAGTTCCTTCCCAGCATCTGCTGGTTTATGCTGCTTGCTTTTAGCAAATCCCCAATGAATGGGCTTGTTGGACACGGCTGCTGCTTCTGACAAGGGGATGGAAATAAAGAGCGTACACAAACAGATCAGCATATATTTTTTCATTTACGTCACTTCCCGGTTTTACTTCTATTGTGCAGAATATCACCGAGACTGATACGTCTATTTGCCTGCCAATTTAAAGAAAAAAGCTCGCAAAGCGCGAGCTATTCTTCCTTCCAATCGTTTTTAAACCGCTCATATTTCGCTTCTAAATCATCAATCATCTGGATCAGTCTGTCTATATCCTCAACGTCTGTTGATTCGGGATCTAATGAATCAATCACATTCATAAACATATCTAATCGGTTCTTTAAATAATCGACCTGCTGCTCTTTACTGTCTGCTGCCTTGCCCATAGATACACTCCCTTTAGCATTTGTTTATAGCTTATCTTTTTTTCCCTTGCAAATCAATCGTGTCCCCCCCTTGCGTATAACGGTCAAGGGGCTTAAAATTAACTGTTGGCGGGTCTATGTTTACCCGAATGAAAAGGAGATAGATACCATGAATCAAAAAACAGCACTTCGTCCGATCACACCTGCATACGACCCTTGGGAAGCCTATCTCGATGTGCAGGATTACGGAGAAATGAAGCTGACAAATATTGAATTGACGACGACGACTTTATGTAATATGAGATGTGAGCATTGTGCAGTTGGCTATACCTTGCAGCCAAAGGACCCACATGCACTGCCACTTGATTTGCTGCTTCGACGTTTAGATGAAGTTCCGCTGCTTCGCTCACTTAGTATTACAGGCGGAGAACCAATGCTTTCTCTCAAATCTGTGCGGGAATATGTCGTCCCTTTATTAAAGTATGCCCATGAACGCGGCGTCCGTACACAAATTAATTCAAACTTAACACTTGATTTGGCGCGATATGAAGAGATTATTCCATACTTAGATGTCCTTCACATTTCACATAACTGGGGCACTGTCGAAGAGTTTGCAACGGTCGGCTTTGCGATGATGGACAGAAAACCAACCTTTGCACAGCGTGAAACATTATTTGATCGCATGATCGAGAATAGTCAGGCACTTGTGAAAGCTGGTGTCACGGTGTCCGCTGAAACCATGCTGAATAAGCGTACGCTCCCTTATATTGAACACATCCACCGTCAAATCGTGGAGGAGATGAAATGTCAGCGCCACGAAGTCCATCCGATGTACCCAAGTGATTTCGCTAGCGCCCTTGAATCATTGACGCTTCCGCAAATGCGTGATGCGATTCATCAGCTGCTGGATATTCGTGATGAGAACACATGGATGCTGTTTGGCACCTTGCCATTTTATTCATGCAGTACAGATGAAGAAGATCAGCGCCTCCTGAAGCGATTGCGTCAGGCGAAAAATGTCACTGTACGAAATGACCCTGATGGCCGCTCACGGTTGAATGTGAATATTTTTGATGGGAATATTATTGTAACAGACTTTGGTGATACACCGCCGCTTGGAAATATTGAAACTGATACATTGCCATCAGCATACACACGCTGGATGGACACAAAATTGGCGAAAGAACTGAATTGTCATTGCCCAAGTGTGCAATGCCTTGGTCCGAATGTTCTTGTGAAAAACAGCTATTATCAAGATGTTGATTTTACTTCTCGTACAGCCAGGGGGTAACCGATAGATGGACGATA
Organism: Bacillus pumilus; assembly: GCF_002744245.1. Taxonomy (GTDB): domain Bacteria; phylum Bacillota; class Bacilli; order Bacillales; family Bacillaceae; genus Bacillus; species Bacillus pumilus_M. The sequence continues at coordinate 19,361 of NZ_NKHG01000024.1, read as the reverse complement.
CATTTCTGACAGTGGTCAAGAACAAATACATTGAGATTCTACTTGTTGGACTCATTCTTTGGCTGGCCGTCTTTATGATTAATAAAGCCCTTCAGATTTTCTTTAAACGAACGGAATTTATTGAAGATAAGAAGAAGAAAACGATTGAGAGTTTGGTCAAATCTGTCACCAAGTACACAGCTTCTATTTGCTTTGTGCTGTATGTCATTTCTCTCTTCTTTCATGACTTTGGGAAAATCCTAGCGGGAGCTGGTGTTGCCGGGATCGTCATTGGTTTTGGCGCCCAGACGCTGATTCGCGATATTTTAGCAGGTATCTTCCTGATCTATGAACGTCAGATTCATAAAGGTGACTATGTGACTGTAAATAATCTCTTTAATGGAACCATTGAAGAAATTGGTCTCCGCTCTCTGCAAATTAGAGAATGGAGCGGTAAGCTGTTAACCATTTCTAACGGAGACATCCGGCAAATTCAAAACTACAACATGCATTACATGCGTATCACAGAGTCTGTGTTAATTAGTGCAAATCAGAACCCAGACATCGCCTTTCAAGCGCTCGAATCAGCTTGTGACCAGTTGAATCAAATGCATCAAGATTTTCTCAAAAAAGATGAATTCCAAAACGCGATCGAACCTTTTCAGGTTCATGGAATTATGGGCCTCAATAAACTCAATCGCGGGATTGAAATCACAGTGAAAGGAATGGTCGAAGATGAAAAATACTTCGATGCTTCCCTCGCTGTGCGTAAAGAAATGATCAAACAACTTCATCACCACGATGTCAAATTGCTTGAGGATTTCGTTTATCCCCAGCCTGCAAAATAACCTCATTCTGTGTGAGGTTATTTTTTTTGTTGTTTTTTGTTAACCAGTTAATTATAATGTTATTTAGTTAACTAGTTAATAAAATAGAGAGGATGTTTAAAGATGACAAAAGCAGAAGCTCTTTCTTTGATCAAGCAAATGTATCAAGATGTGTTAATCCAATTAGATGTAGAAAAGGTGGAGACTTATTTTTCTCCTGACTATCAGCAAGTGACCGATGGAAAAGTCTCCACGCTTGATGAATTTAAAAAACATCTATCCACATTAAAAGAAATGACAAAACAGCTCGAGATCCCCGCCTTTCATGATGTGTTATTTGATGAAGAGATGCAGCAAGGATGTTTTCGTTACACTGTACATGTCGAGCTGACCAGCGGAGATCGTGGGCTTATAGATGTAATGGCTTTATTTACTTTATTAGACGGCAAGATCATTCAATGTGACGAGCTGACTAGACCTCATGAGAAACATGAGACGCTTGAACAGCTTGGGCACATCAGCTAAGGAATTCTCTTCATTTCAGCCCTCTTACTTCTATCCCCTTGACTGATTCATGTATAATAGAAGGCAGAATGATGTCATGCAGCATGGGGACCCTCATACTGTGTATTTACTAAGTGAAAGAGAGTGAATAAGATGGGTCGTAAGTGGAACAACATTAAAGAAAAGAAAGCATCAAAGGATGCCAACACAAGTCGTATTTACGCAAAATTCGGGCGTGAAATCTATGTGGCTGCCAAGCAAGGTGAGCCAAACCCAGAATCAAATCAAGCACTACGTTTTGTTCTAGAACGTGCCAAAACATATAGTGTCCCAAAACACATTGTGGACCGTGCCATTGAAAAAGCCAAAGGTGGGTCAGAAGAGAACTTCGATGAGCTGCGCTATGAAGGATTTGGTCCAAACGGATCTATGGTGATTGTCGATGCACTCACCAATAACGTGAACCGCACAGCTTCGGATGTTCGTGCCGCATTTGGGAAAAACGGCGGAAACATGGGCGTAAGTGGATCTGTTGCTTACATGTTTGATCAAACGCTGTCATCGGTGTCGAAGGCAAAAGCGAAGAGGAAACTCTTGAGCTTTTAATGGAAGGAGACATTGATGTACGTGACATCATGGAAGAAGATCAAACGGTCATCGTCTACGCTGAGCCAGATCAATTTCATCAAGTGCAAGAAGCATTTAAACAAGCCGGTGTCGAAGAATTCACCGTCGCTGAAATCACCATGCTTCCGCAAAACGAAGTGACATTAGATGATGAGTCTAAAGAGCAATTTGAGAAACTAATCGATGTATTAGAAGAGCTTGAAGACGTGCAGCAGGTTTATCATAATGTGGATTTAGGGGAATAAGGAAGATCGTAAGCCATGTAACAAGTTTAGTTCATTCAACTTGTTACATGGCTTTTTTGTGTACAACTTATCGGTTTCTATAAAAATTGTTCAAAACAGGAACAGCGTCTCATTCACATAGGGAAATTAGTGCTTAATAACCTATTAATATATAAAATATTACAAAAAAAGGTTTACTAATTCCTGAGCGAATTGTATTATAATGAATAACTACAAAATAATACATAATTATACAAAAATTCAAGGTGGTGTTATCAATTTTTAAAATTTGGTGGAAAAAATATTATGGATTTATGATTATACCGTTTATTGCTTTAGGTTTTATTTTTAATAATTTATCTCATTTTACAAAGATTGCATATTTTGTTTTCCTTGCTTGGATCTTATTTAATGCGATTGACTTTTATAGAAGCGAGATAAAAAGTAAGAATGACAAAAACTCATGAAAGGAGGTGTAGACATTGATATTTGAGGTAGCCACAAAGTTTTTTCTAACAATTGGTACAGCAGAAGCAATAGTAAATGCTGTAAATAATGGTTTAGGGATTCTATCGATCATTGCACTTGCTGGCGCTACTTATGGATGGGGAGCTCTCGCTTATCCAATTATTAGAGGTGCTGTAGCAAAGTGGGGAGTAAAACAAGCAGTCAACTGGTAGTATACTAGATATAACAAAGGGGGATTGTATACTACCCCCTCTTGTAATGAAAGGTTGTTCATAAGTGATGAGATTTTTCAAGATTTTTTATCAGCCATTAGAATTGATGTACTCTCTTAATAAAAAACCTAACATAGTTCTTCCATTATTATTTTCTGCTTTAATACCCTTACTTTATATTCAGGTTATTTTTGAACGCTTTGAACTTTTGGAAAGCAAGTGGTTATATTTAATAGCTTTAGGTATGAGTTGTTTTTCATTAATGACTTTTTTCATTACTTCTTTTACCATCTATTTGTTATTAAATACTTTTATGTTAGATAGAGAAATCAGTTTCAAAACAACCATTTCAATTTATGGATTTAGTCAAATGCCAAAAATCTTTTTTGCCATCAGCCTTTTATTCTTCCCATTTTTAGATAACACCAATATATCTCAATATGATCATTTTCTAATAGCCCTTGCTATCTTTATCATAAATCCTTTTAATATCTGGAGATATGTGTTGTTAATATGTGGATTTCATGTACTAATCAACATGAAAATAAAAAAATTAATTCCTATTGCGGTAATTTTTATAATCATAGAGGTATGTATTATATTTTTCGGAAGTGATATAACTCATATTTTTAGATAAAGGAGAATCATTTTTCTGATGAGAAATGTACTAACATATATTTATTTTAGACAAAAATCTTTTTTTTACTATCGACTTCCAAAATTAAAAATAAAGAATGACTTATTTATTTATGTCGCTCTATCCGTCATTCTTTTATTCAGCGCAGTTTTTACTACTTTAATTACACAATTATACACCAATCATTTATTTTCACATAACGAGATCTTTTACATATCAACCTTCTTCATCATTACTTTTTTATTAACAGGAATTCAGCAATCCATTACAAATACTGTTTATAAAACATCTACAAAAAATGACTTAAAATTATTAATTTTATCACCTCTTTCTTTTCACGAGTTGTTACTAGCAAAATATTTTGAAACCACATTTTTGAAAGAGATTTTAATCTCTTCAATTCTTATTCCAACACTTTATTTATATCATTATTCACAAATAGATTCGGTTTTTTTAGGTATTGTATTTACACTTAACTCTGTATGCTTCCTTTATATAATGAAATTTTCAGTTTTCTACTTATCTGTTATTGGGTACCGTTATATTGCAACAGCATACCAATTGTTTTTTTCAATTCTGAGAATTTTTGTTTTGGCTATATTAGCCGTCATTTTTTTATCCAACAAGATAAATTTCCAATCTCATTCCATGCTTAATTCGTTTTTCAACTTGATATCCCTGGATTCACCAAAAGTTTTCCAATGTAAGTTCATCGTTTTTTTACAAATTTCATTATTAATCATCGTTATGTTATTGATCCGAACTTCTTTTTCGCATGGGGTAAAAGCATATTTCATTGGTGAAAATTCAAAAAATAGAACGGTTAAAACAATGATTTCTCACCTTTCCTTTCATGAAAGAAAGGAACTGTCTCTCATCCAATTAATGATTGCTTACATCAAAAGACAAAGAAAACAAGAAATTATAATGACGTACTTGCCTTTATTTAGCTCGCTATTTTCTATCATACTTATTTTATATTTGCTTTATTATAGAATACCTGCATTTATGAATGCTAATGAGGGTTTAGTTTTTATCATTCTGTCAGCTGTCATTGTTAAAATGTTATCAGATACATATTGCTTTCTTGCAAGCATCGATTTTCATGGTGCACGTTTTCAACTTCTGAAACTGACTGGGATTCATCCTAAATTCATCGTACGAAGTCACATTATTCTCTCTAGTTCAATTAATATCACGCTGTTCATTATCCTTTTTACAATAGCTACAATCGTATTTCAAATGTCTTTCTCTTTCTTTATTTTCATTTGTGTTATGGCAATAACACAAATGATCTTATTCAATTGCATTTATTTCTTATCAAGCATTAGTTACCCAGAATTTAATAGGAATTTTGTAAGTAATCTTCCTTCAAGCAAAGCAAAAATGACTGCAAATTTGCTGATTCTATTTTGTTTTTTGCTGGAAGGACTGATGCTAATCATATTTGATAAACAGCAGTACCTTGCTTTTATTATCTCTACATTGATTTATTTGATATTTATTTTTATTATTTTGAAAATCTCTAGTCTTAAGATACAATTTCTTAATTTAAGTAAGTAAAAAGGAGAAGTAAAATGTTAAAGTTAGATAATATCCATGTCCAAATTAACAACAAATCCATTCTCCATGATTTGTCTCTTCATGTTAATCCACATGAGTCTGTTGGTATTATAGGGAAAAACGGCGCAGGAAAAACGACGCTATTTGAGATCATTTGTGGCATACGATTAATAGATGATGGTTTTATCCATTTTTTAGATAAACAGCCTAAGGATCGTCATTATTCAAGTCACCTTTTCTTTGTACCTGATGATTCTCTTGTATATGAATACTTAACTGCATCAGAGTATATCAATTTTGTTTCTAGACTCTACAACAAAAAGTTAGACTCAATAGAAATCAATACTATGCTTTCGTTCTTTGAACTTGACTACCTCTCCAACAAATTAATTAGATACTATTCTAAAGGAATGAAAATGAAATTAGCTATTTCACTTGCTCTTTTATTAAAACCTCAATTACTTATTTTAGATGAGCCCTTTAATGGGTTAGATCCATCTAGTTGTATTAAATTAGTTCAGAAGCTAAAAGAATTTCTTCAATTTGGAAGTGTGCTTTTTTCATCACATACTTTAGATTTTGTTGAAGAGCTCAGTCACTCTACATACCTTCTTCAAAATCAACAATTAACGAACGTGACGACAGAAAATTTAAAAGAGCTGTTTACTGATGATTAAAAAAATCAAAAGTTACTTAGTAGATTTTTACCATGCTTTAAAAGTGCTTATTTTACCTTCTATTTTCTTCATAACAATTGGAATGGTCATGGGATTTTATATGACAAACGAAGGTTATTCAGATAATATTGTTAGAATTAATGATCAACGTCATTTTTCTGATTATTTCTTTCAAAATTTATCTATATGTATCATGATGATAGTTGGAATGGTTACTTTTGGTTTATCTAGTGTATACATATTGTTTATCAATGGATTAATGATTGGTGGAGCTTTTAAAATCTCAATTCCGTATTTAATGCACCCTCTACAATCATTACTTCTCATCTTACCTCATGGTATAAGCGAATTGATGGCTATTATGATTTCTGGTGGTATTGGTTTTATCCTTCTGAAGGAGGCCATCCTTTTATTGATTGGTAAAAAGAAGAAAATAGATTTTAAAAATATATGCAAAATTACTTGTACAGGGCTTGTGCTGGTAACTATACTATTATTTTTCTCGGCCATCATAGAATTTTATATCACGCCTGACATTAATAACTTTACAACAAATTGATCCCCCTCTTATTTATATAGTGCAAGAGGGGGTTTTACTATGTTAATTCATCCCTTGAAACCCAAACGTTAGGTGATCCTGAACAGGAATCCATGCGCCGATTCCTTGTGAGGTCACGTTTTTCACGACGAGTTTGCGTTTATTTCCTTTTAGTACAAGGTACACTTCACCGTATGTGACCTTTCCTTTTTCATTAATGGCTGGAGCGTAGGCATGCAAGGATGCTGCTTTTTTCGGAGACACATGGTATGACTGATCTCGTTTTGTTCCTGCGCCAATCACTGTGTCAAACGCAAGCGGCAGCTTTGTTTTTTGAATGGCTTTTTGCATCATCAATGTTTTCACATCTTCTGGATTTGGTACTTTCGCTGTAAGTCCGCCGCTCACTTTCACTTGCTGCTTTTGAACATATTTGCCAATGGCTGTCTTGTTGCCGCCTCTGTTATCAATGTGATTGGTGTTCACTTTTTTGTATTCCCAGTTGGCGACTGTTTCGTTTGAATCGTAGCTCAGTGCCCATCTTCCGAGGAAAATGGTCGCCCGGTATCCAACAGCTAGCGGAGTACCTGAGATGCTGGATTCGTTCAGCATTTTAATCAAATGCGTATTTTCAATCGGTACATTCGTTGTTTTAAATAATTCGGCTGTCAGCTCACTCGGCTGGAGCAGCGGCTGATCCTGTGACGCATTCGGATACGTATTTTCCTTTGAGATACTGGCGACAGAGGATGGTACCTTAAACGGCTTTGCCGCCTCGGCTGGAAAACTGTATAGAAAACTTAAGGATAAGAGAACAACAAACATGATGCGGGGCATCTTTTTCATATCATCACTCTTTCTCATTCATTTTTCCATAGTATTTTCCGCAAAGACGTCCCTTATCCACAAAAGATTATAAAAGGAAAAATCCAATCGCTATAATAAAATAAGCAGCGAGTAATGTTGCCCCTTCAAACCAGTTCGTATCACCATCATTCGAGATAATGACCGTCAGTAAGACTGAGGATGCCATCGCAATCAGTTCTGGCAGAGAAAAAATCAGCGGCATCTGCTTGTCGAAAAAAAGAGAGCTGATCACAAGGATGGGCGCAACCATCATGGCAACCTGAAGCGTGGAGCCGAAGGCAATTTCCACCGCCACATCCATTTTGTTTTTATATGCCATGATGACAGCAGAGGCGTGTTCCGCTGCATTTCCGACGATAGCGACAATGATGACCCCGATAAACAGCTCACTCCAGCCAAACTGTTCTCCTACCGTGTCAAATGTATGAACGAGCCGCTCTGAAATATACGCAACCGCAATGGTCGCAAGGAGCAAAATCACTGCGGCGAACTTCCCGGACCATTCTGGCGTTTCTTCTTCCACTTCTAATTCACCGTTCATGCTCTCCTGCTTAGCGACGTAGACACCGCGGTGACTGACCAATTTGAAATAAAGTGCTGCGAGATAAAGCAAAATCATCACAATACTAATTCCTATACTTAAAACAAATTGTCTATCCTCTGTCATCTCCATAGAAAACACTTCGGGAATGACAAACGCCACAATGATGGCAAACATGAGCAGGCCAGAGTTATGCCTTGCATCGTGGACACTGAACTCTTGCCGTTTAAATTTTAACCCGCCAACGAAAAAAGACAGCCCTGCCACAAGCAATAAATTCCCAATGACAGAGCCAGTTAATGAAGCAAGGACGATGGCAGTCAGCCCTTGTTTTAATGCAAAAAACGAAATGATTAACTCCACTGCATTTCCAAATGTAGCGTTTAATAGTCCACCAATTCTTGGCCCCGCTATAATGGCAAGACTTTCTGTGGCTCTTCCCATAAAACTAGCAAGACCAATAATGGCGATACAATATACGGCGAACATGACGGCTTGCGGGAAATGAAGAAAGCTACCAATCACAGATAGAGGAACACCGATCGCGACAATCACAAGAAACAAACGATTCATACAGCCATTCTCCTTTACATAATGTCTGTCTGTTATTCTTTCGTGAGTGCCGGCATCATATACATTTAGGTTCGTTCGTGCGATATGGTCATGTCGATACTTCCTTTCACGGATTGCACCATGGAACAATGCTTCATCGCAAGCTTCTTCACTTTTTCTATTTGTTCGTCAGAGGTATTGATCCCTTCAAAGGTCATATGTAAGTGAATGCGGGTGATTTTGTTTGTCGTCCCTTCTCTTGTCGTTTCAGGTGTGATGGTCAGCCCTTGATAGGATATTCGTTTTTTTCGGCATACATGAATGAACATTTCTCCAAAACAGCCTGCAATGGCTGAGACGAACAATTGATTTGGCCGGTATCCAGCTTCTTCTTTTCCTGAAATATGTAGTTGCCCATATTCAGCAGTTGCCACCCACCGATCATTTTCGTATGTCAGCTTCATTCCTTTTCCACCTTTCTATTGAAACCCATATGGTTCCATTGTACGATGAAAGCATGAACTTGTAAGGAGCTTCTTATGTCGAGAATTCACTTTATGATTTTAATTTTACTCGTATCTGTATCCGGTTTTTCACAGGGAGCGTTACTGCCTGTCATTTCCATTATTTTTGAACATGCTGGCACATCCCCTACATTAAACGGACTGCATGCCACAGGCTTATATATCGGCGTGCTGCTTGCGTCTCCTTTTATGGAAGCACCGCTTCGCCGGTTTGGCTTTAAGCCGTTAATTGTGATTGGAGGCGCTGCTGTCTTTTTAAGCCTGTTTAGCTTTGTCTTTTTTGAATCTTATGTCGTCTGGTTCTTCCTGCGGCTCCTGATTGGCATTGGTGACCATATGCTGCATTTTTCCACACAGACGTGGGTGACCTATGCCTCGTCATCCCGAAATCGTGGACGGAATATTTCATTGTATGGGTTATCCTTTGGACTTGGTTTTGCTGCTGGTCCCTTTTTAACGCCACTCATTGAGATCAATCCATCCTTGCCTTTTATTGTTTCTGGTGCCGTTAGTTTATGTATTTGGTTGCTTGTCTTTGTTTTAAAAAATACATATCCAGATACAGGCGAGGTTCAGACGTCAGAGCAATCAAATAGTTTAAAGCGCTTCAAAAAAGCCTTTCAATTTGGCTGGGTGGCCTTTATGATGCCTTTTTGCTATGGCTTCTTAGAAACAACACTAAATAGTAACTTCCCTGTGTATGCCCTAAGGAGCGGAGTGACCGTTGATGCTGTTGCGTTTATTTTACCTGCGTTTGCGATTGGAAGTATTGTCTTTCAGCTTCCTCTTGGGATGCTCAGCGACCGGTTTGGCAGACGGCGGCTTATTTTATGTGTCACACTCGCCGGATCATTCTTTTTCCTTTTGGCAGGTATTTTCATTCAATCCGTTTTGGCTGTTGCGATCTGTTTCTTTATTGCCGGAATGGCTGTAGGCTCTACATTCTCACTTGGGATTAGTTATATGACGGACTTATTGCCAAAGCATTTACTTCCTGCTGGGAATTTAATGTGCGGAATGGCGTTTAGTGCAGGGAGTATTCTTGGTCCGGTTCTTGGAGGATTTTTTGTTCAAACGTTTGAGGGTGTGAATTTACTTTACCTTGTCAGTATTGTGATTTTATTCGTATTTTGCTGCGTTCGATTTGGGAGAACGACGGCAGTGCTTGAACGTCATTAAAATGGGGGAACGATTGCTTGTCTACCTCTACCTACAACATCACAAATGAATTGAAATTAGAGATTTTACAATTCGCTGATGCAGAAAAATGATTTACTCTCATACAAGAGAATATGACTCACTTGGGAGAGTGGCTACCATGGGTTCATCACTGTAAGAGGATAGAAGATGTTCAAACATTTATCCAATCGACTAGGACTGCCTAAGGAATGGAAGCGGGCATCGTACTAAATGAGCAATTAATCGGTGTGTTCCGCATGACGTTCAATCGTCGGATAGGCAATATCGGTTATTGGATTGGGCAAGATGCACAAGGCCAAGGCATCGTGACGAAAACAATGAAATATATGACGGCAAAATTTGCTCATGAAGTGGATGAATTTGAAATTTTTTGTCCTGTTGGCCCTATTCGAAGTGAACGTGTAGCAGAAAAAGCTGGATTTCAGCTCGATCCTAGCTATCAGCCGAAACTGGATACAGAGTTTATCCTTAAGCGGTATATATATGGATGTTGAATTAATAAAAACTCCCCTGCCTTTCTATGCAGAGGAGTTTTTTCATCTAATGATATCCATTTTGCCCATTCGCACTTCCGCTTGTTTTGTGCTTTGGCTGATGGCCTTTGTTTTGTTTTGTACTGCTTCCGTCTTTCTTCGATTGTTTGGACATATGTGATTCCCCCATCCATCAAGATTGAACACGTTCGTTCTTCTTTAGGATGCCCTGTTTCCTTTATAGCTTGCCTGGTACGATTTTACGTTTATGTAAAAGCGCATTGAGCTCGCCGCCGAGAATAATCATGATGCCGGTTAAATAAAACCAGATCATTAAAATTATGATCCCCCCGATGCTTCCATACATCGCACTATAGTTGGCAAACTCGCCTACGTAAAATGAGAACAGCATGCTCACCAGAATCCATCCGACAGACGCAAATATGGCGCCTGGCAGAACAAATTTCAATTTCAGCCGAATGTTTGGGGCAAAATAATATAAGGCTGTAAAAACAATGATTAAAATGAGCGGACTAATAATCCACCTCAGTGCTCCCCAAATTGTTAGAAAAGCATCTGACTGACCGACCAATTCGGCAACAAATAAGCCAAGTTCTTTTCCAAAGACAGGCAGCATCAAGGCAAAAATAATCGTGAGAACCATCGTAATGGTTAAGATGATCGATGTTAAACGTACGAGAATGAAAGAACGATTTTCCTCTACTTCGTAAGCATGATTAAACGCTCTAACGACCGAATTAATGCCGTTCGATGCAGACCAAAGGGCAGCAATAATCCCGAATGACAGCAATCCGCCGTTACGGCTATTGAGCGTCTCTTCAGCTATGGATTCAATCATCGAAAGTGCCCCCTCTGGCGCATAACTAGAAATGACGCTCAGCACATCCTTTGACGTCAGCGGCAAATATCCGACCAGCGTGAGCACGAAGATGAGAAATGGAAATAATGAAAGCAAAAAGAAATAAGCAAGCTCGGCTGATTTCGCCGGTCCTTCATGTAGTAAGAAGCGTTCAATTAACGCTTTAACAAACCTCATATGCCTCAGCTCCAATGATCAACCTTTCTGTTTAGAACGAAAGTGATCCTTTGTCTCTTCAATAATCTCTAATACTTTAGGGGTTGTTTCCTTTAACTGATTCACCTGTTCATTTAAAAATGACAAATCATCTGAGACTGTTCGCATTAGCTGCTTTGTTTCTTTCATTTTTTCTTTTACGCAGGCAGACATTCTGCCTGGCTCTTGGCGGTATTCGTCCAGCTTTTGCTGGCAGTCATTCCACTTGTCCTTTAATGCTACTCTTGTTGGACGATGAAATAATGAGAGCAATATGCCGCAGGCTGCTCCTATAACAGCTCCTCGAAACATGAGTTGATTTTTCTCTTCCATCTCGTCTGATCTCCTTTCAGTTAAAGGTTTTTCTCTTTTTTAACATACGTCAAAAAACGATCAATTCCTGTTTCAATTAGATCATGTACTTCCTCAAAGTTCCCAGTGTAATAAGGATCTGGCACATCATCTCGATCGTCTCTTCTACAAAGTCGAGAAGACGGCCAATAAAGTGATGTTTTCCATAGCCGGCTATACTGCGAAGAGCTCCTACATTTTCAGCATCCATCGCAATGATATAGTCGTATGTTGTGATATCCTCATCCATGACTTGTCTTGCGGCCATTCCTTCATAGCCAATGCCTTTTTTATCAAGCAGCTTTCTTGTTCCTTCATGCGGAGGATTGCCTTGATGCCAGCCGCCAATGCCTGCTGAATCAATGTCAAAGTGTTCGCTAAGCCCTTCATCTTCTACTCTTTTTCTAAACATGGCCTCTGCCATTGGTGACCTGCAAATATTGCCAAGACACACGAATAATACATGAAAAATCCTTCATTCTCCTCCTATCTTTTCCCTAAGAGTCCTTTTCGAAAACCTTTTCTCTATCATATCAAGACCATTTTCTTTTGGAAACTTTGCTAGAAAAACTCTCATTGGCATTGACAAATTACACAAAAACAGGAGAAACTTTAGGAGAATTACACAAACAAAGGGGGATATTTGATGGGAATAATTGAGCAGTTTGTCACGACGATGAACAATTTTTTGTGGGGACCTCCCCTGTTGATTTTAATTGTTGGTACTGGAATATACCTCACCTTTCGCGTTCTCTTCATTCAAATTAGATTACTTCCTTATTCTTTAAAGCTTGCATTTTCTAAACAAGACAAAACGTCAGAAGGGGATATTTCCCATTTTCAAGCGTTAATGACGGCTCTTGCTGCAACGGTTGGCACAGGGAATATCGTAGGTGTTGCTTCGGCAGTTATAGCTGGTGGACCTGGTGCTGTATTCTGGATGTGGTTTGCCGCGTTTTTTGGAATGGCAACTAAATTTGCGGAAGCCGTTCTTGCCGTTAAATACAGGGTCAAAAATGAAAAAGGCGAAATGTCTGGTGGACCTATGTACTATTTAGAGCATGGCTTGAAGCAAAAATGGCTAGGGGTGCTATTTGCTATTTTTGGTGCCTGTGCTGCCTTTGGGATCGGGAACCTTGTGCAGTCTAATTCAATCTCAGGGGTTATGAATTCTACCTTTCAAATTCCAACATGGGTAACAGGCATCATTATTACTGCCTTTACGGCACTAGTCATTTTAGGCGGAATTAAAAGCATTGGCCGTGTAACCTCTATTTTTGTACCAGTCATGGCTTTATTTTACGTCATTTGTGGATTAATCATTCTTATTATGAATGCTGATCTTGTCCCAAGCGCAGTTGGGCTCATTTTATCTGATGCCTTTACTGGTCAAGCCGTGGCAGGAGGTGCGATTGGAACTGTCATTCGCTGGGGTGTGGCACGTGGCGTATTTTCAAATGAAGCTGGTCTTGGCTCCGCACCGATCGCTGCTGCTGCTGCCAAAACGGATATGCCTGCCCGTCAGGCTCTCGTGTCTATGACACAAGTATTTATTGATACAATCATTGTTTGTTCCATTACAGGCATTACCATTGTGATGGCAGATATGTATTTAACAGAAAAAAGTGATGCACTAACTTCTTTATCATTTGCTCATTTCCTCGGTCCAATCGGTTCAACCATTGTGGCCATCGGTTTACTCTTGTTTGCCTATTCGACCATCATCGGCTGGTCGTATTATGGAGAGAAATGTTTTACATATTTGGTGAAAGATTCGTACGTCATGTATTATCGCATCGTGTTTGTCATTGCTGTCTTCTTCGGAGCCGTGTTTAAGAATGACTTCGTATGGGGCGTGGCAGATATGCTAAATGGGCTTATGGCCATACCAAACTTAATTGGGCTCATCGGTTTATCAGGAGTTGTGGTATTTGAATCAAAACGAATCATTGATAAGATCAAGCAAGAGAAAAAGGAGAAAAACACCTCCTTGTTGTCTTAATAGCCCTTTTATTCTTTTGCATTTCTGTTAAAATAGATATATTATTCGACACATATGCAGGAAAGGACGTGCCGCCCTTGTCAGAGCAAAAAGCGGCTGAAGTCAATCAGCTGATTGAAGACATTTCGCAAAAGTTAAACATGCTGAACATTGGAGTCATCAAAGCCGAGGACTTCAGTCCAGACAAGTACGAAGATATTGAATTTCTTCACCAAATGGTGATGAAAAAATCTTCATTCAGCCCAAGTGAAATGCAAGCCATCGCAAGTGAGCTGAAAAGCTTAAGAAAATAATCATGTAAAAGAACTGCTCTGCGGTCTACGAACAGTTCTCCTTGCATCATGCGCAGAAAAATCCAGCACCTCCTAAAGTGCTGGATTTTTTATGCTGTAAGAACTGCCACTTATTTCGCAAGCAGTTTTAAAGATTCACGGTTGAATGCTGGAATGTCATCTGGTGTACGGCTTGTCACAAGCTGATCCTGACAAACGACGACTTCTTCATCTTTGAACTTAGCGCCTGCGTTTTCCATATCCACTTGAATGGATGTATAACCAGTCGCTCCCCTGCCTTCTAGCGTCTTCGCTGTAATGAGCAATTGCGGTCCGTGGCAGATCGCAAATACTGGTTTCTTCTTGTCCATAAATGCTTTTGTAAATTGGACGTAGCGATCATCTGCGCGCAGAATATCTGGTGAGAATCCGCCAGGAATGAGAAGCGCATCGAAGTCCTCAGGCTTCACGTTATCAATGGACGCATCCACTCTCACTTCTGCTTCTCCTTGCTTTCCTTTGACTGTTTTTCCTTTTTCATTTTCAATCACTGTGATGTCATGGCCTGCATCTTTAAAGGCTTTTGCGGGCTCAGTGAATTCAACATCCTCAAAGTAATCTGTTAAGACAACTGCAATTTTCTTACCCATGTAGAAACCCTCCTGCTTGATTATCGTTTACACTACACACTATACCCCCGCATGTTGAAATCAAACATCCTATCCCTATCAGAAAACCCCTTATGATGAAAATAAGCATTTCGACTTATTCACATTCCCTTAACAAGGTAATTTGTATGATTTATGTTATCTTTACAATAATCTGCAAAAAATAACTACAAAAGTTAACGAAACATTTCTACAATAGGTATAGTGGTCAAAAAAATGAGAAAGGCGGAGATCAGGTGAAGAAGCATACGCATAGGAATAAACGAAAAAAAAACTGTCTATTCTGCTCACTTCCATTATGATAATTAGTCTCATTCTCCCAACAGCACCTATTCATGCAGAAACAGAAAGCGACAGTTCCGTAAAGGTCAGCATCTTAGCGACAACCGATATTCATGCGAACATCATGAACTACGATTACTACAGCGATAAAGAAACAAATGAATTCGGATTGGCGAAAACAGCCGAGCTAATTGAAAAACACCGTTCACAAAATCCTAATACACTCCTTGTTGATAACGGAGACCTGATTCAAGGAACCCCTCTTGGAGAATACGTTTACAAAAATGAGAAAGACAGCATCATCAATCAAACAAAGGTTCACCCCATTATTCAGACACTCAACCAACTAAAATATGATGCAGGAACAATTGGCAATCATGAATTTAACTACGGATTATCTTTCCTTGACGGCACCATCGCTGGCGCAAACTTCCCTATTGTCAATGCAAACGTCAAAAAGTTAAATGGTGAACATCGATTTACTCCTTATGTGATCCAGGATAAAACTTTTAAAGATGCAAATGGAACATCGCAAACAGTGAAAGTCGGTTACATAGGATTCGTACCACCACAAATTATGACATGGGATAAGAAGCATTTAGATGGACAAGTTCAAGTACAAGACATTGTCGAGTCTGCCAATGAAACCATCCCAGAAATGAAGGCTAAGGGCGCAGATATCGTGATCGCTCTTGCCCATACAGGAATTGAAAAAACTGCTCAACCTAAAGGATCAGAAAATATGATCTTTGACCTTGCCACTAAAACGAAAGGCATCGATGCCATTGTGTCTGGTCATCAGCACGGCACATTCCCAAGCGATGATTATAGCGGCGTAGACAAATTCGACGTCTCAAAAGGAACCATCAACGGTATTCCAGTCGTCATGTCGAAAAACTGGGGAAGCTACCTCGGGGTGATTGATTTAACACTAGAGCCTGACGGCAGCAACTGGAAGGTCACAAACGGCACAGGCAAAATAGAGTCTGTCGCTCAACTCACCTCTCAAAACAGCACAGTGAAAGATGCCATTCAAACGACTCACCGAAACACGGTTGATTACGTCAGAAAGCCTGTTGGAAAAACGGAAGCAGACATTAACAGCTTTTTTGCTCAAGTGATGGATGACCCTTCTATTCAAATTGTGACTGATGCACAAAAATGGTATGCACAAGAAAAAATGAAGGACACTGCGTATAAAAACTTGCCGATTTTATCAGCGGGTGCACCATTTAAAGCCGGCGGCCGAAATGGTGTGAATTATTATACAAACATCGCAAAAGGAGATTTAGCGATAAAAAATATTGGCGATCTCTATCTTTACGATAACACCGTCCAGATTGTGAAACTCAAAGGCAGTGAAGTGAAAAATTGGTTAGAAATGTCTGCCGGACAATTTAATCAAGTCAAACCAAACAATTCAAACGAACAACCTATTTTGAACGAAGAATATCGCTCGTATAACTTTGATGTGATCGATGGTGTTACCTATCAAGTGGATGTGACCCAGCCTGCAAAATATAGCACAACAGGTACACTTGTAAATGCGAATGCGAGCCGTATTAAAAACCTGTCTTACAATGGAAAACCAGTCACTGACAGTCAAGAATTTTTAGTTGTGACGAATAACTATCGTGCTTCTGGCGGCGGAGGCTTCCCGCATCTGACGCAAGATAAAGTGGTGTTTGCCTCTGCAGATGAGAACCGTCAAGTACTGATGGATTATATTATCGAACAAAAAACCATTAACCCAAGTGCGGATCAAAACTGGTCCATTGCACCAGTGAAGGGTGCTACTTTAACCTTTGAGTCATCTCTGCTTGCAAAGCCGTTCGCAGAGAATTCAAGCAACGTAGACTTTATTCGTAACGCCAGCACAGAAGGACTTGGCGTGTACAAGCTAGCCTTCAAAGAGGATGGCACAACAAAACCACCTGCATCAGACAACTGGAATTTGACGGTTATGCATACAAACGATACACATGCACACCTTGATGATGCTGCAAGACGCGCGACAAAGATCAAAGATGTTCGTGCTCAAAGTGAGAACAATATTTTATTAGACGCTGGGGATGTCTTCTCTGGTGACCTCTACTTCACAAAATGGCAAGGACTTGCCGATCTAAAGCTGATGAACTTGATGAAGTACGATGCCATGACGTTTGGTAATCATGAATTTGACAAAGGCCCAACTGTCCTTCGTCAATTCCTGACAGGAGATGCATCAGACGTAGATGCTAACAACCGTCATCAATTTGAAAAGCCTCACTTCCCAATTGTGTCATCAAACGTTGATGTTTCTAAGGAAAAACAGTTAAGAGACCTAGTGAAAAAACCAGCCACGTTTAAAGCGGGTGAGAAAAAAGAAGCAGGGATTTACCCTTATATCCTGCTTGATGTAAACGGTGAAAAGGTGGCCGTATTCGGTTTAACAACTGAAGACACGGCCATTACATCCAGTAGTGGTCCAAACATTCAATTTAAAGATGCATACAAGAAAGCAAAAGAAACCGTCAACACCATTCAAACAGAAGAAAAAATCAATAAAATCATTGCTTTAACACACCTCGGCTATAACCGTGATCTTGAACTTGCCCAAAAAGTAGACGGCATTGATTTAATCATTGGCGGTCACACGCACACCCTTGTTGAAAAATTAAAGGTCGTCAATAAGAAAGAACCGACTATTGTAGCGCAAGTGAAAGACTACGGACAATTTTTAGGAAAAGTAGACGTGGCCTTTGATCAAAAAGGTGTCGTACAGACAAAAGAATCTTCTTTTGACCTCATCGCCATCGATGACTCTGTAAAAGAGGATGCGGACGCAAAGGCCATCCTCGATCAGTACAAGGCAGATATACAAGATTTAAAAACGGAAAAAGTCGGCCATACCGATGTCCTTTTAGACGGTCAACGTGAGCATGTCCGTGCAAAGGAAACGAATCTTGCGAACTTTATCGCTGATGGCATGCTGAAGAAAGCGCAAGAATCTGCTGGTGCTGACCTTGCCATTACAAACGGCGGCGGTATTCGAGGAAGCATTGAAAAAGGAGATATCACATTAGGTGATATTTTGACGGTCATGCCTTTTGGAAATACGCTTTATGTAGCAGACTTAAAGGGCAGTCAAATGAAAAAAGCGCTCGAACAAGGGCTATCAGGCATTGAGGAAGGCGGAGGCGCTTTCCCTCATGTAGCTGGCATTGAATATACATTCACACTCAGTAAACCGGCTGGCAGCAGACTGATTGATGTCAAACTCAAAGATCAAGACGGCAACCTGTCTGACATTGATGATCAGAAAACATACCGTGTTGCGACAAACGCGTTTGTTGGCACAGGCGGTGACGGCTACAGCGTCTTTACAGAAGCGTCACATGGAGAAGACTTAGGCTATGTTGACTATGAAATTTTCAAAGAGCAAATTGAAAAAGCAGACGGTCATATTTCTCCTGTCATCGACCATCGAGTGAAAGAAGTGTTCCTTCCTCGTGCAAAAGGAAAAGGAGCCTATGACATTCAAGATGATGAGAAATTCCAAACGTATGTCCAGCATACGAATAAAGCATTGCTCTATTTAGACAAAGCGATCGAAGCGAAAAACGTTCAATTGTCTCTATCCAAAGCGCAAGTAACCGAGCTGAAGAAAAGAGAGCAAGATCCAAACGTCACCATCTATCATGACAAAGTGGGATTAGAATTACCGCTTTCCAATTTGTCAGAGAAAAGTGCAAATATACAGATGGCGAAAACAGGCAAGGTGAAAAATGCCTTAACCGACACATATGATTTCCAAATCAAACAAGATCAGAAGAGTGTCTCTACCTTTAGAAATCCTGTCACACTTTCCTTTACATTAGACGAGCCTCAAAAGGCGAAAAAACCTGGTGTCTATTATGTGGATCGTGAGAAAAATCGTTACGCCAAAACAAGTAACGGTTCATTCGAAAACGGGGTCGTCACAGGTGAAACAACACACTTTAGTGAATACACAGTGCTCAATCAAAGCGAAGCAGCTGGAAGGGGCCCAGATCAAACCGGTGAAGACGGCGGTACATCAGCCCCAGGTGGAACAGATCCAAACCAAGATGGAACCGGCCTGCCAGGCGGTACACTGCCGAATACGGCAACAATGATGTATACGGCTGTATTGATTGGCTTGCTCATGCTCGCCTCAGGCGGTATCCTTTATTACTACCAGCGCAAGCGCACACGAAACAAAGTGTCATCTTAAAAGAAATGGACAGAGCATGGGCTCTGTCCTTTAGATTGTTGACAAAGGGCTAAAATGACCTTTA
>NZ_NKHG01000093.1 GCF_002744245.1 Bacillus pumilus | reverse complement strand
TCAACAATCTGAAGGCTGCCTATTGAATAAGGGCAGCCTTCTTCCTTATTTCTGTTCAAATACGTAAGATAACGCCTTGATCGCTTGATTCACTGTTTCCACAGTGATATTCGCTTTGTTTGATAGTTCCTTTAATGGATGATGTAATTCCTTTGGACGAATTAAAATAAGAGGTTTCCCTTTGGCGATGGCAGAAGAAGCATCCATTGCAGTGTTCCACTGTTTATATTTCTCGCCAAATCGGGCAATGACGACATCTGCTTTATTTAATAAAATTTCGGTACGGAAATTGTTCAAATCAGAAGCGGCATCGTCTTTCAAAATGGCATTCGGCTGCTCCCCTAAAATGTCTTCACCGATGTTGTCTGAGCGGCCATGATTCTCCATTGGGCCAACGAATGTCACAGGTAATTTCAAAGATTGGCTTTTCTCCTTGATTTCATCACGCCACTGGCTATGAATTTCTCCAGCTAAATAGACGGTTAATTGCATAACGATCTCCTCCTTTTGCACAAACTTAGTAAAGGTTTGCCCTGTTTCTTTTCATGTTACACAAGAAGTGCTTGATAAAGCAAAAAAAATATGATTATGATATTCATGGTAGAGACTATTTTTCATCGAAAGAATACTACATATAATGGGAAGGACAGGCCTCTTCGTCTTTCCTATGAGAAAGCAGGAAGACGACGTTGATGACTTATTTAAAAAGAAAGGGCATTTCCCTTTCGCCAAAGGTGTATTTCATTGAGGCACTTTCTTATATGGCTTTAGGTCTATTTGCTACATTAGTGGTAGGGCTTATTTTAAAAACGGCAGGCGGCCTGTTATCACTTCCGCTCATGATCAAAATGGGGACACTCGCCATGGGGCTTATGGGACCAGCGATTGGTGTAGCAGTTGCTTATCGCTTGAATGCGTCTCCTCTGATCATTTTTGCGAGTGTTGTTTCAGGTGCCGCAGGAGCAGAACTCGGAGGACCTGCTGGAAGCTTTGTGGCTGCTTTAATTGGTGTAGAATTAGGCAAACTTGTCAGTGGTGAGACAAGAATTGACATTATCTTAACGCCTCTTGTGACCATTATCACTGGCTTTCTTACTGCCGCTTTGGTTGGACCAGGGATTGAGTCGATGATGACAGGATTAGGCAGGCTCATTATGTGGGGAACAGACCAAAGCCCGCTGATTATGGGCATGCTGGTGGCGACCATTGTGGGACTTGCTCTTAGCTCACCGATCTCAAGTGCTGCGCTTGCCCTGATGCTTGATTTAAGCGGGACAGCCGCAGGTGCTGCAACGATTGGCTGCTGCGCCCAAATGGTCGGCTTTGCCGCCGCAGGATTTAGAGAAAATCGCTTTGGCGGTCTTGCTGCTGTTGGCATTGGGACGTCAAAACTACAGCTGCCGAACATTGTGAAAAATCCCCTCATCCTCATTCCACCGACAATTGCAGGGCTCATTCTTGCGCCAATCGGTATTATCGGCTTTGGGATGGTCAATAATGCGGCAGGTGCGGGTATGGGAACGAGCGGTTTTGTCGGACAGCTCATGACACTGACAGTCATGGGGTTTCATCCATCTGTTTTACTCGCGATTGCTCTCTTGCATATCGTTGGCCCAGCAGTAATTAGTTTGGTAGTATCAGAATGGATGAGAAAGAAAGGCTATATACAATTCGGAGATTTAACCATACAAACTGGAGGAATCAAACATGAAAAAAATTGAATCAAACGAAGAATTAAAAAAAGTGATTCAAGAAGACTTAACGGTATTACTATTTTCAGCTGACTGGTGCCCAGACTGCACATTTATTGAACCGTTCTTGCCAGAGCTTGAAGCAAACTACCCAGAATTTGAATATTTCTATGTCGATAGAGATCAGTTCATTGATACTTGTGCAGAGTGGGAAATTTACGGAATTCCAAGCTTTTTAGTCTTTAAAAACGGACAAGAGATCAACCGTTTTGTCAGCAAAGATCGTAAGACAAAGGAAGAGATTGAAGCATTTTTAACAGATTCTCTTTCTAAGTAACGAAAGGAGAGTCTTAACAATGGCAAAAATCACATCAAGACAGCTTGCCAATCAATTGAAAAGCCGTCTAGTCAATGACAGCTGGTCACACCAGTTTGACCGGGAAAAAGATACGCTTCGTATTGAAGACAAACAGACAGGTAAAGGCATCACGCTTGAGCTTCCGCCGATTATTGCGAAGTGGGAAGTAAAGCCTGATGAAACACTGGATGAGATCGTTTATTATGTGAAAGAGGCGCTAAGCGCAATGAAAGGCGAAGCGCAGCACATCTCAGGCAAAGAAAAGCAGATTTATCCGGTGATTCGTTCGACCTCTTTTCCAGAGACATCAAGTGATGAGATTCCGCTCGTTTTTGATGAGCATACAGCTGAAACAAGAATCTACTATGCACTTGACCTTGGAAGCACCTACAGATTAATTGATGAGAAGATGCTGCAAAAGGAAAACTGGACAAAAGAGCGAATCAGGGAAACCGCAAGCTTTAACGTCCGCTCACTGGAAACCGTGGTGAAAATGGATGAAGTCGCGGGCAATCGTTTTTATTTCTTCCGTGCGAATGACGGGTATGATGCAAGCAGACTTTTAAATGAATCGATTTTACAAGAATATGCGCAAAAAATAGAGGGACAGATGGCGATTTCTGTTCCGCATCAAGATGTATTCATCATTGCAGATGTTCGCAATGAATCTGGCTATGATATTTTAGGGCAAATGTCGATGAGCTTCTTCGCCAGCGGCACAGTCCCAATTACCGCATTGTCATTTTTATATGACGATGGCAAGCTTGAACCGATCTTTATTCTTGCAAAAAGCAGACCAAAACAGCAGTAGAAGGGAATTTTGACCAATGAACGTTTTTTATAATGCAGAAGGTGTAGGCGACACACTCCTTATTTCATTGAAAGATGTGACTAGAGAAGAAGTAGGTCATGAGACGTTTGGAGATGTCGTAAGAATCTTCAATCAAGAAACAAAAGAAACAACAGGCTTTAATATCTTCAATGCATCTACTTACATGAAAATTGAAGAAAACGGTTCTGTACCGCTTTCTGAAACGCTTGTTCAAGATATTAATGAAATTCTAAACCGCAACGGTGTCAGTGAAACATTAACTGTCGATCTATCACCAAAGTTTGTTGTCGGCTATGTGAAGGAAAAGGAAAAGCATCCGAATGCGGATAAATTAAACATTTGCCAAGTAGATGTTGGCGAAGAAACATTACAAATCGTGTGCGGTGCACCAAACGTTGATCAAGGTCAATATGTCGTTGTTGCCAAGGTCGGTGCAGTGATGCCAAGCGGTTTGATCATCAAAGATGCTGAACTGAGAGGTGTACCATCAAGCGGAATGATTTGTTCAGCAAAAGAATTAGATCTCCCAGATGCACCTGCTGAAAAAGGAATTCTTGTTCTAGAAGGCAGCCACCAAGCTGGCGAACCCTTTGAAGGCTAACCTCCCATAAACGGGCATATATGAGCGAAGAATGTGTTATACCAAAAGTCACTAAGTACGTACTTAGTGACTTTTTTTCATCTACATACTGAACGAACAGCAAAGAGCGGCACTTTTCTCGCTTTTCTGCATGAAAAAGCAATGGTATACTAAAAATCGCCCAAGAAAACGTAAGGGGAGTTAAAGTGAGTGATAAATGATGAGTTGGTTAGATAAATTTTTCAGTGTATTTTTAGGAGAAGAAAAGAAAGAAGAAAAAGCTGAGAGACCTGAAGAAGGTCCGGCTGCGCCAAAGCAGTCCACTTTTGAACAGAATAAAGAATATAAAAAAATTGAAGATACGAAAGTCTATTATGAATATCCGAAAGGCAACTTCCGCTTTCCTCTTGTTCCAGATGAACCAACGCATGACGGAGTAAAGCAGCAGGGAAGAAGGCGCGCGCGACCAAGCCAGCCAAAGGCAAAGCAGACGACGCATCAGCCAAAACAAACGTTGCAGCCTGATATGAATAAAAAGCCATTCAAAACAGAGCAAATCCCTTCACCGATTTATGGCTACCACCAGGATATGCGGCCAAAACGCACAGAAGTCAGAGAAGAAGCACCCTCTGTTCAAATGAAAGCAGCAGAAGAAACTGCACAGCGTGTCACACTGTTATCAGAAGAGGCAGAACGTGAACGGAATGTGAGACAGCAAATGAACATCCCGTCTATACGGAAAGAAACTCGCATGGAAGAAACTGCTTCTGCTTCTGCAGAAGAGGAAGCAGATAGACAAACAGTCACGACGCCTCTTACATTGCAAGAGGAACTCGCCTATCAGGATCACGTTCAGACGACGATGGAGCGCTTAAATGATGAGCCTTTTACCAAAGCAGAGGAAAAGGATCAAGCTTTGTCGCAGTCTGAAGATCATCAAGAAGCTGTCTTACATAAGCAGCAAGAACATGTATATGAAGATCAGCCAGTAGCGCCTGAGCCGGTAGTCTTTGACGAACAACAAGAAAGAGACGAGCCGCTGAAAGATTATGCTGAGGAAATAGAAGCATGTACAATTGATGAAACAGTCAAACATTCACCATCAGCGATTGAAATGGAAGTAGACAGCCCAGCAGAAGAAGTGGCGCTGACAGAAGATATCACAACGGATGCTATGGAGGAACCAGAGGCCGCTTCGATAGAAGAAAGACAAGAAGAAGTGCCCGCAGCAGAATCTGAAGAAGCTGAGCCAGCTATCATACATGATCAGCAGGGTGGTCAATCTATGGTAGAAGATGAGGTCATAGATGATCAAGTCATGCAAGTAGAACCAGTAACAGATGAACTAACCGCCTCCGGACCAGCAGAAATCGCCATGGATCAATCAAAACAGCAGGAACAAACGCATGAAGTAAAGCGGGAGGAACCAAAAGAGACATCACCGCAGCCGAAGCGCTCAAGCGGTCAAACCTCAACAGTTCCTTTTAACGTCATGATGTTAAAAAGTGACCAGCGCGTGCAAGGGCAAAAGAAAACGTCAGGTGCACAAGGATATGTTTTTCCAAGCTTAGCCCTTCTAGACGTACCGCCAGCTCAAAAAGAAGAAGACGGGACATGGGTGAATGAGCGGGCAGAGCTGCTCAATGCAACGCTTAAGAATTTTAATGTAAGAGCAAGCGTGGTCCATGTCACACAGGGCCCTTCTGTCACAAGATTTGAAGTACATCCTGAACCAGGCGTGAAAGTAAACAAAATCACGAACCTATCAGATGATATTAAACTCAGTTTGTCCGCAAAGGATATTCGAATCGAAGCACCAATCCCAGGAAAGAACACGATCGGAATTGAAGTGCCGAATCTGCACAGCAAAATGGTCTTCTTAAGAGAAATGATCAGAAGCAGTGCATTTAGAGACAATCCATCTCCTTTAACGGCAGCACTAGGATTAGATATTTCAGGTCAGCCCGTCGTGGTTGATTTGCAAAAAATGCCGCACGGCTTAATTGCCGGAGCAACAGGATCAGGAAAAAGTGTCTGCATTAATACCATTCTTGTGAGCTTGATGTTTAAAGCCTCACCAGATGAAGTGAAAATGCTCTTAATCGACCCTAAAATGGTCGAACTAGCGCCGTATAATCACATTCCACATCTCGTGAGTCCTGTCATTACCGATGCCAAGACAGCGACAGCTGCCCTGAAATGGGTAGTAGATGAAATGGAAAGACGCTATGAGCTGTTTGCTCATTCCGGTGTGAGAGAAATTAAACGATTCAATGAGCTTGTGAAAGAAAAGCAAATGGGTGAAAAACTTCCGTATCTTGTCGTTGTCATCGATGAGCTTGCGGATTTAATGATGGTCGCACCAAATGAAGTCGAAGAAAGTATTTGCCGGATTGCACAAAAAGCAAGAGCATGCGGCATTCATTTACTGATTGCAACGCAAAGGCCATCTGTTGATGTCATCACAGGTCTCATTAAAGCCAACATCCCAACAAGAATTGCGTTCTCAGTCTCAAGTCAAGTGGATTCAAGAACCATTATTGACATGGCAGGTGCAGAAAAGCTTCTCGGAAAAGGAGACATGCTCTTTTTAGAAAATGGTTCCGGAAAGCCGACAAGGCTGCAAGGGAACTTTGTATCAGACCGCGAGATTGATCAAGTGGTGGCCCATGTGAGAAAACAGCGCAAGCCTGTGTTCCTTTTCGAACAGGAGGAATTGATGCTCCAAGGCTCTGCGATTACAGACGAAGACGAATTGTTTATGGATGCCTGCCGGTTTGCAATCGAGCAAAATAGTGCAAGTACATCAAGTTTGCAAAGAAGGTTTAGAATTGGCTACAATCGTGCAGCGAGATTGATTGACATGATGGAACGTGAAGGAATGATCTCTGGTGCGAAAGGCAGTAAGCCAAGAGAAGTCCTCATGACACTGAGTGATTTAGAACAATTGATCTAAACAAACCACTTCATTTTTTTGATAAACATGGTATGATAGCACGTAGGTGCAATTTTTAATTGGACGCTTTTTGTATGCCTGCTTGAACGCTTTTCATGTAAAATGAGCGAAAGTAGGTGTTAGAAATGGGAAAGTTGTCGGATACTAATCATAGTTAATATTGATTAGAATAGGAAGATCGGAAAAATTTTTATTTGGAGCTGCGAACTGTGATCAGCTAGAAACGAAAATCACAAGTTGCAAATTGAAATGAGCGTCATATACTGTAAGTCAGATAGACGTTTGTTGGAGGTACAATTATGACTGTTTATCATTTTGTTGGAATAAAAGGGACAGGTATGAGTCCACTGGCCCAAATTCTTCATGATACTGGGTATACTGTCCAAGGATCGGATATCGAAAAACATATCTTTACACAAAAAGCATTAGAAGAACGAAACATTAAAATTCTTCCATTTGACCCAGAAAATATTCAGCCAGGGATGACGGTCATTGCAGGAAATGCATTTCCTGATACACACCCTGAGATTGAACGTGCCCTTTCCGAAGGGATTCCTGTGATTCGTTACCACAAATTCCTTGGAGAATACATGGATTCATTCACAAACGTTGCGATTACTGGTGCTCATGGCAAAACATCCACAACAGGACTGCTTGCACATGTGATGCAATCAGCAAAGCCTACTTCGTACTTAATCGGTGATGGATCTGGAATGGGAAAAGAAAACAGCGAGTATTTTGTTTTTGAAGCATGCGAATACCGCAGACATTTTCTTAGTTACCATCCAGATTACACAATCATGACCAATATTGATTTTGATCACCCTGATTATTTCTCGGACATTGATGACGTATTTGATGCGTTTCAACACATGGCGCTTCAAGTGAAAAAAGCCATTATCGCTTGCGGAGACGATGAGCATTTGCTCAAGATTCAAGCGAAAGTGCCTGTTGTGTACTACGGATTCAATGAGGAAAATGATTTCCAGGCTCGAAATGTTGTGAAAAATACAGAAGGCACCACATTTGATGTATTTGTGCGCAATACGTTTTATGATACCTTCTACATTCCTGCATACGGAAATCATAATGTCCTCAACTCGTTAGCAGTGATTGCATTATGTCATTATGAAGCCATTGATGTAGACCTGATCAAAGGGGCCTTAACGACATTTGGCGGTGTAAAAAGACGCTTTAATGAAAAAGTAGTCGGAGAGCAGGTCTTAATTGATGATTATGCGCATCACCCAACTGAAATTGAAGTAACAATTGAGGCAGCTCGTCAAAAATATCCAGACCGTGATATTGTCGCTGTCTTCCAGCCGCATACCTTCACACGTACACAGCAATTTTTAACTGAATTCGCTGACAGCCTAAAGAAAGCGGACTATGTGTATCTTTGTGATATCTTCGGTTCAGCTCGTGAAAACATTGGTAAATTGAGCATTGAAGATTTACGTGAAAAAATCCCGCAAGCTCAATTGATTGAGGAAGAAGATACATCTGTGCTGAAAGCACACGAGGATGCGATTCTGATCTTTATGGGAGCAGGAGACATTCAAAAATATCTGCGTGCTTATGAGAAAGTTGCTGTATAAA
This sequence comes from Bacillus pumilus, assembly GCF_002744245.1. GTDB lineage: Bacteria > Bacillota > Bacilli > Bacillales > Bacillaceae > Bacillus > Bacillus pumilus_M. Next base: position 38,000 of record NZ_NKHG01000093.1, on the reverse strand, counting down.
TGTAATGATCGTAAAAGTGCCGTTTCAATCGGCACTTTCAGCGTGTAGACAAACCCTCGTATTCGCCCGCAGGTCTGCGTGCCGGTGCCCGTCCTTTCTAGATTTAAAGGGTTTTCTATCACCCTGAAAAAAAGACAAAGTGCTAAAATAAAACACATTTTAGCACTTTTTTTATTTTGAATAAAATGTGACAAAGGGGCTAAATGTGTCAAGAACTCCTGCTTTTTTTCATTCGCTGTGGACAGGAATTAGCGAATAAGTGTAGAATTGTTATTCAATCGGTCATTCTAGGCGATGTTTGAATGACACAACGAGAGGGTAATGAATAAAATATGCCCGCAGCAAAGGAGGTATCAGATGATTATAATTCTATATTTAAGCGTTGCACTGATCGCAATTGCTTTCCTCATTCTTGTCATCTATTTGTCCAAAACATTAAAATCCTTACAGCTGACATTAAAGAATGTCGCATCCACTTTAGAGGGTCTTGAAGGACAGATGCAAGGCATCACCACAGAGACAACACAGTTGCTACATAAGACGAATCAGCTTGCAGAAGATATTCAAGACAAATCGGCAAAACTCAACACAGTTGTGGATGCGGTGCAGGGAATTGGTGGCTCCATTAACCAATTTAATACAAGCATCAAGCAGGCAGCTGGTGCAGTTTCTTCATCTGTTGAAAGAAATCAAGAAAAAGTCACGGATGTGGTAAGCTGGAGTAATGCAGCATTAGAAATTTACAAAAAATGGAAACAGCGCAAGCACCAAAAATAAACCATTTCGCATAGGAGGAAGAATCATGAGCAAAGACGGAATCAATAGCAAAGACTTTTTGATCGGAACACTTATTGGTGGCATTATTGGTGCAACAACAGCACTCTTTTTAGCACCGAAGTCAGGGAAAGAGCTTCGCGATGATTTGAACACCCAAGCGAATGCTTTAAAAGAAAAAACAGATCGACTCACAACAGATGCAAAGGAGAAAGGCACTGAATATGTGACGATTGCAAAAGATAAAACGTCTGAATTGTCTCAGCTGGTGGCAGAGCAATCAACCCAGATTTTAGACAAAGTGAAAGACATAAAAGAGCGTGCAGCTGGAAAAGCTAATCAAGTGAAAAGTGAAGCAGAAGATGCTACAGCTAATATTGCGAGTGAAGCGTCAGATGTAGCAGACGAAGCAAAAGTAAGAGCACAAGAAGCAACATCTGAAATTGAAGACGGCATCAAAGATATCAAAGAAAAAGTAGAACAATCGACTAAAGGCTAAGTTGCTGTTCAATTTAGGAAGGAGCACACCATGTCAAAACAACTCATTGAAACAGAAGAACAATTTGATCAACTAACGAATCAAGACGGAACTTTTGTCTTTTTTAAGCACAGTTTGACATGTCCTATCAGCCAGGCTGCTTTTCAAGAGTTTGAAGCATTTGCATCTGCACATGAAGACGTGCCTACTTATTTCTTGCAAATTCAAAACACAAGAGAGCTTTCAGCCTATGTAGCAGAAAAGACCGGGGTGAAGCACGAAAGCCCTCAGGCACTCATCTTTAGCGGTGGAAAAGTAAAATGGCATGCATCTCACTCAAGCATTACAAAAGAAGCACTTGAGCATCATATGTAGAAAAACGTCAGCAATTGCTGGCGTTTTTTTTATAAAAAAGGTTTACTTGAATCAAAAGTATGCTATAATCTTACACATAATGCTTTATCGCTTAAAAGCGTTTTGGTAATAAAGAATTTCTTCGTGACAATTCGGAAATCTTTGTTTATAATAAACTCTATCATGAGATAATGAAAAATAAAAATCGAGAGCAGGCAGAGGAAAGGATGACAAAAATGAGCAACAATGAACTAGAACAGTTGAGACAGCAAGCAGATGAACTAAATCTTCAAATCTTAAAATTGATCAATGAAAGAGGCAACATTGTAAAAGAAATCGGAAAGGCGAAAGAAGCGCAAGGTGTCAACCGTTATGATCCTGTCCGAGAGCGCACAATGCTGAACCAAATTCTTGAGGAAAATGATGGCCCATTTGAAAATTCAACCATCCAGCATATTTTCAAAGAAATTTTCAAAGCAGGTCTAGAGCTTCAAGAAGATGATCACAGCAAAGCACTTCTTGTTTCTCGTAAGAAAAAACCAGAAAATACAATCGTAAATATTAATGGGGAAGCCATCGGTGATGGAAAACAACGCTTCATCGTTGGACCATGTGCTGTTGAGAGCTACGAGCAAGTCGCAGAAGTAGCGGCAGCAGCTAAACAACAGGGACTAAAACTTCTTCGTGGGGGTGCATTCAAACCTCGCACAAGTCCATACGACTTCCAAGGGCTTGGCGTTGACGGTCTAAAGATCCTAAAGCGTGTAGCTGATGAATACGGTCTTGCTGTCATTAGTGAAATCGTAAACCCTGCTCATATTGAAGAAGCAATTGATCATATAGATGTGATTCAAATTGGTGCACGTAACATGCAAAACTTCGAGCTATTAAAAGAAGCCGGATCTGTGAATAAACCAGTTCTTTTAAAACGCGGTCTAGCAGCGACAATTTCAGAATTCATCAATGCAGCTGAATACATCATCGCACAAGGAAATGACCAAATCATCCTTTGCGAGCGTGGTATCCGCACGTATGAAACAGCAACAAGAAATACACTAGATATCTCTGCTGTGCCAATCTTAAAACAAGAGACACATTTACCAGTCTTTGTTGATGTGACACACTCAACTGGACGTAGAGATCTTCTTCTTCCAACAGCTAAAGCAGCTCTTGCTATTGGAGCGGACGGTGTCATGGCAGAAGTGCATCCAGACCCATCTGTTGCCCTATCTGATTCAGCGCAGCAAATGGACATTCCTCAATTTGAAAAATGGTTAGATGCTTTAAGACCACTTGTGAACATTCACGCGTAATCATAGACAGAGAAGCCGCCGGATGAAAGCCCGGCGGTTTTTTCATGGAGAAAATCCAATAATAATTAGAAATAAAAGGTAAAAAACACATTGCAAGCTTAAAAAGTGCTTGTTCACAATGTTTTCATTTTTAAAATTCGATAGAATCTGCTAAGATCATTGTCATAGCTGACGTTCACGACGACTTTTTATGAAATATGATTCAATATACAGGTAACAAGCTTATTAAAGTTTGTTTAATTTAGTTATAAAAAGAAAGGGAACGTTTTCATATGACCAAAAAACGTGTATAATTTCATAAAAGAATGTCATTTTGATGTAGATTGAAAAATTATGTGTCTCTTTTCATCGTTTTAATGACAAATAGGATATTATTTTCCTCGTATCTGACATGTCTCTATCCAATTGGTGAATGCTATAGATATGAAGTGTATTTGAAGGAGTGATTTATGTGAATAATGTTACAATCTATGATGTAGCAAGAGAAGCAAATGTAAGTATGGCAACGGTATCACGCGTTGTAAATGGAAATCCGAACGTAAAACCAACAACAAGGAAAAAGGTGCTTGAAGCGATTGATCGTCTTGGCTACCGTCCGAACGCAGTGGCACGGGGTCTTGCAAGTAAAAAAACAACGACCGTTGGGGTCATCATCCCTGATATTTCTAGTATTTTCTATTCTGAGCTTGCACGCGGGATTGAAGATATCGCCACAATGTACAAGTACAACATCATTTTGAGCAACTCAGATCAAAATACAGATAAAGAGCTTCATTTGTTAAATACGATGCTAGGCAAACAAGTGGATGGGATTGTCTTTATGGGCGGCAACATCACAGATGTGCATGTCGAAGAATTTAAGCGCTCTCCTGTACCGATTGTTCTTGCAGCATCCGTTGAAGAGCAGGCGCAAACACCATCTGTGAACATTAACTACGAGCAGGCTATTTATGATTCAGTCCAATTATTAGTTAAAAAAGGACATAAACGAATTGCCTTCGTATCTGGTCCAATGTCAGAACCAATTAACTCTGTGAGAAAGCTTGCTGGTTATAAGCGTGCGCTAGAAGAAGCGGGCATTGCGTTTGACGATGTGCTCGTTGCTGAAGGCGATTACTCATATGACTCCGGAATTGAAGCCCTTGCGAATCTGCTTAAGCAATCGGACAAGCCGACAGCTGTCATTGCAGCAACAGATGAGATGGCTCTAGGGGTTATTCACGGAGCGCAGGACAGAGGTGTATCGATTCCTGAAGACCTAGAAGTTATTGGCTTTGATAACACAAGACTTTCCCTTATGGTACGTCCTCAGCTGACAACAGTTGTTCAACCGACATATGATATTGGCGCTGTCGCAATGAGACTGCTCACGAAGCTGATGAACAAAGAACAAGTGGAAGATCAAATTGTCGAACTGCCACACAGAATTGAAGAAAGACAATCAACAAAATAAAAAAGAAAGCAGGCTCACCTCATTAGTGAAGGCCTGCTTTTCTTATGCATTTTTCTTTTCTCTTCTAACAGGCATGAGTGCTTTTTCTACGGTTTGAGCATTTTTTTCTGTGATTTCTGCTCTTCTTGGTATCGGTGGATATAAATCATCAGGATCTGACCATGTCGATGGAAGGGTGATAGGTGATTGCTTATTCCATGCTCGAATCCAGTCCTGTGGTAGCTCAGCTGGCGGTGTGATGCCTTTCATCTCAAGCCAAATGTGGCTCCATGCCCTTGGGACAACGCGCCAAATATCATACCCACCCCCGCCAACAGCGATCCATTTGCCGTCACAATATTGATGTGCAAGCTTATGGGCAAGTCTAGGAATTTCCTCATATATTTTCATGGAAGCAGATAAATGGGTTAAAGGATCATAATAGTGAGCATCCGCCCCATTTTGCGTCAAGATCACGTCTGGTTTAAAAAAAGCAGCAATCTCAGTCACTGCTGTTCGGTATGCTTCGAGGAACGATTCATCTTCTGTAAATGCATCGAGCGGGATATTATACGCATAGCCATAGCCTTTATCGTGGCCTCTTTCCTGTACTTGTCCAGTTCCAGGGAACAAGTAGCGGCCCGTTTCATGAATGGATATCGTACATACCTCTGGATCATCATAGAAGCTAAACTGCACACCATCACCGTGATGAGCATCTGTATCGATATATAAAATCCTTGCACCATATGTCTTTTGAATGTACTGAATGGCCACAGAGCTGTCATTATAAATACAAAAGCCAGAGGCACGCCCTTTAAATCCGTGGTGAAGCCCGCCGCCGAGGTTGAGCGCATGCTGCGAATGACCCAGCATCACTTGATCAACCGCTGTTAATGTTCCGCCGACAAGGAGAGAAGCCGCCTCGTGCATCCCTGCAAACATCGGTGTATCCTCAGTGCCAAGACCATAGCGCTCGCCTTCGGCTGTAGACAGCTTTCCTTCACTTGCCCGCTGCACAGCTTGAATATAATCTGTCGTATGGACGAGCTTTAATTCATCGATCGTCGCCATACGCGGTGCGACGATCTCATCATTCGTTAACGCCTTCATTTTTTGAAGAAGATCGTAGGTTAAATAGACGCGAAGCTGATTGAAGGGATGATCTTGATGAAACTGATACGTTTGAAAAGATGGTGAAAAAACAAAGGTCGCTTCCTTCATTTGATTGTCTGCTCCATAGGCCAGAGCACCTTGTAGCCTTTTGCCCGAATCAGCTTCGTCACATGATCTGCATGAATGGTTTGAAGGCGGAATACGAGCACTTTAGAGGCTTCATTTGCATGTGGGTACACAAGCACACTCAGCATTTGAATATGCTGCTCCTTTAAAATGGCCGTAATGTCTGCGAGCCCCTCTGTCATCTGCTCCACTTCGACCTCTAAGTGTGACCCGGGCTGATCTGCACCTGTCAATCTAACAAACGTACGAAGTAAATCTGTCTTTGTGATAATGCCTACAAGCTTGCCGCGTCTAACAACTGGAAGACAGCCAATTCCGTGCTCAAAAAAGACACTCGAAATCTCCTCAACGAAATCAAGCGGATGAGCGGTGATCGTCTCTAGCACCATGATCTCTTCAACACGCCGCTGAATAAAAAGTTGCCTTTTTTCTGTTTCGAAAATACTTGGACTGGCATTTTTAATATCCCGATCTGTCACCATCCCAATGACAGATCCTTGATCAGATACGATGGGAATATGCCGAATGTGGTGTGCACTCATTTTTTGAATGGCCTCTTCGATCGTATCGGTTTTTCGCAGCGTGATCACATCACGCTCCATAATTTGTTCAATCATCATGTTTACCAATCCCCTTTGCCCAAAAAAACGAATTGAACGTTAATACATAAAGCGCTGATGGAAGCGAAGACGATCAAAACGCTCGATCGAATCAGGACTCACATTTTTGCCGATTCTCGCCATCAAACAATTGGCTGGATGTGAGCTGATCTCTGGCTCGTCTGTTGCAAACCAGACAAGACCACCTGCGTTCATCATTCTCTCCATCATTTTGCGGTACTCCCAAACGTTTTTCTTTGTCCCCTTTAAATCCCAATGCCAGTAATATTCAGTTGTAATAATGATGTAGTTCTCCATTTGCTCATCCATCATGCTCACATCAAGTAAATGCTTGCCGAGTGAGCACCCTCTAAATGGAGGAGCGACTTCAATGGCACCAAGCTCAATTAAATTGTCCATGTCGCCTTCTGACCAGCGCTCAAGCGGATCAGGATACAAATACGTGACATAGCCTGCGACAAGCTCATCCACTCTTGCAATGATAATACGTCCTTCGGGAAGATCTGCTATTTCAACAAGTGCTTGTTTCTGTTCCTCAGGCGTGCGAAATGCCGTTAGACCTTCATGAAACGTATAGTTCGCAAGCTCTGATGCAGGTACCGGGCCTTCAATCAGGATGGTACCTGTTTCTCGCTCAATTGTTTTTGAATAATAAGTTTTAGGATGCTCCACGTATCCACCGCCTCAAATTCTAGTGAGTCGTTTCTATTTTATCTTAAATCTTGAAAGAATTAAAACGGTTTCACCATAAGTTTTTTTAAAATTGAGAAAAAAAGTCATCTATACTATAATGATCATTGTAAACGTATGCAAAGGGGGACTGTTTGATGAAAGTGGAAACGCTACCATCAGTAAAAGGGAATTATCATTTAAATGATTATGAGCAGGCATACAAAGAATTCACATGGGAGGAAGCGAGAAAAAACTTCTCCTGGTATGATACAGGAAAAGTAAATGCAGCCTATGAAGCGATTGACAGACATGCGGACTCGTTTCGTAAAAACAAGGTGGCGCTTCACTACAAAGATTCACAGCGGGATGAAAAGTATACGTTCAGGGATATGAAAATCAACACAAACAAAGCGGGAAATCTATTAAGAGAAAAGGCGCATGTGCAAAAAGGGGATCGTGTCTTTATCTTTATGCCAAGGTCACCAGAGCTCTATTTTCTTCTGCTTGGCGCTGTCAAAATTGGTGCGATCGTTGGCCCGTTATTTGAGGCATTTATGGAGGGGGCCGTCAAAGATCGTTTAGAAAATAGTGAGGCAAAAGTGATTGTGACAACGCCTGATTTGCTGGAGCGGATTCCATTTGCGGAGCTTCCAAAGCTTGAATCTGTCATTATTGTCGGCGGTGACAGGGAAGACGTGAATGACGTGCGGACGATTCACTACGAAGAAGCGTTTAAGCAGGCAGAAAAGGAACTCGACATTGAATGGATGGATGAAAAAGACGGCTTTCTGCTTCATTACACGTCAGGTTCAACCGGTACGCCAAAAGGTGTGCTGCATGTCCATGGCGCAATGGTGCAGCAAGACCAGACCGGGAAATGGGTGCTTGATCTGAAAGAAGACGACGTCTACTGGTGTACAGCTGATCCTGGCTGGGTAACGGGTACGGTGTACGGTATTTTTTCACCATGGTTAAATGGGGCGACGAATGTCATATTGGGCGGCCGGTTCAATCCTGACACGTGGTATGAAACCATTGAATCACTTGGTGTGACTGTTTGGTACAGTGCGCCGACAGCCTTCAGAATGCTGATGGGCGCAGGGGACGACCTCATTCAAAAATATGACCTCAGCTCGCTCCGTCATGTTTTAAGTGTAGGGGAGCCTCTTAATCCTGAAGTCATCCGCTGGGGAGACGCTGTGTTTGGCAAACGAATTCATGATACATGGTGGATGACTGAAACAGGCGCACAGCTGATTTGTAATTATCCATGCATGGACATCAAACCAGGTTCAATGGGGAAACCAATTCCAGGTGTAGAAGCAGCGATTGTGGATAATGCCGGGAATGAACTTCCGCCATACCGGATGGGGAACCTTGCGATTAAAAAAGGCTGGCCATCCATGATGCATACGATCTGGAACAATCCTGAAAAATATGAATCTTACTTTATGCCGGGAGATTGGTATGTTTCAGGAGATTCAGCTTATATGGACGAAGACGGATACTTTTGGTTCCAGGGACGTGTGGATGATGTCATCATGACATCAGGAGAGCGAGTCGGTCCATTTGAGGTTGAAAGTAAACTGGTTGAACATCCGGCCATTGCAGAGGCTGGTGTCATTGGAAAGCCAGATCCAGTCCGTGGTGAAATCATCAAAGCATTCATTGCTCTCAGGAGCGGATATGAGCCAACAGATGAGCTGAAAGAAGAGATTCGTACATTTGTGAAAAAAGGACTCGCTGCACATGCGGCACCGAGAGAAATTGAGTTTAAAGACAAACTGCCAAAAACGCGAAGCGGAAAAATTATGAGACGAGTGCTAAAAGCGTGGGAGCTGAATTTACCTGCTGGCGACCTTTCGACAATGGAAGATTAATCTTTTCGACAGTTGACTTGATATCAAAAGTATGTTAAAAATGACATTAGTTGAATATGAAAAGGTTTTGACTGAGATTCAGTAGAATCATCTTTCCCTGTTCAAGAGAGCTGACGGCTGGTGCGAGTCAGTACAAAGAGATGTTCGAATTACCCTCACGAACCGCTTTTACGAAAAGGAGCATGAATGCTGCCTCATTAGTGAAAGAACGGATCTGTCCGTTATCAGTGTAAGTGAAAAGACGTGATGTGTTGTCTTTTAAGCAGGGTGGTACCGCGATATATATCGTCCCTTCGTTTATACGAAGGGGCGTTTTTTATGTTGAATTGTAAAAAAGGAGATTTGGATATGAGTCAATTGATGGAAGATTTATCGTACAGAGGATTAATTCAGCAGCAAACAGATGAAGAAGGTTTGACAAAATTACTAGCAGAAAAAAAAATCAAACTTTACTCCGGCTTCGATCCAACAGCTGATAGCTTGCACATTGGTCATCTATTGCCAATTTTAACATTGCGCAGATTCCAAGAAGCAGGCCATCACCCAATTGCACTTGTTGGCGGCGCGACTGGACTGATCGGCGACCCTAGCTTCAAAAAAGCAGAACGCTCTCTAAACCCAGCAGAAATCGTGGAACAGTGGTCAGATAAAATCAAAGGCCAGCTGTCTCAATTTCTTGATTTTGAAGCAGGTGAAAACCCTGCAGTTATCGTCAATAACTATGACTGGATCAGCCAAATGAATGTCATCACATTCCTTCGTGATATTGGAAAGAACTTCGGTGTGAACTTCATGCTGGCAAAGGATATCGTTAGCTCACGTATTGAGACTGGGATTTCTTACACAGAGTTCAGCTACGTGATCCTGCAATCTTTAGACTTCTTAAACCTTTACAGAAATGAGAACTGTAAGCTGCAAATCGGTGGAAGTGACCAGTGGGGAAATATCACCTCTGGGCTTGACTTGATCCGTAAGTCTGAGGCAGAAGGCGCAAAAGCTTACGGTCTCACGATGCCGCTTGTGACAAAAGCAGATGGCACGAAGTTTGGTAAAACAGAAGGCGGGGCAATCTGGTTAGATAAAGAAAAAACGTCACCATATGAATTCTACCAATTCTGGATCAACACAGATGACCGTGACGTTGTGAAATACTTAAAATACTTTACGTTCTTATCAAAAGAAGAGATCGCATCGTACGAAGAAAAAGTGCAAACAGCCCCTGAAAAGCGTGAAGCGCAGCGCCGTTTAGCAGAAGAAGTTACAACGCTTGTACATGGGCGTGAATCACTAGAACAGGCTGTGAACATCTCAAATGCGCTATTTAAAGGCGAAATCAAAGCTCTTTCAGCTGAAGAAGTAAAAGTAGGCTTTAAGGATGTCCCATCGATGGAAAAAAGCAGCACAGAAGAGCTGACACTTGTTGATGTACTTGTTGAATCAAAGCTGTCTCCATCAAAACGTCAAGCGCGTGAGGATATTACAAATGGTGCAGTTTACATCAACGGAGAGAGACAAACCGATAAAGACTATATCCTTTCAGACGAAGACCGAATTGAAAACCAATTTACCGTCTTAAGAAGAGGGAAAAAAAAATACTTCCTTGTCACTTACAAGTAAGACTCAATATGCAGCCGGCTGTGAGAACCGGCTGCATTTTTTTATGCCAATTAAGGTATGGAGGAGGTCACAGTATCTAACAGAGTCGCATGTCTAGTCTTTTGGCATCCGCTCATGCGAAAGTCAAAGGTGCTTTTTTAGTATGTATCCTTTGTAAAAAAATCGGACAAACAGTGCCTTATTCACTTTTTTGTCATATTTTTCTTGTTTAAAATAGAGTCGAACAAGATCAATAAGGGGGAAAGAAAGTGACATTTTTGAAAAGGAATTTGCTAATGTTTGTTGCACTTATATTGGTGGCTGGTTCATTGGTCTTCATCCAGCCGAAAAAGGTCAAAGCGGCTGAGCACAATCCGGTCGTAATGGTTCATGGAATGGGCGGTGCGTCTTATAACTTTGCTTATATCAAAAGATATTTGGTCTCACAGGGCTGGAACCAAAACCAATTATTTGCTATCGATTTCATAGACAAAACAGGCAATAACCTGAACAATGGCCCGCGTCTATCTAGATACGTCAAAGATGTACTAGTTAAAACAGGAGCGAAAAAAGTAGATATTGTGGCGCATAGCATGGGAGGAGCCAACACGTTATACTATATTAAGAACCTAGACGGCGGAAATAAAATAGCAAACGTCGTCACACTAGGTGGAGCGAACGGGCTCGTTTCTTTCAAAGCATTACCAGGCACCGATCCAAACCAAAAAATTCTTTATACATCCGTCTATAGCTCAGCCGACCTCATCGTCGTCAACAGTCTCTCCCGCTTAATTGGCGCGAGAAACGTCCTCATCCACGGCGTCGGACATATCGGTCTATTAGCCTCTAGTCAAGTTAATGGCTATGTTAAAGAAGGGCTGAACGGCGTGGGGCAGAATACGAATTAATATAAAAATGAAAAAAGACAGCGAAACGTGCTGTCTTTTTTCATGCCGTTAGAGATATGACGGCTGCTGGATCATGAGAGAGGCTTTGATGGAGAGATGTGAAAGAATGAATCTCATTAGCAAAAGGAGGCAGACCATGACACAAAAGCTCAAGCAATATTTCCTAGGCTATTTTCTTTATTTTCCGTGCTTATTTCTCATCATTTATTTCATCTGGATGAATATCGTCAAATCGGTGCAATGGGAAGATGTGCTGTCCAACTGTACATCGATCATTGGCATCTATTACATTATTGCCAGTGTGTGGTTTGTCTTTTTGATTCAAAAACAGACAAGACATCGTGAATAGGAATAAAAGCATGTACAAATGGATCACTATTCCTTACACTACATGTAGTGAATCAGAATCTTCGGAGGTGAGCGTTTGTGCAAAAGAATCAAGAGGCTATGATCATTGTGGATGTACAGAAGGCGTTCGAGCATGAAAAATGGGGAGAACGAAATAACCTAAATGCAGAAAAGAACATCAGTCGTCTATTGACGTTTTGGAGAAAAAAGGCTGGACAGTGATTCATATCCAGCATACATCTGATCAGCCGCACTCCTTATTTCATCCGGCAAATGAAGGGCATTCATTCAAAGAAATGGTCAAACCGCTAGATGAAGAAATCATCATACAAAAGAAAGTCAACAGCAGCTTTATAGGTACCAGTTTAGAGGAACAATTAAGATCAAACCAAATTGACACTGTCGTGATCACAGGCTTGACAACACCTCACTGCGTGTCAACGACAACAAGAATGAGCGGGAATCTAGGCTTTGATACGTATCTCATCTCAGATGCAACCGCTGCCTTTGGACTAACAGATCAAAACGATACATACTATGACCCTGACACGATTCATCGTCTCTCACTCGCTACACTGCATGAGGAGTTTGCTGCTGTCATGACAACAGAGCAATTGATTAGTGATTGGATGGAAAAATAAAAGATAATGGCTATACACTTAATAATATTTGATAGAAACATAGAACAAAAAAACCTCTGGAATTGGGACTGACCCCATAAAGTGAGACAAATAAAAACACCTTTAAGTTGAAAATCGGGTATAGCATACCTGAAAACAATTTGGAGGTGTTTTTGTATGAAAAAAAGAGTAAGTTATCCGATCGGTGTAAAAGAAGAGGGCGTTCGAATGAAGTTAGCGGGCATTTAGACAAAAGAAATCATGGACAAGCTAGGAATTAAGAATCGAACACAGGTGAAAACCTGGATGAAATGGTACCGTAATGTTGAAAACCATCGGTTTCATCAACCTGTTGGGAAGCAGTATTCATACGGTAAAGGACCTGAATATCAAGATGAGAACGAGAGGTTGAAAACGGAAAATCATTATTTAAAACTGCAAATTGACATATTAAAAAAGTACAGAGAATGGGAAAGGAAGTGAAGAAAGAAGCATTCGTGTCGATTTATGATACGGTAAAAGACAAAATGAGTATAAGTGCATTCTGTCAGATGTTTGAGCTCGCAAGATCAACATTTTATCGTTGGAAAAAACAAGATCATCAGCCAAAGCAACAGAAATTAATCGACCTTATCTCATCGCTTTGTGAATCACACCAATATACGTACGGTTATCGTAAAATCACAGCTCTACTGCGGAAAGAAATGAAAATGAATCATAAGACGGTACAACGTATTATGCAAACCTACGGTTTGCAGTGTCGTGTGAAAGTGAAAAAGCGTAAACAAACCGGTCAACCTTATTACATTGCAGAAAATCACTTGAAACGAGATTTTTCTGCGACAAAGCCACTTGAAAAACTGGTGACTGATATAACGTATCTGCCCTTTGGCCAAAAAACACTTTATCTATCCAGCATAAAAGATTTATATACAAGTGAGGTTGTGGCTTATACGATTGGTGATAAACAGGATGTTTCGCTTGTTCTAGATACGTTGAATCAACTACAGGCACTGCCTGAAGGATATGTAAAATCACCAATATAAGTGAAGCCACTTTTTATCGTCGATGGAGGGAATATAAGAAATAGGAAAGTGAGATACCCATATTTACACACTGAAATTGTTTCTGGCATTTAATTGATGTATTTTCCGGTAGTATATTTATTAATCTGTTTGAATGATTTCTCAGAGGGAAACTGTATAGGCATAAATATTTATACAGATTTTGATAAACTTGCTTACGGAACAATCGGGCCATATTTTTTGAATAAAGAAGAAGTTTTTTAACAGGGTTGTTTTGTTAAAATTTTTATTATTAAAGATATAACAAAATTTTATAGCGATCTTACTTTACATTCTTGTAATAAGATTGCATAGTAATTTACTATAAAGTATTCATATTGATAGGATATTCTTATCAGAAGGAGAGTGGGGATTGTGAGAGAAACTTGTGTTCCGACTGGCGTAGAACTAAAAAACACTGGTTTTGGATATACATTATCCTTAATAGGTGGTAAATATAAAATGATTATTTTGTATTGGTTGTCTGAAAATAAGGTTATGAGGTTCAATGAGCTGAAGCGATGTATTGGGACTATTTCCTTTAAAACACTAAGTGTTATGTTAAAAGAGCTTGAGGAAAATGGTCTTATTATACGCAAAGAATTTCCTCAAATACCTCCAAAAGTTGAATATTCATTATCTGAACGAGGTTGTTCACTTATTCCATTGTTAGATATGATGTGCGATTGGGGAGAGAAAAATAATTTTCAAGCTCTAGAAGATGTAACAAAATAGGTATAGGTTAAAAAGGAAGTACCTTCTTGTTTAGCAGGTACTTCTTATTTTAACTTTTATAAAAGTTACCCATTACATATTATCAATGAAATTTAAATAGTCTTGAGTGCTTTTTTCTATTTCACTTACAGATGGCTCAAATTCTGCTCCATAAAACGCAAAGAACGAACGATAATCTGCTTTACAATAGATGGCTGTCGTCTCAAACGGACGCAACACTTGTTCAAGTGTATAATGGTATCTTCCAGCTTTACTATAATCCACATGTTTGATCCCGGTTGATACCCCTAAAGCAACTTTACGATGCTTTAATTTATCTCCTTTTAAACCATAAGCCCATCCATAAAGGAAAACATCATCTAGCCACTTTTTTAAGAGAGGGGGACAGTTGAACCAATATACAGGAAATTGGAAAACAAGATTCCCGTGAGTTTCAACCAATTTTTGTTCTTTTTCCACATCTATGTTCTCATCAGGATAAACCTTATACAATTCGTGCACAGTATATTTTTCTGGATATTTTTTTAATTCTTCTACCCATCGCTTATTAACAACAGAGTTTTCTAAGCTTGGGTGTGTTATGATAACAAGAGTTTTCAATGTTTCTTCCTCCTTAAGCTGATTACATTTTTATTGTAAAGTCCAAGCTGAAAATATGTAAGTACGCACTTTTATTACAGGTACTTACATAAAGGTAAGTGTTAAATCAGTCATAAAAATTTTTTCTATAAGGGAGGACCAGCGAATCTATTATCCGCAAAGTAGAATAGCTGCATTCTCAGGACACCATACGTAATGTGAAAAGATCGTGTACTAAGTCATTATAATTATTCAAAAAACATACTGCCATAAACAGTTTTTTTAAAATGCCGCCAACAGAAATGCCTCTTAAATGGTCGGCAGGCTGCGTATAGGCGCGACCTGGCTAGCTCTACCAAAGTATATTTTGATTATTCATTATGATCTTACGTATTTTACGCTTTTTCTTACAGTACAGATAATCGACTAAAATGTGTCTAGATTGTGTCTAAACGTACAATTTTTCACTTTTGGTAACGTGACCCCTAGATGTAAACAGAAACTATCAAAATCAAACTGTTGCACCATCTGTGAAACAAAAGTAATTATAGGGCGACGAGGATTCCGAGGGGTTCGAGGAGCCATCGGAGTTACAGGAGCAGGGTTAACTGAATTTGCATATATATACAATCTAAGTGCTCAAACAGTAGCTTTAGAGGCCCCAGTGATTTTTGATTCAACAGGAATTACTACTGCTGGTATTACACATGCCCCTGGAACTTCTCAAATTATAGTCACCAATCCAGGAAACTACGAGGTGACTTTTTCAGTTTCTGGCGTAGAGTCAAATCAATTCACCTTATTTGTAAATGGAGGTCCTGTGACGAACACAGTTTATGGTTCAGGAGCTGGTACTCAACAGAATAACGGTCAGGCAATCCTCTCTTTAGCAGCGGGTGACACGCTTACTCTTGTAAATCATACTTCCGCAGCAGCAGTTACTCTTCAAACCCTAGCAGGAGGGACGCAAACAAACGTGAACGCTTCTATTATTATTAAAAAATTAGATTAACTAAATGTTTAGAGACGCTTTTAGAAGCCTTGCCAGGTGCTTGTCTTGTGCATGATCTATTTTCCGTTATATGGTTTAAATTCATTTGTACAAAGGTGAAGGTAAACAAAAAAACCCTAGAAATCCTTGAACAATCAAGGTCTCTAGGGTTTTTTGTTTGATCACTCTTTGAAAGAGTAATGAAATTAACGAGAGTAGAACTCAACGATGAGTTGTTCGCTGATTTCAGGCGCTAATTCAGAACGCTCTGGAAGACGAGTGAAAGTTCCTTCAAGCTTTTCAGCATCGAAAGAAAGGTATTCAGGAACGAAGTTGTTTACTTCAACTGATTCTTTCACTACTGCAAGGTTTTGAGATTTTTCACGAAGAGCAATCGTTTGACCTGGTTTTACAGAGAAAGATGGGATGTCTACACGGCTTCCATCAACAAGAATGTGACCATGGTTGACTAGCTGACGAGCTTGGCGGCGAGTACGTGCAAGGCCAAGACGGTATACTAGGTTGTCAAGGCGAGTTTCAAGAAGGATCATGAAGTTTTCACCTTGTTTACCAGGAAGTTTAACAGCTCTGTCAAATAGTGTACGGAATTGACGTTCGTTGACACCGTACATGTGACGAAGCTTTTGCTTCTCTTGTAATTGTAAACCGTATTCAGATAGTTTTTTGCGTTGTCTTGGACCATGTGGGCCTGGAGCGTAAGGGCGTTTTTCAAGTTCCTTACCTGTTCCGCTTAATGAAATGCCTAAACGGCGGGAAATCTTCCAACTTGGACCTGTATAGCGAGCCATAATGTGACTCCTCCTTATTGTTTTTATTTGTGAAAAATAAAAACCGTCTGTTCTTCCTCTTTTTCGTCATTATGTTTTCATGCATCCTCGCTCCAGCAGCAGGGAGTTACAAGATGCACCTCCATAAAGAAGGAACAAAATGATACAAAAAAGCCGAACAAAAAGGCTGCCATATTTCACACAAACTCTATTATATGACGCTGAATGGGAGAAGTCAACCTATTTAGAGGGAGAAGGTCAAACGTTACGCCTTTCTCTATCAGACGAAGAAAAAAAAGCAGACAATATGCCTGCTTTTCCTGCATCGTTACGCATCAGTAGAGGCTGATAACGCATTTTGGAGGACCTCTGTAAATTGAATTAAGTAGGTCTCATCTACTTCACTGAAGCGGTCTTTCACTGGGCTGTCAATGTCGAGCACCCCAATGATTTGCCCATTCACCTTAAGCGGTATGACAATTTCAGATTGGGATGCCGCATCACATGCAATATGTCCAGGGAATGAATGAACATCAGCGATACGCTGCACGTTACCTGTCGCAAACGCAGTGCCGCAAACGCCCTTTCCAGAAGGGATGCGCACACATGCAGGCAGTCCGTTAAACGGTGCAAGCACAAGCTCACCGTCTTTTGCCAAATAAAATCCTGCCCAATTGACTTCAGGAAGTGAGTGATACAATAAAGCGGCAGCATTTGCTAGGTTGGCAATAAGATCTGGTTCACCGTCCGTAATCGCTTCTACTTGCTTGATGAGTAATTGATAGTCTTTCGATGGATCGCCAGACTGTTTTTCGACATGAAACATGAAAATCTCCTACTTTCTATCTCAAAAATACATAACGTGCGTCTCTCATGTGGGATTTGTCGAGCAATTGTAAAAGGAACTTCCGCCTTCACCTTGAAGTATGTACACATGAAGAGGGGTGAGCGGATGAAAACATCAACAACCGTGCAAACAAAAGACCGTATTATTGAAGGTGCCATCAGACTTTTTAACCAAAAAGGATTTTCTGGAACCTCTGTCCGTGAGATTGCAAAGGAAGCAAACGTCAACGTTGCTCATATATCTTATTACTTTCAAGGAAAAGGAGGGCTGCTAGAGCAGCTCGTATCCGATTTTTATGAAGGCTACATTCATATGATTGAATCGCACATTCATCACATGGAAACTCGTCACGCAAAAGAATGTTTACTTCATGTGGTTTTTGATATTTTATCTTATCAGCATGAACACCGTCAATTAACCCGTTTTGTTTATCGAGAGGTGACGATTGATTCGACGCTCATCAGGGAAATCATGTCGACGTATTTAACAAAGGAAAAATATTTATTTCAGCTCATGATCGAAAAAGGAAAAAGCACCCATGTGATTTGTAAGCGGCTCTCACTCTCATCATTTATGATTCAGTTGAAATCACTTCTGATGATGCCATATTTGCAGCCACAATATTTAACAGAGGTGCTTTATTTAAATCCAACCGAGCCTTACTTCTACAAGACGTACTTTAAGGAACTGAGCCGCTCGCTTCATCATTTACTAGAACCAAAAGAGCTGAAAATGGATACTCACCTGAAACTCATGATGTCTTCAAACTGATCATAAGCATACCCGAGATCTTCCGCTTGATGGGCATCAGACCCGAATATTAGCGGAATTTTTTTCTGTTTTGCAAGATCAATCATCCATTGATCTAAATAGATACTTCTGGCATATGTTTTACGAAGACCCGATGTATTAAAATCTAAGGACATTCCTTTTTTTGCCGTTTCTTCAAGGCAAAGGATGACCCTTTGACGAAGTTCAGGGGACATTTCATATGGGAAAAGCTGCTTGAATTTCTGAACAAGGGTGATATGACCGATTCTCTTTGGCTTATAGTCACCTAAAGATGATAGAATAGAAGAATGAATTTGGTCATAGTAGCTTTGGTATACCTGTTCAATGCTGCCATAGATGCTAATGAGCTGCTGGAAGGTATGCTCATCAAAATCAAGACAAATATAATCATCGCCAGCAGGAAGAAAGTGAACAGATAAAATGCCGTCGTCTAGTTCGGGGCCATAGCAGTCTAAAAAGGCACTTGTTTCCTCTTCATACTCTTTGATATAGTCAACCTCAAGCCCAGTTTTTACTATTAATTGTCCTTTGTACTCTTGTTTCAAATGATCCAGAGTCGTCAAATACGCTTCAAGGTCTTGGAGCTTCATGGCACTATCCTGCTCAGGCGTTGGATCTCGAAACGAAGGAGGCAGCGGGGCATGCTCGGTAAAGGTTATGGAATCAAATCCCTTTTTCACCGCTTTTTCAATATAAGAATGAAAAGGATCAAGCGAGCCGTGCGGGCAAAATGGTGTGTGTAGATGTGCATCTTGTTTCAGCATGTCGTCACCTCTTGTCGATATTTTGAAAAACGTGATGTTTATCAGCGAAAATAATGAAAAATCATGACCAAAAATGCTGGTTACATGGTATCATAATAACAATGAAAACGACAGCTTCCGCATACATAAAAGCAGGTCACATCAATACGTGTGATCGAATCATAGAAAGCGCTGAATCACTTTCTTGAAAAAACATACATAAAACCGTGAATGGATGGTATTGGAAAACATACGATCCTGCTTATAAAAACAAATGCAAGGCGGACATGAAAAGGGTTCTCAGGTCTACTCGGGACACTTATACCCTGACATCACTTAGATCACAACAAGGGGGCTCATTATGGAGTTAATCATCGGTTTAATTGTCATTTTGCTTGCTTTGTTTTCAGTCGGTTATTTCCTGCGAAAAAATATATATAAAGAGATTGACCGATTGGAAGCATGGAAAATTGAAATTTTAAACAGATCAATTGTAGAAGAAATTTCAAAAATCAAACATCTAAAAATGACAGGAGAAACAGAGCAATTTTTTGAAAGATGGCGTGCAGAGTGGGACGATATCGTCACAGCCCACCTTCCAAAGGTAGAGGAGCTATTATATGATGCAGAAGAGTACTCTGATAAATATAGATTCTCCAAAGCCAAGCAAGTTCTTGCGCATATTGGGGATTTGCTGACTGCTGCTGATTCAAATATTGAAGACATTTTAAAAGAGATTGCAGACCTTGTCACGAGCGAGGAGCAAAACCGCAAGGACATTGAAAAGGTCAAAGAGCAATACCAAACGGTTCGAAAAAATCTGCTTGCGTACAGCCATTTATATGGCACCCTTTATGACAAAATGGAGCATGACTTAGATGAGGCTTGGGAAGGGATCAAGCAGTATGAAGAAGAGACAGAAAACGGAAACTACATGACAGCAAGAAAAATTCTACTTGAGCAAGACCGCAGACTTGATCAGCTTCAATTGTATATCAATGATGTACCGAAGCTCATTGCCGACTGCAAACAAACCGTACCAGGTCAGCTGACGAAGCTGAAAGACGGTTATCAAGAAATGACAGACAAAGGCTACAAGCTAGAGCATATCCAGATCACAAAAGAGCTGGAGAACTTAAACAAACAGCTGACCCGTGCGGAAAAACTGCTCATTGATGAACTCAATCTAGATGAGGCATCAAGCATTCTGCAAATGACCGATGATGCGATTCAAACGCTGTATGATCAGCTAGAAGCAGAAGTAGAAGCAGGTCAGGAAATCAAAAGTAAAATGCCTGAGCTTACGGAAGCATTCGAAAAGCTCGAACAAGATCACACACAAACAAAGGCGGAAACGGCCCTTGTGAAAGAAAGCTACAAGCTGACAGCAGGAGAGCTTGATCAACAGAAGGCATTCGAGAAACGCTTAGAAGAAATTGAAAAGCTTATGAAGCAAATACGTGAGAAGCTTGACCGTGATCATGTGGCATATTCGTTATTAATGGACGAAATCAATCAGCTGGAGACCTTTATTGATGAGGCAAAAGCCTTGCAAGAAACGTTTAAAGATCATCTTCAGTCCTTACGAAAAGAAGAATTACAGGCGAGAGAAACATTGGCTGAACTCAAAACAATGCTGACAGATACAGTTCGTCAGCTGCATAAAAGCAACATTCCAGGCGTGCCCGCTGACATCAAAGACCGTGCTGAAAAAGCGCAGGAGATGATTCAGCAAGTTCATGAACAACTGGAGAATTTGCCCCTGAATATGCCGGCAGTAAATCAACAATTAAAAGAAGCATCTGAAACAGTGAGAAGTGTCGCTCATGAGACACAAGAGATGCTCAGTAAAGTGGATCAAATTGAACGGATTATTCAATATGGCAATCGTTTCAGAAGTCAAAACCATGTCTTATCAGAACAGTTAAAAGAAGCAGAACGAAGATTTTATGCCTATGATTATACCGGTTCATTTGATGTGGCAGCAGCGGCTATTGAAAAGGCATCACCTGGAGCCGTCCAGAAGCTTTTGGCCCAGCAAGAAAAAAAATATCAGCACCAATAAAAAAGCTGAAGTCCAGTTACAGGACTTCAGCTTTTTTTAAACTATGATGCTTGTTTCTGGCGCTTGCTTGAAGCAGAAGAAGTAAAAAGAGAAATCACAAATCCAGCAATCACTCCGATTAAAGCTGGTACAATCCAGCCAATCCCAAGATCATATAAAGGTAATAACGTATGAAAGATGTCTTTTACTGGACCAATTGGAAGCTTTGCAGCTGCTATGCCGTCAAATAAGCTCACACAGCCCGTTAAAATTAAAGAGAGTACATAAACAGGTTTTCTATGTCCAAGCCATTTATCTGCAAGTGATAGAACAATAATCACAATCGCTAGCGGGTAAATCGCAGTTAAAACTGGTACAGAGAAAGCGATAATATGAGCAAGTCCAAAGTTTGAAATGATGAAACTAAATAATGTCACAAGTGTGACGACCATTTTATAAGAAAGTTTAGGTAATAAATTAGAAAAATATTCCCCGCATGATGTGACAAGCCCGATACTCGTTGTTAAACACGCTACTGTAATCGCAGCACCTAACACAATATTTCCTAGGCTGCCAAAAAGGAATTGAGAGGACTGAGCCAAAATTTTACTGCCATCTCCAACAAAACCAATTGCGTGTGTACTTGAAGCGCCTAAATAAGCAAGCGATAGATAAACAAATGTTAATCCGCAAGCTGCAATAAGGCCTGCTTTGATACAAGCAGAAGTTAGTGCCTTTTTACTTGTCACACCACGTCCTTTAATGGCGTTGATGACAACAACCCCAAACACAATAGAAGCAAGAGCGTCCATTGTTTTATAGCCCTCTAGAAAACCTTTGAAGAACGATCCATTGCTATAGGATACATCAGGCGTGCCAATTACGCCCATCGGCGTCAATATGGCTTTGACAATGATGACAAAAATAATCGTAAATTTAATCGGTGTTAACACTTTCCCTACACGATCCACAATCTTCGTTGGATTTAAAGCAAGATAATACGTAATACCAAAAAAGACAAGTGTAAATAGAAGAAGTGACAGCCAAGCTGGTACACCTGCTAAAAAGGGTAAAGCACCAATTTCATATGAGACCGTTCCTGTACGAGGAATGGCGAAAAGCGGTCCGATGGATAAATATAAAATGACTGTAAACACTGTACCAAAAGTCGGGTGTGCTTTATCTGCAAGTCCTTTTGCATCTCGACCTGTTAAAGCAATTGCAATAATCCCAAGAAGGGGTAAACCGACACCTGTTAATAAAAATCCGCCCATTGCTTTCCACATATTTTGCCCAGCATATTGACCAAGCTCTGGTGGATAAATCATATTACCGGCGCCGAAGAATAAAGCAAATAGCATAAAACCTATAATTACCGTATCTTTCGTCGACAAAGTTGCCTTCATTGAATAAAGCCTCCATTATTATGTTGAAATATTCTGTTAATTAGTTGCTAGAACCGATCATCATGAACATTCACTAATTATAAAGGATGTACGACTGATGTCAACATGTGTTTTCATACAAAAGTCATGAATTTTTCTATTTTGGTATATGAAGAACAATAAAAAAACATCCTCTTCGTCGTTGGAAGAGGATGTTTAGGCTCACTATGATGCGAGCTGTTTAGGCGGGCTAGTAAACATGGAAATGAGTAAACCAACAACGGCGCCGATGATGGCTGGTACGACCCAGCCAACGCCTAAATTGTAAAACGGAATGAATGAGCCCAAAATGTCAGGTAACCCACCGAGATTGATTTTGGCAGCCAATAAGCCGTCGATAATAGCAAAAAATCCAGTAAAGATGAGCGATACGATATAAATCATGCGTCTACCGTTAATCCAACGATCAAGGAACGACAATAAAATAATCACAATTGCCAATGGATAGATCATCACTAGTACCGGGACTGATAGAGAAATAATTTGTGCCAGCCCAAGGTTCGCAACCAATGCACTAAATAAAGAAACAATGAGAACGACTGTACGATAAGAAAGTGCTGGGAAAAGCTTTGAAAAATATTCGCCACAAGATGAGACAAGTCCAACACTTGTTGTTAGACAAGCGAATAAAATGGCTGTGCCAAGTACAATGTTACCAATAGAACCGAATAAAAAGTTAGCAGATAGTGAAAGTAGTTTGCCACCTTCATTTGCTCCAACCATTCCGGTTGCATCGGGACTTGAAGCACCGACATAAGCAAGTGAGATGTACACGAGTGCTAGTCCAGCAGCCGCAACAAGGCCAGCTTTTATACATGCAGCGGCAAGAGATTTACGCTCCGTGATGCCTCTTTCTTTAACAGCTGTCACAACAACGATTCCAAATACGATAGAAGCGAGTGCGTCCATTGTTTTATAGCCCTCTAAAAATCCAGTGAAAAGTGGGTTTGCTTCATATGTTGCATCAGGCGTACCGATGATTCCCATCGGCGTAGCAATCGCTTTAATAACAATGATTGCAATCACCGTTAATAAAATAGGTGTTAATACTTTCCCGATGCGATCAACCAGCTTTGAAGGATTTAAAGCGA
Organism: Bacillus pumilus; assembly: GCF_002744245.1. Classification (GTDB taxonomy): domain Bacteria; phylum Bacillota; class Bacilli; order Bacillales; family Bacillaceae; genus Bacillus; species Bacillus pumilus_M. The sequence goes on along the minus strand of NZ_NKHG01000093.1, from coordinate 14,644 downwards.
GCAGATACGTAATCGTGAAAAATACAAGGGTGAAAAAGAATAGCGGTACCCATGAAGAAGATTGTGCTTCTGACAGAAATGGAGCTAATCCAATCTCGTAAGAAACCGTACCTGTTCGCGGGATGGCGAAAAATGGTCCAATGGATAAATACAGAATGACGGTGAAAATTGTTCCGAATTTAGGGTGAGCTTTATCCGCAAGCCCTTTTGCACCGGTACCTGTAAGGGCGACAGCAATAACCCCTAGAAGCGGAAGGCCTACTCCTGTTAGTAAAAAGCCACCGATGGCGAGCCATACATTCTCACCTGCATATTGTCCAAGGACAGGTGGAAAAATCATATTTCCTGCGCCAAAGAATAATGCAAAAAGCATTAGACCAATGGCTAACGTCTCTTTTATACTTAAACTATTTTTCAAAATAGTCCCTCCTTAACAGTGTAGTGTTCCAAATTTAAATATTCTGACAATTTAGATGTTTATGTGACAATTGCACTATGGATGATATAGTGAAAATGAAAAGTTGTCAACTGCCATTTTCAGAAAATTCTCTGTCTGACATCAATATGGTAACATATAAATGCATGTATTTTATAAGTTTTTTGTAAGGAGTTCCGATATGATTTATCTTGATAATAGTGCAACAACAAAGCCTTATCCAGAGGTTTTACAGGTATATCAACAAGTAAGTGAGCGTTTTTTTGGCAATCCGTCTTCTCTTCATCAGCTCGGAATTGATGCAAGCCGTCTGCTAAGTGAAACGCGCAAACAAATGCTTCACTATACAGGCTTCAAACAATATGAGATTATTTTTACTTCTGGCGCAACAGAAGCGAATAACATCGCCATTAAAGGGGCTGCTCTCGCTAAAATGAACCGAGGCAAACACATTGTAACAACAGCGATTGAGCACCCCTCCGTTTTAGAATCGTTTGAACAGCTAAAAGACTTATTTGGTTTTGACATCACTTATGTTCAAGTAAATGAGCATGGCCATATAGATACGACTCATTTAAAAGAAGTCCTTCGCCCTGATACAGTGCTTGTCAGTATGATGCACGTAAACAATGAAACAGGTGCCATCCAGCCGATAGAAGAAGCTGCCGGCATCATTCGTGAACATGCAAAAGACGCACTCTTTCATGTCGACGGGGTTCAGGGGATTGGCAAAGTAGCGTTCAAAAAGCAGATCGACGTTGATCTCTTGACAATGTCAGGTCACAAGATTCATGGCTTGAAGGGGACAGGTGCTCTCTTTTTAAAGAAACATGTAGTGCTTGCACCATTCATCACAGGAGGAGAGCAGGAATTTGGTCTCCGCTCAGGTACAGAAAACCCTCCAGGCGCTGTGAGCTTAGCAAAAGCCATGAAACAATCATTTGAACTTCTTGAAAAGCATCATGATGAGATGCTGGCGTTAAAAACGCAGCTGCAAAAGCAGCTTGGAGAAATAGAAGGTGTCGTTATAAACACACCACTGACGTATAGTGCGCCGCACATTGTGAATTTTTCAGTGCCAGGTATTCAAATTGAAGTTCTTCTCCATATGCTTGAAAAAGAAGACATTTACGTTTCTACGACATCTGCCTGTTCAGCCAAGAAAAAAGAACCAAGCCGTGTACTGCTAGCTATGGGAAAATCAGAAGAAGTCGCTAAAAGCAGCATGAGAATCAGTTTGACGTATGGACAAGGACCTGATCTTGCGCCGCACATCATCACATCTATCGCACAGAGTGTAAAAAAATTAAAAGGAATGAGATAACAACATGAAGTATGATCATATTTTAGTCCGTTTTGGTGAGATCTCAACAAAAGGGAAAAATAGAAAGAAATTTATTGAAAAACTAAGGCAGCATATTCGATTCGTATTAAAAGATTTTGAAGCATTAAAATACGCATCTGACAGAGACCGCATCACCATCATGCTGAACGGAGAAGATCCTGAACCGATTTCAGAGCATCTCAAAAGTGTGTTTGGGATTCAGAGCTTTAGTCTTGCAGTGAAATGTGAAACAAATCTGGACGAAATTAAAAAATCGGCGCTAACGGCTGTGAAGGAAGTATACGAAAAAGGGAATACATTCAAAGTCACAACGAAGCGGCCTTACAAACAATTTGAACTTGATTCAAATGAAATGAACCGTGAAATTGGCGGACATGTCCTTAGAAATACTGAAGGCTTAACGGTCAATGTGAAACAGCCAGATGTTCATTTGCGAATTGAAATCAGAGAACATGCGACGTACATTACATTTAAAGATGTAAAGGGTGCAGGCGGTTTGCCAGTCGGTTCAAGCGGGAGAGCGATGCTCATGCTCTCAGGCGGCTTTGACAGCCCGGTTGCCGGATATCAGGCCATGAAACGAGGAATTCAAATTGAAGCAGTTCATTTCTTTAGTCCGCCTTATACAAGTGAACGTGCCAAGCAAAAGGTCATTGATCTTGCCAGCTGTCTAGCTGCCTATGGAGGTGAAGTGAAGCTTCACATCGTTCCTTTTACCAAAATCCAAGAGCTGATTCACAAACAAGTACCAGAAAACTATACGATGACGTCAACAAGAAGAATGATGCTGAAAATAGCTGATAAAATAAGAGCGAAGAGAGATGCCCTTGCGATGATTACAGGTGAAAGCCTTGGCCAAGTTGCTAGTCAGACACTTGAAAGCATGTATGCCATTAATCATGTGACAAATACGCCGATCATTCGTCCCCTAATTGCTGTTGATAAAAATGACATTATAGAGGAAGCGAGACGAATCGGCACGTATGATACAAGTATTCAGCCCTTTGAGGATTGCTGTACAATCTTTACACCGCCGTCTCCAAAAACAAAGCCAAAGCTTGAAAAAGTAGAACGATACGAAAGCTTTGCTGATTTCGATACAATGCTCGACGAGGCAGTTGAGCAAATCGAAACCATCATTGTCACAAATGAAAAGAAAGCGGCAGACGAATTCGCTGATTTATTTTAAATTAAAAATTTCATAATAATTACCATCAAATCAATCGCATGAAGTCATGTGTTTCTACACATTCTATATTCACAAGGAGGTGAGAACACATGGCTCAACAAAACAGACAAAGCAGTTCTAATCAATTAGTCGTTCCAGGCGCTGCACAAGCGATCGACCAAATGAAGTATGAAATCGCTTCAGAATTTGGTGTAAACCTTGGAGCAGAAACAACATCTCGCGCTAACGGATCAGTTGGTGGAGAAATCACTAAACGTCTTGTATCTTACGCTCAACAACATATGGGTGGCGGATCTTTCTAAGACACACAATTTAAAAGCTATGGCTTATGAGCGGGTTCATTCCCGCTCTTTTCTTTTTGTACATATAAATTGTTAGAATATTTTTAAAAAAGAAGACGGATTGAAAAAATTATGGCATAATACTAGGAGTAGGTCCTAATTCAAGCATTTTTCAGTGATGAGTGTTAGAATAGGTAAATTGAAACATGATTCGTTTCATAGAAAGAGGCTAAAAGGAGCTGTACCATGAAAAGAGAAGACTTAATTGCACCAGAACAATATAACTTAGTCAGTGAGATTGAAGCGTTCAGTCATGACCGGGAAAAAATGGCTCTGCACTGGCAGGACGGAAATGGCCAAGAAACGCATGTGACTTATACAGCATTAGTGGAAGAGGCGAATAAAATCGGTCATGTTCTGTTACATGCAGGCTTTAAAAAAGGCGATAAAATCATTGTGATGGTGCCGCGCATGCTAGAGGCATACAGCATTTATTTAGCGATTTTGAAAACAGGGATGGTCGTCATTCCTTGTTCAGAAATGCTTCGTGCGAAAGATTTAGATTATCGAATTGAACATGCAGAAGCAAAGGGAGCGATCGTTTACGCGTCATTCATTCAATCGTTCGATGGAACGAATCAGCCAAAAGATTTTAAAACATTCTCAATTGGCGAAAACGATCATGGCTGGGCAAACATTTTAGCGGAGAAAGAACAACAACCAAACGAGCTTCAAATGGCACAAACAGAACGGACAGACATGGCGTTTTTATCCTATACATCAGGCACAACAGGTAATCCAAAAGGAGTTGTTCATACTCATGGCTGGGCTTATGCTCATTTACGCACAGCTGCTAAAGCATGGCTCTCCATCGATGAAGGAGATAAAGTATGGGCGACAGCAGGACCAGGCTGGCAAAAATGGGTGTGGAGTCCACTTTTATCTGTTTTGGGAAGTGGAGCAGAAGGCTTTGTATACGGAGGGAAATTTAACCCAAATACGTACTTAGAACTGCTTCAACAAAATGAAATCAACGTCTTATGCTGTACACCAACAGAATATCGATTTATGGCCAAAGTAGATGACTTGAGTCAATATCAACTGCCAAAGCTGCATAGTGCCGTTTCTGCAGGAGAGCCGCTAAACCGTGAAGTCATCGATACATTCAAAAAACATTTCGATATAGAAGTACGAGATGGCTACGGGCAAACAGAAAGCACACTGCTAGTAGGTGTATTAAAAGGAATGGATATCAAGCCAGGCAGTATGGGAAAACCAACCCCTGGTAACGAAGTGGACATCATTGATGAGGATGGCAACATTTGTGCTCCAGGAGAAATTGGTGACATTGCCGTTCATCTCGAAACACCTGCTCTATTTAAGGAATACTACAAAGATCAAGAACGGACAAAGGCGCAGCGCCGCGGAAATTACTTTATTACAGGTGACCGTGCGAAAAAAGACGAGGATGGGTATTTCTGGTTTGAAAGCCGTAGAGATGACATTATTGTCAGCTCAGGCTATACCATTGGGCCGTTTGAAGTAGAAGATGCGCTCATTAAACACCCAGCAGTGAATGAATGTGCTGTTGTGGCAAGCCCAGATGAAATCAGAGGATCGATCGTCAAAGCATACGTCGTCCTGCGTGATGCATCTGCACAAAGTGATGAACTTATCAAAGAGCTGCAAACACACGTGAAAAATACAACAGCACCGTACAAATATCCAAGAGAAATTGAATTCATTGACGAACTGCCAAAAACACCGTCAGCGAAAATTCGTCGTGTCGAGCTGAGAGAAAGAGAGCTTGCGCGAAAAGCATAATCATGATTGAAACGAGAAGCGTTTGGATGTAAAGCATCCAGCGCTTTTTTGGTAGGCAAATGAATCCGTAAAAAGGTTTCATGCTGTTCTATGTTAAAATATGTAGGAATTACTGGAAAAGGAGAATGTTTGAAAATGTCCATTGCTATGATTCATGGGATCGTGCTTGCCTTTGGCCTTATTTTACCTTTGGGGGCTCAAAATGTATTTGTGTTTCAACAAGGAGCGCTTCAGCCTCGATTGTATCGCGTATTGCCTGTTGTCATCACAGCTGCTGTTTGTGACACACTCTTGATTGCTCTAGCTGTCATCGGTGTTTCTGTTGTTGTGTTAACCATTCCTATGCTGCAAATTGGTCTTTTTATCATTGGATTTTTCTTTTTACTTTATATGGGGTGGTCAGTTTGGAACACGAGCTCAGCTTCAGGTGATAAAGAGAAGATGGAAATGATGCCGGTGAGAAAACAAATTGTCTTTGCCTGCTCAGTTTCACTTTTAAATCCTCACGCGATTCTAGATACCATCGGTGTGATTGGAACGAATTCGCTTCAATATAGCGGGGCGGAAAAAGTGGCGTTTACAGCAGCCTGTATCATCGTCTCGTGGTTATGGTTTATCGGGCTTGCTCTTTTGGGGAAGATGTTAGGGAAGTTAGATACAAACGGCAAGTGGATGAACCGTATCAATAAAGCTTCGGCGATCATGATCTGGCTAGTTGCGTTATATATCGCATATCAACTCATTGGTTAAAGGGGACATAGAGAAAAAGAGATGGCACGAAAACGATCCTCAAATAGGTCATGGAAGAAGTTGAATGGAAAGTATCGGCGCTTTTTTGGTTGCATTTTGGAATGAGAGTTCCAGTGACATCAAGCTGTTTTTCTAGAAGCGGTGAGATTCAATTACCCGAAGGACATCATAAAAAATAGGATATATGCTACTTATAATTGATGTAGTTTTTTAGAAATGATATTGTCAATAGCTTGGTGAATTGGAGGTTTTCAGAATGGCTCATAAAGAACAGCGTAATGGTGCAGTGCTGGCTGTCTTTGATACGATAACGTTTGGTGTACCAGTCTTCTATGGAATTTATATAAGAATACGAATAAAACATTGAAGCTGATGATCCGCTCATTCCAATAGCAGGTTTGATCACGTATCTTTTAGCATCTCTTCACTAAAGTTTTCAAAAGCCATCTGCATGAGCGATACGCTCATGCTTTTTTCATAGGATCATTTTTTGAAAATCGTTTGATTTAATAGGCGGAGAGCTTGTACGATCTCATCCATTTGTTCTATGTCAGAGGGAGAGAGGCTGTCAATGAGCATCGATTCAATCTGCTGGAATGCTTCGTTCATACAGGCTTGACCTTTTTCAGAAAGCATAATGACATGCTTTCGTTTGTCATCTTGGTCTTCTTGTCTGTCGATGAATTGTTTTTCGTGAAGTTTTTTCAGTTCTCTGCTGACATTTGGTAGAGACATGTGCTGGCAATCAGCGATTTGACTAGGTGTAAGTGGTTCACTGACAGCTAGTTGTTCTAGAATCAAATATTGTAATGGCGTTAAGTCAGATGGTTTGACTTTGTTCATCAAATCATGCTTGCGCTCAGAAAATGTGGTAGCAAATGCTACGAATTCCTTGAAAAATTGTGGGTTTTTCATGATTTTCACCTCCTACGTAACATATCAAATTTATTATCAAAAAACAATTATCATTTGACAATTAAATGAGCAGGGTGTATTCTTTTTGTTATCAAATGATAACCAAAGGAGACAAACATGAATGTACTCATTATTTATACTCACCCGCATCACAATAGTTTAAATGGCGCTTTTTTGAAAGAAATCGTCAAAGGCAGTGAAGAAAATCCAAAGGTTCATGAAGTGAGAATGATTGATTTATATGAAGAAGATTTTCATCCTGTTCTTATGTTTAACGAAGAGAAAAAAAGACGTGATATGCATAAGGACCCTGACATTCAGGCGTATCAGGAAAAGATCAAATGGGCGGACAAAATCGTGTTTGTTTATCCCATTTGGTGGGGTCGGCCGCCAGCCATGCTGCTTGGCTTTATAGACCGCTTGTTTGCTGCGAACTTCGCTTATCGTCAAACAGGCGGTCTGCTTCCAGAAGGGTTGTTAAAAGGAAAAAGCGCTGTTTGTGTATCGACGATGCAAGGACCGGCTAACTATCCTTTATTCTTTTTACAAAATGCCCATAAGATGTTAATGAAACGGGCTCTCTTACAATATGTCGGAATCAAGCCTGTGAAGTTCTTTGAATTTGGCATGATGGAAAGTCCAAAGGGGAAACATGACGTGAAGTTAAAACGCATATACAACTATTTTCGTAAAGTTACATCGTAAAACATTTGCTTGAGTCACTTTTCTTCTAATTTGATCCTGTTCTGTTTTAAAATGACAGAGAGGGTGGGATGACTCATCCTCGTCATTTGAAAAGGGGGATATGGATGAAGAAAACATTGTTTAAAGATGCAGCTCTCATAACACTTGACCCATCTATAGGTTTTTTGGAAAAGGGAGATCTGTTAATTGAAGGGGCACACATTGTAGAAGTCTCACCTTTGATTGAAGCAAGTGATGCTGACATTGTCGATGCATCCGACATGGTCATCATGCCAGGGCTTGTCGATACGCATCGTCATGTGTGGCAGTCTGTCATACGGGGCATAGGAGCAGATTGGTCTTTGCAGACGTATTTGAGCAAAATATATTATGGCAACTATGGGGCAATGAGACGCCCATCAGATGATCGAATTGCCAATTATTTAGGAGCATTAGAGGCTTTAGATGCAGGGGTGACCACATTTTTAGACTGGACGATGATCAATTCAATGGATCATACAGAAGAGCTCATTGGAGGATTAAAAGATGCGGGCATTCGGGCTGTTTTTGCTTTCGGTACGTCTGGAGATGCTGAGTATTGGGACAGGGAAAGTACACTCACCAATATGGAAGATGCAGCCCGCGTGAAAAAAGCGCACTTTCAATCATCAGATCAGCTGCTGACGATGGGACTTGCCATTCGTGGACCAGAGTTTTCCTCATGGGAGACTTCTGTATTTGAAATTGAAACAGCAAGGTCTCTAGATGCGTTATGTAGTATGCACATTGGCTTTGGAAATTGGGGGACGGATGATCGTTCGATTGAGCGGCTTCATAAAGCAGGGCTACTAGGACCGGATTTGAATATGGTGCATATCAATGCAATTGATGCGGATCAAATGAAAATGCTGGCAGACAGTGGAAGCTCGATTTCCATTACACCTGAGATTGAAATGATGATGGGGCACGGTTATCCTGTAACAGGACTTGCAATTGAGAATGGAGTTCTTCCAACGCTTGGTGTAGATGTGGTCACATCGACAGGAGGAGATTTGTTTGCTCAAATAAAATTCGGGCTTCAGGCAGAGCGGGCGATTCAAAATCAAGCTTTGCTGATGGAGGGGACGATGCCAGGACCTGAACTTGGGCTGTCTGCTCAACAAATGCTTGAAGCAGCGACGATAAACGGAGCTCGTGCATTGAAGCTTGAGGATAAAATCGGTTCGCTCACACCTGGAAAAGAAGCTGATTTCATCATGATTGATCGGACAAGCATGAATCTTCTTCCGATGACAGATCCAGCTGGGGCGGTTGTCCAAACGGCACATCCTTCAAATGTTGATTCCGTCTATGTTGCTGGAAAGGCAGTGAAACGAAACGGGAAGCTTGTTGGAGTGAACCTAGAAGACGTCAAACAAAAAGCATATGCGGCAAGAGATCATATTTTATCGCACAAGTTTGAATCAACACCATCGTAAATGAAGCACAAAATCCCCATAGGCAGAGGCCTATGGGGATAGATTACAAGGATTCTTTGATGACTTTTTTATAATACTGGACAGACAGGAATCCGAAGATAGAATACAAAACAGTATAAATCGACATGACGATCAGCATTGGTGTCCACAGCTCCCCGCCGAATAGAAACCAGCCTGATTGAATGGCGAAGTAACTGTGCAGCAAACCGACTAGCAGCGGAATACCAAAGTTAAATAGCTGTTTAAGCCGAATGCCTTTTAAAAGATCTTTCTCAGTAAAACCAAGCTTACGAAGGATCGTGTACGAGCTCTGTTCTTCTTCACTTTCATTCATTTGTTTGAAATATAAAATACAGCCTGATGTGACAAGGAAGCTTAGGCCTAAAAATCCTACCACAAACATCATCAGTCCTATTGTTTGCTTTTGCTGCTGAGTTGAAGCTAATCGAGACATGCTTTCATCACTCAGTTTTAACGAAGTAAACACGTCATTGGCTTGTTCGATTTGTTTCTCATCTTTTATGTTGATGGCGATATATTGGTTATTCTCAAGCTGAAGCTTAGAATTTTTCTGCTGATCCAGCTGGTCAAAGACATCTTGGCTGACGACTGCAACAGGCATTCCGCCAAAGGTAAATCGATAAGAGATTAAATGGTCTCTTTTCATATCAATGACTTTTAAATCGAGCGGTTTCTTTATCAGAAGTTTCACATCACCTGAGCTTTTAATCGGCATGAATTTTCTCAATAAATCATTGTAGCCGCTTAAAATGACTTCGTCGTTCTTCACATGAAAGGTTGGTACGTTCTTCTCACTGATCACTGGTAGTGTCAATACATCTGGATTCTTATTCAAACTTTTTAACTCCGTATCAATGATCTGCTTTGCATCAAAATCGGCTTGAATGACCTTGAACTGTTGTTCTTCATAAGCAATATGCTTGTCAGAAAGTGCACGAGTGAAGGCTGCTGTTTCCTTCTCTGAGCCCATGACGAAATGAGCCGGAATGTTTTGTTCTGCTGTTTTTTCTGCTGAGTAATACGAAATGTAGCTGAGTGATAACAAACCAATTGCAAGTGCAGATACTGTTGTAATAATGGTTAAAAGCAGTGCATTTGATTTTAGGCGGAACATAATCGACGATAGAGACAAGACTTCATGAATGGCAAGGTAGCCATTCTTTCTTTTCCGTACGATATTGGCAATGAACGAAACCGAGCCTTTATAGAAAAGAAAGGTACCGATAATGACAGAACCTAGAATATAAATCATGGCTAAAAATAACGAAAGCATCGACGTGTATGTGCCATTAAAAAGCTGAGAAGAAATGTAATAGCCTGAGTTGATTAAGACAATACCGAAAACCCCAATGATAATTTCAAACACCGAGATTTTTTTGACCCGCTGCTCTGTAGAAGACGTCGTTCTAAATAAAGCTAGGATCGTTTGCTTTTTAATAAAACGTCTGTTTCTCAGCATAATCAGTACATAAATCAATAAAAAGACGACGATCGTTTGCAAAAGGGCCATGCCTGAAAAATGCAGGTTGGCAATGGCATTAACGCCTGTCACTTTAAATAGCACCATCAGCATCAGCTTTGAGCCGATAAATCCGGCGAATATGCCGAGGACCATGGCGATCATGTATAGGATAAAATTTTCTGCATGGAGCAGTTTGGCAATTTTTTGTTTCGTCATCCCTATGAGCTGCAGGAGGCCAATTTCTTTCCCTCTGCGCTTAATGAAAATGCTATTTGCATATAACAGGAAGATGCCTACAATGGCAATGAGAAGGATAGAAGCGGCTTTAATAGAAGCACCGCCTTTAATAGACCCTTTCGCCTCATCAAGTGCTGGTGAATACTGTAAGGTGACAAAGGAAAAATAGAGCGCCACACTAAACATAAGAGCAAACACGTATAAATAGTAATTTTTCAAGTTTTTCTTCAGGTTTCGGAAGACGAGCTGATTAATGTTCATGCTTTACACCGCCTAAGACACCTTGCGTTTTCATAATATCCTCGAAAAACATCTTTCTCTCTAAAGCACCTTTATTCAACTGCGTATAGATTTGTCCGTCCTTGATAAAAATGACTCGTCTTGAATAGCTGGCTGCGACAGGATCATGTGTGACCATCACAATGGTCGCTTTTCGTTTGTGATTGAAATCTTGCAGCTTGTTGAGTAAATCAGACGCAGATTTGGAATCAAGCGCTCCCGTTGGTTCATCAGCAAAAATGAGACTAGGCTCATGAATGAAGGCACGAACCGCCGATGTCCGCTGCTTTTGTCCCCCAGATAATTCATTCGGATATTTGTCTCGAAGTTCATAAATCCCCATATCCTCAGCGAGCTGTTGAAAGCGTTCAAAGGCTTCCTTTTTAGGCGTTTTGGAGATCGATAATGGTAAAAGGATGTTCTCTTTGACGGTGAGCGTATCAAGTAAGTTATAATCCTGAAAGACAAAGCCGAGCTGTTTTTTTCTGAATTCAGCGAGCTGCTGATCCTTCATTTGAGTCATTTCAGCGTCTGCGATACGAATCGATCCGCTGGACACATGGTCGATAGATGACAATACGTTTAGAAGTGTTGTTTTCCCTGATCCTGATGGCCCCATAATGCTGACAAACTCTCCGGCTTCTATGGTCAGATCAATTCCTTTGAGCACCTCTTGTTTATTGAATTTATTTCCGTAGCTTTTATATAGCTTGCGCGCTTCTAAAATGTTCATATGACGAACCCCTTTTCTTTAATTGATAACTCTAGTATAAAAAGAAGCCGGACTGACTTCCTTCGATTTGGCGAACAAAACAGACGAGCATGTGACAATGTTGTCACATGCTCGCAATATGAACAAAATCATTCTTTTTCGGAAAGATAAAGGTGAAGGTTGTGCCTTGATCCATTGTGGAGTTGACCTCGATCGTGATATGAAGAGCGTCTGCTCCTTTTTTGGTTAAATAAAGCCCCATTCCTGTGGAGGCGGTGTCATTGTGATGTCTTGTGGAGGTAAAGCCCTTTTCAAAGATACGAGACAGATCTCTCGGATCAATTCCTCTGCCTTGATCTGTCATCGTGAGCATCACTTGATCGTCCATTTTTCTGCTTTCGATGACAATATCAGATGAATGGCTGTACTTGACTGCATTTGTCAGCACTTGTCTGATCATAAAGGATAACCATTTTGAATCACTTAATACGTCTCGTTCTTCTAACGCCAGTTCAAAGCCAATCCCTTTTTGCATGCACCATGATTGGAGCGCTTTGATTTCTTTCGCCAGGATGCTTTGCAGATCCAGCTTTTCAATCAATAAATCATTTTCAATATGACGTATTCTGCTTTGGTGCAGCTGCGCATCGAGTAATAAATGGATTCTAAGCCACTCGTATGTCAGGTTGGATTTGAGCGGCTGCTCTGTTAAGCGGTCAATCATTAAGTGCATCGCTGTTAGCGGTGTTTTGACTTCATGTATCCATGAAAGCAGTTCATCTTTTTCTTCTTCAAGCGCAATGTTCTGCTCAGCCGCCATCTGCCGGTAGCGGGCGATTTGCTCTGACGTTGCATGATGGACGATTTGTTCAAATGGGGAAGAGGGACCCATCCTCATTTGATGATCAATATGTTCGTCCCATTCTTTCAGCCTTTGATAATAAACGGTTTCTTTTCGGTAACGGAAAAAGAGAAAGACGATCATGAGTAACGTAGACAATAAAACAATATAAAAAAGAGAAGCCATTGGAATGGTTGTATCCAAATAAGCAACAAAAAGAACGAGGAGCTGCAAACTAAGAAAGAACAGAATCCAGCTTCTTCGTTCTTTTAAAAATGCTTTCAGCATTATTGATCATCCTTTTCCGTTGCGAGATACCCTTGACCCACTTTTGTTTCAATAAAAGTACCAAGGGAGATCTCGTCTAGTTTTTTTCTGAGGCGGTTGACGTTTACAGTCAGCGTATTGTCACTTACAAATCGTTCATCCTCCCATAACGCTTGGATGAGTGATTCCCGGCTGACGATATGATGTTTATGCTGAACCAATTCCTTGAGAATAAATAACTCATTCTTCGTTAATTCAACCTCGCCTTGTTCATTGGTCACGGTGTTTTTTTCTAGATCAATGGTAGCACCGCACCATACCTTTAGGTTGGTCGGTTCTGCATTGTAATCATGGACGCGGCGGAGAACCGCACTTACTTTGGCAATGAGGACGTCAAAGTGAAAGGGCTTCTGCACAAAATCATCGGCACCGAGCTGCATAGACATGACCATATCAGCAGGGTGGTCTCGAGAGGAGAGGAAGATGATCGGAACATTTGAATGATGCCGAATCATCCGGCACCAATGAAAGCCATCGTACTTTGGCAGTTGAATATCAATAATGACTAGATCAGGCTGGACAGAAGTGAATTCCTGCATGACCTGATGAAAATCGTGTATCCCATAGACATCATAGGACCAGTTGACTAACCGTTCTTTGATTTCTTGGAAGAGGGTTGTATCATCCTCAATCAGTAAAATTTTAAACAAAACCAGCACCACACTTTATGAATTAGCTTGTATGTAATTGTAGCGGAAAAAACTCGCTGCCGCTAGAAGCAGACAAGAAAAAAGCAAGGGAAGAGGTCCCTTGCTTCAGCTTATTTACCTAAAAATTTCTTTTTAAAGAATGATAGTTGATATTCAAGTGTAAGTGGATCATTAAAGTAAAATTCTTCAGCATTTGCTTCGTACACACGATGTTTTTTCACAGCAGGGATTGATTTATAGATTTCACTGTTTTGATATGAATTGTCCATTTCGCTGTTTTTGCTAATGATCATATAGTCTCCGGCAAATTCAGGAATGACCTCATGTGACATCGCATAATAACCGGCTTTTAATGCTTTTTCTTTTACTTTTTCAGGCATTTTTAGTTTCATTTCTTGATAGAGAATTTCTGTTCCACGACCCCACGCATCTCCAAATACATAGAGCTCTTTTGTGCCGCTTTCAAATACAGAAACCGTCGCATCTTGACCGATTTTTGCTTTGATTTCTTTTCCAGCTTCAGCTGCTCTTTCTTTGAAATCTTTCACCCATGCTTTCGCTTCTTTTTCTTTGTTTAAGACTTTTCCAATTTCAATATGTTGCTGAAGGTAATCGACTTTGTTATACGTGAACAAGACTGTTGGTGCGATTTTTTTCAGCTTTTCTACATTTTTGGTGTTGCTTAAGCCAATGATGACATCAGGCTTTAGCTTCATGATTTTTTCTACATTTTCATCCGATACTTCTTCCACATTTTTTAATTCCTTTTGGAAGCGGGGATTCTTTTTTGACCAAGAGTCAACGCCAACAAGGTTCACACCAAGTGACATGACATTGCCCGTATATGAGCCAAGGACAACAACACGTTTTGGGTGAGCTGGCAGCTTGACAGGTCCATTTTCAGATTGATATGTAATCGTATCAGATGACGTGGATTGATTTCCTTTATTTGAGGAAGAGTTGCTGCTATTGCCACATGCGCTCAATGCAAGTACAAAGATGAGCATCAGAGGGAACAATATTTTCTTCATGAATGTAGACTCCTTTGAAATCGGCACATGTGCCGGATATTTGTTTCTATTAGTGATAATGATAATTATTATCACTCGGATATCATATCATAGAACTGCGGGCTGTTGTCAATTACATTTTGTCAGTTGATAATAAAAAAATAGCGGAATTCTTTTAGAAAGAAAAAAAGATCGAGGCTGGT
>NZ_NKHG01000109.1 GCF_002744245.1 Bacillus pumilus | reverse complement strand
CTTTATTTTAGCCCTTTGTCTTCTTTTCAGCGTGATAGAAAACCTTTGAAGTCTAGGAAGGACGAGTACCGGCGCGGAGCGAATGTAACATTCGTGAGCACCGGCACGCAGGACTGAAACCGAATGCGAGGGTTTGTCTACACGCTGAACGTTTCTCCAATTTTGGAGAAACGTCTTCCTTATTCTATATTCCTTTAGCAAATCCTTTTGACATGAATGGATACAGTAAAATACCAACGAAGAATAGGCCAATTCCAAGACCAAATGTTTTCAAATCAGCTGTTCCTGAAATAATGACCCAAGCTGAATACCCCATAGCAACAAGTGCGATGATGCCGTCTCTTGTTCGATTTCCTTTTTGGAGATCATACGTGTCGCCTTGCATGATGACCTTAAAGCTGTAGATCGATGACACGATATACGGAATGAGATACGCAAGTGTCGCTGATGTTGTTAAAAAGGTAAAAGCCTCATTAATCGTTCTTGACATCACTGAGAAAATAAACAGCTGTGACATAATATTTGTGACAGTCAAGGCGAAGGCAGGGCTCCCCTTTTTGTTTGTTTTTGCAAACACTGCTGGGAAATCGC
Source organism: Bacillus pumilus (assembly GCF_002744245.1). GTDB lineage: Bacteria > Bacillota > Bacilli > Bacillales > Bacillaceae > Bacillus > Bacillus pumilus_M. The sequence goes on along the minus strand of NZ_NKHG01000109.1, from coordinate 13,772 downwards.
CAGCCTTTGCTGCTTGATAGGGTACTTCTGAACCGAGTAAGATCCAGCCAAGCATCGACCCAAATAAACAAATGATCGCAAGCAGTGCCATGACAATTCCACCAGCTGGTCCAATAATCAGCTGAAGCACGTCTACGAATGGTTTGTCTGAGCCTTGCAGTTGATCGTGCGGCAGGACGCCCATTGTAATCAGTGTGATAATCATGTAGATGGACAATGCGATTAAAAGACCTGTAATCGTCGCACGTTTGACATCACGCTGCGAGGACGCTCTTCCTGATAAAATAACAGCAGATTCGATTCCAATGAATGCCCATAGTGTGGAAATGGCTGCATGATGAATTTGGCCTCCAAGTCCGAGCACTCCTTCGCCACCTGATTCAACAGGAAAGTAATAATGTTCAAATAATGCCGTTTGGAAGGCAAATAAGCCAGCTACAATAAAAAGAACGAAACCAAGTACCTTTGAAAAGGTCGTAATAAAGTTTAATTTACTTGCTGCACTTAAACTTGTGATTAAAATAGTATGAGTTCCCCATAGAAGGATGGTACATACGATAAAAGTCGTGAGCTGACCAAGTGTGATCGCTTCTTTCCCAAAGGTAAAGATCACCGTTTTTACGGTTAAAATAGGGAAAAAGGTTGTTAAATAACCAGCAAGGCTTGTAATAATGGCGACATTACTAATCCAGCTCGCCACCCAATATCCCCAAACCATTGTAAAACCGGCTGCTTTTCCTTTTTTCGGATCTTTAAAAAGCGCCCTTGCATAACTTTGTGGTCCAGCCGTCAGCTGCGGCTTATGAATGGACAAATGCCCAAATACAAGTGCAATCATCAGCACTCCGCCACCTGTGACAAGCCATGCCATCGTCACCCCTAATGGACTCGCATGCTGAGCAAGCGTACTTGGCAGCATAAAAATGCCTGAACCCACCATATTTCCGACGACAAACGCCGTCAATAACCAAAAACCCCATTTTTTTGTCTGTTCCATTTCCGTACCTCCGTTTTATTCACTTTGGACCAGACCTGGCAGTATCTTCATTGATATATTTGTGAAGCAATGACTTGCATTCTTTATGTTCAATAGAGTCACTTTCTTTGTTAACAGCATACCCTTTTCTTTGTCACGCAGAACATAAAAAAAAGCCTGAACAAAAGTCCATGCTTTTCAAAACATACACCTTGATCTCCGGATAGCCCTCCACGCTTCAAAGACGTGGCAGTCCTGCATTTATTCAATGCAGACCCAGCATAAAGAAAGTTGGAGCTCTCTCTACACTTCGGCGCTGATGCCTTTTTTCTCATGATCGTCGATTCCATCTCTCCTATGAGTGACTCATCATCCGCGCAACCTCTACCTCACTGAGACATAGCGTGAGGATTTCTATTCATTTTTTACTACACGAAGGTTATCAAACATTCTTACATCTGTCAAAGGGAAAATCATAGAAAAAGGCAGAGAAACGTTTCTCTGCCCTTTGCTTGCTTACCTATGATGGTTTTTCTTCTTTTGTACAGCTTCCTGAAGCGGATCGCCTGCTAGTTCTTTACTGGCTTCTTCTAACAGCTGGTCTACCTGCTGATGTTTTTTCTCACTTTTCGCCTTTTTATTCTTATGAAAAAATAACATTGCTACTTCCCCCCTTCTCATAAAATGCCTTTGCCTGTTTAATTTGTGCTACAGCGTTCAGCATTATACAAGGGGTCGAGGCTCATTCATCATGAAAGGTCTGTCTCATTTTTTGCAAATAATGAAGAAAAGTCTTTAAATCTTCCTCTGTGAAGTCTGACATCATATGCTGAATGACTCTTCCAAAAAGGCGTGTATGCTTTTCGTAAATTGCCAAGCCTTTTTCCGTGACTTCTAACCAGACAAGTGTATGATCTTCCTTGTCTCGTTCTCTCTGAATGTAGCCCTGCTCGCATAATTTATTAAGTGCAATAGAGGCTGCTCCTGGGTTTAATGAGAGTTTTTGCTTCAGCTCTTCTGCATCTGATACTTTGCCTTGTATCAAAATAGTAAGAGCATAAATCTGCGGAGGCGTGATGTCTTTTTCTAACTCAAGTAACTTGCGGTTTAATTTACGGCTGACTTCATAATGTACAAGAACAATTTCTTTTAAAATGTCTGCATTACTCATCCGAATCGCATCCTTATCGTTAGTATCAACATGACTTCACTCTTATTATAGAATGTTTTTCCAATCAGCCAAACATTTTGTCCTTTTTTCTTTAGAAATAAGCCTTGCTGAATGAATTCACCCTTGATATAGTGAGTACTTGAACGAAAGATAGAACAGGAGTACGCATCATGACAGGAAAAACACATATCATGGGCGGAATAGCCGCCTCCACAGCCGTCGCCTACTACTACGGACTCGATCCAATCACTATGACTGCTGCTGGATCAGTGGGTGCCCTTATCCCTGATCTTTGTCATACGAAAAGTAAAATCGGCAGGAAATTCCCACTCCTATCGACACTGATTAGTAGTGTTTTCGGTCATCGCACCTTTACGCACAGTTTATTATTTCTGCTGATCATTTATTTTATTGCGACAACATACATTCCAAATGACAGTCTTAGCATCGGTTTACTTGTTGGAATGGCGAGCCACCTCATTCTTGATGCAGGAACAGTGAATGGTATTAAATTTTTATTTCCAGCTACAATCAAAGTCCGTCTTCCCTTTTATGTCAAAACAGGCAGCACAGGTGAACAAGTTGTACTAGCTGCCCTCACCATTGTTACCTGCTATTACATTGCCGTCACCTGCGGAATAGCGATCCCATTCCAGTTCTAATAGAATGAAAAAAGAGTTTTGCAAAAATAATAGGATATGAATTGATCATTCCTCATTTTTTTAGTAGGTTTAAGATAAGTATTTTTCGTTGCAGCTGAATACAGAATGGTGAGGAGCTATATAAATGAAAGCGTTTTTCAAAAATCACTGGTTTTTAGTGTACTCCATCCTCTTCATGTGGATGAAAACATACATCATTTATCAATTCGGATTTCATATACGAACAGCCAATCTGTTTCACGAATGGCTGCTTTTGATGAATCCACTTAGCTTTTTACTCCCTTTGTTTGGGATTGCTCTTTTTTTAAATGAAACGAAACAAAAGGTTTTTTTATTGACCACAAATTTTATTTTGACGGCTATATTGATATCCAATACGATCTTTTACGGATTTTATATTGATTTCATTACCATCCCAGTCTTATTTCAGGCAAAGAATATGGGGGATATGGGCAGTAGTATGACTGAATTGTTCCACCCGCTATTTGTGCTGATGCTCATTGATTTCGTGGTACTGGCTTGGCTGTTAAAGCGTAGATCGTTATCATCAAATGCATCATTCAAGACAATCAAAACGTATTATGCAGTGTGCTGCAGCTTCCTATTGTTCCATGTCAGTGCAGCCATGTTGGATCATCCTAAATTTCTGACAAGCTCTTATGATCGAGAAGTCATTGTACGAAACCTTGGTCTTTTTCAATTCCATCTGTATGATGGTGCTGCTCAAACGGCTCGTATTGGGCAAAAAGCCTTCGCCGATGAAGATACACTTTCAACAGTGGCAAACTACACAAAGGCTGACTACAGTGCACCAAACAAAGACTACTTTGGACTTGCTAAAGGCAAGAACGTCGTATTCATATCACTTGAATCAACGCAGCAATTTGTCATTGACCAAAAGGTAAACGGACAATACATCACACCATTTTTAAATCAACTCGCTAAGAAGAGCTTTTCCTTTGATGAATTTTATCAGCAGACAGAGCAAGGAAAGACGTCGGACTCAGAGTTTATTGTCGCAAATTCCCTCTATCCATCTAGCAGCGGCGCTGTCTTTTTCACAGCGAGTGACAACGAATATGACACGTTATACAAGCAATTGAAAACAGAGAACTATCAATCAGTTCAATTTCATGCCAATAACAAGACGTTTTGGAATCGCGATGTGATGTATGAATCGCTTGGCATTGATCGCTTTTATGATGTCGATTCGTTTGATGTCAATGAACGGAATTCGACTGGTTGGGGCTTAAAGGATATCGACTTTTTTGAGCAATCCGTTGATTATTTAAAAAAGTTAAAGACGCCTTATTTCAGCACATTCATTACCCTGACCAATCACTTTCCATTTGAAATCGATCCAAAGGATCAGTTGATCGATGAATATGATTCGTCTAGCACCATTTTAAACCGCTATGTAACAACCGTCCGTTATCAAGATGAAGCCATTAAGACATTTTTTAACCGCATGAAAGAAGAAGGACTGTATGAAAATACAATGTTTGTCCTCATGGGTGATCATTATGGCATTTCAGAGGCACATCATGAGGCAATGGCCGAGCTGCTCGAGCAGGATGAAATCACACCGTTTGATGCTGTCAAACTACAGCGCGTACCATTTTTAATCTACATTCCTGGTATCACGGATCAAGCACCGCAGAAAATATCTGAAACAGCCGGCCAAATAGACGTGAAGCCGACACTCCTCCATTTGCTTGGTATTGAATCCAAGGATGCCATTCAATTTGGAAATGACTTATTTTCTAAGGAACGGACGCCTTTCGCTGTTCTGAGAAATGGGAACTTTATTACTGATAATTATCTCTATACAAAAAACACTTGCTATGACCAAAAAACGAAAGAACCTGTTGAACAAGATGATGTGTGTCAGCCTTATATTGAGAAAGCCAATAAAGAGCTGTCCTTATCAGACAAAGTGATCAATGGAAATTTACTTCGTTTTTATCAGCATTAAAAGCCGCCCCAGATGGCGGCTTTTTCATTTCTCTTTTACTGAAAGCCTATGATTGGTAAAATAAGTTTGATAATAATAGAGATATACATAATATTGAATGATGAGAGGTGTGAACATGAAGTATACATTCTTAGCCATCGTCACGATATGTTTGCTCCTGACTGGATGTCAAACTGAAACGAAGTCATCAGATAAGAGCAAAAAGACCGAGCTTGTCATTTCAGCGGCTGCAAGCTTACAGGATGCATTGAAAGAGATTGAATCCTCATTTGAAGATGATCATCCGAACGTGACATTAACAAATAATTTCGGTTCATCAGGCGCACTGAAGCAGCAAATCGCTCAAGGGGCAAAAGCGGATCTCTTTTTCTCTGCTGCTGAAGAGCCTTTTGATGAACTTGTCCAATCCGGAGCTTTCAATCAGGATCATATAAAGGATGTCATACAAAATGAGCTTGTCCTCATTGTGCCAAAAGAAGACTCTTCTTCTATCAAAACCTTTCACGACGTCCAGCAATTAAAAGGAAAAATCGCTCTTGGTACACCTGAATCAGTTCCTGCTGGTACATACGGAAAAGAGATTTTCACGAAGCTGAACATATGGGATCAAGTGAAAAAAAACGCTGTTTATGGTAAGGATGTGCGTCAAGTCCTAAGCTACGTAGAAACAGGGAATGTGGAAGCAGGTGTTGTGTATAAGACGGACGCCCTTGTGTCCAAAAAAGTGAAGATTGTGGATGAAGCAAATCAGGACATGCATTCCCCCATCATTTATCCTGTAGGGATCGTAAAAGAGACAGAACACTTAGAGGAAGCCAAGACATTTTTTCAATACCTTCAATCAGATACAGCCGCATCGATTTTTAAAAAGTACGGCTTTCAAGTGAAGTAATGCCGATGCTGACCGAAGAATTTCTATCTCCTATATGGCTGTCCGTTCAAGTTGCCATCGTCAGCGGGCTATTGGCTACTCTTTTTGGAACAACGATTGGCTTTTGGATGGTGCGAACATCTTTTAAGGGAAAAATGATCGTTGAAACGCTTCTCATGTTGCCACTTGTCCTCCCGCCAACGGTCGTAGGATTTTTATTGCTTGTCCTGTTTGGAAAACACAGTGTGATTGGAAGCGCCATTGAATGGATCTTCCATCAGCCTGTCATCTTCACATGGTGGGCAGCGGTCATTGCATCGACGGTTGTGGCATTTCCGCTCATGTATCAATCAGCAAAAGCTGGATTTTCGACGATTGAGTCAGACATTGAAGGTGCTGCAAAAGTAGACGGTGCTCATTCATTCCAAGTCTTTGCCTATATCACCGTGCCGCTCGCCTTGCCTTCCCTTCTGTCTGGTGCGGTCCTTAGCTTCGCCAGGGCTCTTGGAGAATTCGGGGCGACCTTAATGTTTGCCGGCAACATCCCAGGGAAAACCCAAACACTCCCAACAGCAATCTATGTGGCCATTGATTCTGGGCGAATGGAACTTGCGTGGACTTGGACGATTTGTATTGTGATCCTGTCTTTTATCATGCTGCTGGCTGTACGCCGAAGCAGTACATAAAATATCCCCCTATGTGAGAATAGGGGGATTTATACCACATATTTACTTTGCCTTTTTACCACAGTATAAGTCAGGAATGATAACAAGATGAGAAGCAATGACATGCAGATCAGAATTGCGGTCACACTAATGGGAATAGGCACAAATAATTGATAATTTCCTTTAAAAGAAAAGAGATGCACAGCTAAGTTGGCGATCATATTTTTCAAATCAAAGACACCTAAGTTAGGGATCAATAAAAAATAGACCATATAGATAACCACAGATAATATAAAACTTCGACATAAACTGCCTAAATAAAAAACAATTGTACTAAATAACCAGCTGATGCATATAACAAACATCAATTGAAGCAGTTTAGAATGTTCGGCACGATCTTTATATGTAAACAACTGAACAGATATATCATGTGATATGACAGAATAAAATAGATAACTAGCCATATATGAAATGAAACAGATAATAGGAATAAAGAAAAGAATGACCACATACAGAGATAGTTGCTTTGAAAATAAAACATCGTTCCACTGATTTCGAACCGCTTTTATTTTCATCGTTTTATATTTGACATCATATGTGGTTAAATAAATCGCATATAAACCAAATGCAAGAGGATAAAAGATAAACCCCATCCATTCTAAAGTCGTTGAAATGGCTTGCGTTGGTTCCATCAAATGAAGTGATTGAATAAACTGCTCATAATCATACTTTAAGACATTTTCTATGACTTCTCCTTCAGCACCGACTAGTTCTCCTTCTTCTATGTTAACTGGCATCGTCAAAGCCTTTTTTATATCAATACCGAGCTCTTTATATTCAGTTTCTGTTTTCACATATTGAGCATAGTTTGATTTTGTTGTTTGATATTGAGCATACACATTCCATAACGAAAGCAGCATTAATGGAATGAACAAGATGAGAAATGTTTTAGCATAATATTGATATAAAAGCTCTTTTTTTATTAGCTTAAAGATATGCTTGATAAATGTCACCCAAATCCTCTCCTTTTTCCTGAAAGTCATGGATTTGAATCATTGATGTGTCCTTTAAAATAAACAATTCGTCGACAATAGACGAGTAAAATTCAAATTGATGACCTGTGGCAATAATGGTCATGTCTTCAGACCACTTCTTAATCATTGCTTTTAATTCCATCATTGTGCCATAATCTAAACCATTTGATATTTCATCTAAAAATAAATAAGTTGGTTTGGTTAATGCAATGAATATGAAACTTAGCTTCTTTTTTTGGCCATAAGAGTAATGTTTGACCTTTTTCTTTAAAATCTCATGTGGTAGATATTCACGTGCCAGCGCCTCACACTTTTTTTGGTCAACGGGGACATTTAATAATAAACGTATATTTTGATAACCGTTTAAATTCAAATACAGCGGCGTATCATCATACATCACTTGGATTTCATGTCTTACTTGTTCAATTGACTGATGGTTATACAAAATCTCCCCTTCATATTGTTCTAATTGAAGTAGACATTTCATAAAAGTCGTTTTTCCAGATCCATTCTTCCCCATGATGAAATTTACCTTTTGATGTTTAATTTGAATATGTAAATCTTCAAAAACAGGCTGATGTCGATATGTTTTTGTCAGTCCCTTTACATGGATCATTTCCAAAACTCCTCTTGGTATTTAAATGAGATTATCTATAATATTTAAACAGCGCCACTATAATTTGTAAATAGTTCATAAGTAGCGCCATTCTATTAAACTATAAAATTAATCCCAACCATGTTTTCCTTTTCCATTTACCCATACTCGATCTGTAAAAGAGTTACTTACAAAAGTAACATCTCCCCACGGGGTAGCTGTTCCAAATTTAAGTGTAGTTTTGTGTGCCCATTTATGAATCGTAGATCCCTTGTAGTATCTTTTCGAACCATTTTTTTCAACTTTGTTAGGGAAGACATAGCCGGCATCTTGAGAACCAGAACTTGACTTGACTTTACCTGAGGAATATCTCCAATCAACATATGATTTAGACCATGCTAGAAAGCTTCCTCTCGACGTAGTGAGCCTTTTTGCATAAACTTTCGAAGCACTTGTAGACATCTCACCTTTTTTCGTTTCCTTTATTGTTTGTACATACATGGTACTACTAGAATAATCTTCTTGAATCACTTTTTGCTCCTTGCTTAAATCAACATTCGTTGCTCCTGCAACTGCTGTAGGTAGGGTAGTGACACCCAAAGTTAACGACAAGCTAAGAATGACTTTTTTCATATAACTCCCTCCTTTTATTTACAATTAATAAATTACCATAAAATGTATTATTATTCCACTATTTTCAGTGAAGTTCAGGTGGTTTTAAGGAATTTCGCACATTTTTAACACTTACTCACAATTGTTTGACTTCTTTTTATAGAAATAAAAAACACCCTTCAATAGTTCTGGAAGTGTAACACTCCCACGTCCTATCGAAAGGTGTTCTTAAGATCATTCTATTTCGTTATGATTCAAACCCAACCGTCATCGTCTCTGGATTTGAGCCGACGCGCTCGTTATTATTTAATGCATTGATTTTTTCCATGTCTTCTTGAGAAAGCTCGAAGTCAAAAATGTCTGCATTTTGTTTAATGCGTTCTTCATTGATTGATTTTGGAATGGTTACTACGCCGCTTTGCAGATCCCAGCGCAAGATCACTTGTGCGACAGATTTATTGTAACGTGAAGCAATGTCCTTCAATATGTCCTGATCTAACAGCTTCCCTTGCATAAGCGGAGACCACGCTTCAATTTGAATGCCTTTTTCTTTTGCGTATTGACGTAATTCGACAAGTGTCAGTTTCGGATGAAACTCCACTTGGTTTACAGCTGGGACAACCTCAGCATCTTTTAACAGTTCTTCTAAATGCTGAACATAAAAGTTACTCACGCCAATTGCTCTTACTTTTCCATCTTTATAAAGCTTCTCAAGCGCACGCCAAGTTTCTTTAAAAGTATCTGCATTTGGTCCAGGCCAATGAATCAAATAGAGGTCTAAGTAATCAAGACCCAATCGGTTTAAGCTTGCGTCAAATGCAGCTAGTGCTTTGTCGTAGCCTTGATCGGTATTCCATACTTTAGACGTAATGAATAATTCTTCTCTTTTGACGCCTGATTCTTTAATGGCTTTCCCTACGCCTGTCTCATTTTTATAAACGGCAGCCGTATCGATGCTGCGATATCCGTTTCGTATGGCTGCTTTTACCGCATCTACCACTTGATTGCCGTCTTCCACTTTGAATACACCTAAACCAAACCAAGGCATTTCCACTCCGTTATTCAGTGTTACGGTATCATTCAAGCTTTTGACCATGTTAACAACCACCTTTTTCATAGATTCCATCTTTTTCATTATCTCATGTTACGCTTCAAAACTCTATTAATCAGACGTTTCTCTTCGCTTCGATTGCTAAAAGCAACGCCCCTGTCATGCCTGCTTTGTCCTCAAGTCCAGGAGAGACAATGTATGTATCAAGCGGCGGTAAGTCTACATACTCATTTAAATAAGCAGCAAGCTTCTCTCGAATCAGTGGAAATAGTTGCTTTTGCTTCATCACGCCTCCGCCCATAATGATGCGCTCCGGGCTTAAAATGAGGATATATTGCATTAACGCTTGCGCCAAATAATCTGCTTCAAGTGCCCAAACCGCTTCTTCCTGGGTGAGCTCTTTAGCCGGCTTTCCCCATCTTTTCTCAATTGCTGGTCCAGCTGCCAGCCCTTCTAAGCAAGTACCGTGCGTCGGGCAGACACCTGCAAATTCATCTGATGCATGCTGCCTCACAAGGATATGCCCCATTTCTGGATGTGAATGACCATGAAGAAGCTCATTTTTCACAACAGCCCCAGCACCAATACCGGTGCCGACCGTGATATACATACAGCTGTTGAGTCCTTTAGCAGCCCCTTTCGTCAGCTCACCTAAAGCAGCCGCATTCACATCCGTTGTAAAGGACACAGGTACGCCTAATTGTTTCTCTAGCTCCGGGATGAACGGGTAATGCTTCCACTCTACTTTCGGTGTGTTCATGATATAACCGTAAGAAGAATCGTCCTTTTGGACACAAATCGGCCCAAAAGAGCCGACTCCTAGTGCGGCAATTTCATATGCTTGGAAAAATGGAATGAGCTTTTGTAATGTTTTGTCTGGATGCTCAGTAGGAATGGTGAGCTCCTCTACAATTTCTCCATGCTCATTACCAATTGCACAGCAAAACTTTGTACCCCCAGCCTCAATTGCTCCATAATACGCCATCATTGATCTCCCCCTGCTCGTTCTCTTTCTTCATCATAAAACATAGGGAAGGAGATGACAACTCACGTATTAGTCAACAAGACTGCTTCCATATCATTGATATACTCCCTTAAATGATGGGCAATATCACGATTGATTTCGCCATTTTCATATAAGGTTTGAATTTCGTTACGAATCGTCTGTACAGCTTGGAAGTTAAGCTCCTTCTTCTTCCGGTCAAAGGCACGATCTTTTTGCTGAAAGAAAGATGGACCGTGTTCACAGCGGAAAATCACTTGATTGTAAAAACCAATGACTTGGTGACACGTTTGTTTATTTTCATCTGTTATATGCTGTTTGATAGAGTCGACAGCAGCTTCAGCCGTTTTCTTACGGATTTGTTTGTACGACTCTTCGTTTTCTAAAATGCCGCTTGAAATGCGCTGATGAGGTCGCCATAATTGGAGCCATTGAAGCAAGCGCAAAAACTTTACTTTTGAAAAACGAATTTTAAAGGAGTTTGAATACAGCATTTCCAGCTCATGAAATCTTTCTTGGAGCTCATAGGCTTGTTCTTTGTCGATCTTCTCTTCCTCAATTAATTGCTGAAGTTTCATCTGCTCCGCTTTAATGCCATGCAGTCTGATTTTTCTCTCTTGTTTTCTCATCCCAAATTGGTACGGTTCACGCTGAATATTTCTCAGCTTCATTCGGTAATCATTGATGAGTGCAAGTGACACTTCCCTATTGTCCTCATTTATTCCCTCTCTTAAGGTTTTAATGGCACTTCTCAGCAGCTTTCGTTTGGCATGCTGAATCTTTGTATCTAAGTCCACAGCGATTTGCTTGTCTTTTTTCTCCGATAAAAGAGGCAATAATACACTAGCTGAAATGAGTGTACATAAAATCACGCCTGCTGCGAGGAAAATAATTAAATGCCGTTCAGGAAAAGGTGATCCATCCGCAAGCGTAAAGGGTATTGAAAAGGCACCTGCTAATGTGACAGCACCACGAACACCGGAGAATGTCATCAGTATCGAAGCGCGAAGCTTCGGTTTTTTCACATTCTGCTTTTTCGTTACACTCCAGTTACCTGCCCAGAACAGCCATACCCATAAGAATCTTAGAACCATAAGACAGAGTGTAATGATTAAGATATAACTGATGACCTGCATATTATTAAATGCTTCATCCTGGAAAATGACTGTAGATACATCAGGAATCTGTAATCCAAGTAAAACGAAAACAAGGCCGTTTAAAATAAATAAAATTATATTCCATGTGTTTGAAGAAGCAATTTGCAGTTTTGCTAAATTCGCTTCCATTCGATCTTGCTCAATTGCATGTGTCACACCACCAGCAACAACAGCTAAAATCCCGGATACGCCGATTTCTTCCGCTGCTAAATAAATCACAAACGGTGTTAAGATTTGCAGGATGATGTGCATCGTGACATCGTCCATTCCTAAACGGCGGAGGAAATAGCGAAAACGAATGATAAAAAAGGATAGAATAAATCCAGTCAATAAACCGCCAGCGGCAATAAGAACAAAGCTAAAGGATGCCTCAGCAATTGAAAAAGCCCCCGTGACAGTTGCGGCAATGGCAAATTTAAAGGCGACTAGTCCTGATGCATCGTTCATCAGCCCTTCACCTTCTAGCAATCTCATGATACCCTTTGGCATATTCACACGGCTGGATAAGGCACTAACTGCGACCACATCTGTCGGTGAAAGAATCGCTGCAAGCGCAAATGCGGCTGGAAGCGGAATGCTTGGAATCATCCAATGAATGGTATATCCCGCAACAATGACTGTCGCAAACACCAAACCAAGCGCTAGAAGGAGAATAGGTGCTCTTAATTTCCATAGCTCATCCCTTGGGGTTCGCTTCCCGTCATTAAATAACAGCGGCGCAATGAATAAGACGAAGAACAGCTCAGGATTTAAAGAAATATGTAAACCTGAAGGAAAAGCTGCAACCAAGATTCCTAAGCCGACTTGAATCAACGGAACTGGAATAAAGGGCAAAAAACGATTGATAATATTAGATGCTGCAATGAGTGCTAGTAATACAAGCACTGCTAGAAAAATCTCCACAGATACATGTTCCTCCTATTTCCATTTTTAGTTATGTTTTGCTTACAAAGATGTGTTCATTCCAAGCCTAATAATCCGTTCGATCATAAGTACATCAGTGCTTCATTATTATTCCGCAAAAAGTGAAACCAACACTTCACAATCCATCTAGGCAAAAAAAGCTGAATATCTCCATTCAGCCAAATGACAACATTTTCATTCAATGTATTGTTCCAATGATGAACAAAAGAGACTGTTTTTATTTTACACGAAAATACCATCATCTGCTGATATCCAGCTTGATTTCAATAAAATGACAGCAAAAAAGAGAGCGATATCGCCCTCTTTGATTTTACCCTTTATTTAAAAAATAAGACCTAGCGGGAAGCCGCCATTTGAATAGATACGAACACACTCGGCACGTGACAAGAATGAGAAATAAAAGATACAGGCTCATCTCCCCTTGGGCTAATCCAAGCCCAACGAATAAGCCGCCAAGTGCTGCCCATACTGCGTAAATCTCTGCTTTGAGAACGAGCGGCTTACGACCTGCCAAAAGATCACGGACAATTCCGCCACCGCTTCCAGTCAAAATGGCTGCCACAATGACCGCACTGAGCGGAAGCTCTCTTTGTACAGCAAATAAGGCTCCTTGAATTGCAAAGGCTGCTAAGCCAATCGCATCAGAGAAGTTCCCCCATGTGCTCCAATGCTTTAGCAGGAACTTAGGAAAAAGAAACACAATTGTAATCGACACAAGGGCAATGGTAAACATCTTCCCCTGTGACCATAAAGCCGAGACTGGAAGGCCGATTAATAAATTACGAATCGCTCCCCCGCCAAATGCTGTCACAATTCCTAAAATGTACACACCAAGAATATCGTACTCTTCCTCCATTGCCACAATAGCGCCACTAATGGCGAATGCGACAATGCCAATGATACTTAAGACTTCCCATGCCATTTTCCGCTTATCTCCTTACCATTGTCTGATCATCTAACACTCACCCTTAATGTATATCTGACAAAGGCGAAAAGCAATACAAATTTTCTTTAAATTTTATCTTTTTGCGAAAATAAAAAACAGCCTGCTTTTCAAGCAGGCTTTAGATTGTTGA
>NZ_NKHG01000116.1 GCF_002744245.1 Bacillus pumilus | reverse complement strand
TCAACAATCTGAAGACATGCGTCATATACGCATGTCTTTCTTTTTAAATGATGCCAATCAGCTTGGCGACGATCAGTAGAACGATACTGAATCCCCACATCCAAAAGAAGGAGTAGCGGATATGTTTCCCCATGTCGACGCCTGCAAGACCTATAGCAAGCCAAACAGCGGGGGCGAGTGGACTGACAAACGTTCCGATGATATTTCCAATCATCATCGCGTATGCCGCTGATGAGCTAGACACGCCAACCTCAGATGTAATCGATTCGACAATTGGCAGAAGTGCATAATAATAGGCGTCTGTACTTGTCAGCATATCAAGCGGTACCCCAAACATCCCCACAATGATATGTAAAAATGGTAGCAGGAAAGCAGGTAGAATTTGAACGCTGTCAACAGCTATTGCTTTGAGCATTCCCGTTCCTTCGAGAATTCCTAGAAATGAACCTGCAGAGAAGATGACAGCAGCCATCATCAGCGCACTAGGTGCATGAGCCTTGATTCTTTCCATTTGTACATTCACATTCGGATAGTTAATCAACAGCGCAAGAGAAAGTCCAATCATAAACATATAACTGGCTGGAATCACACTCAGCACAAGAAGGACAACAACAGCTAAAAACAGGATGAAATTCACCCAGATGAGGCGATAACGTTTTAAAGAGGCGTCACCTGTTTCACTAATAGATTGAATAGCCCGGTTCCAATCAGCGCCTTCTAGTTGAACGGCGGCAATCTCTTTTGAAGCAATTTTTACTCTAATCCGTTTTTCTTCTCGTTTTCCTAAGATGAACGCCATCCCCAACACGAGAACGACCCCGATAAGCTGAATGGGGATGAGCGGTACCCATAGCTCTGACGGATCCACATTCAAGACACTTGCTGCCCGTCCAGTGGGTCCAGCCCATGGCACCATATTCGTTAATCCGGCACTCGTTCCGATTAATAATAGCAGTAAGTAAGGACTCATATGTAATTTTTTATAAAGTGGAAGCAGTGCAGGCACAGTTAATAAAAAGGTGGTGGCTCCTGCTCCATCTAAATGTGCGAAAATGCCAATTAGAGCTGTCCCCATCGCAACCGTGACAACATTCCCCTTTGTCAATTTGATTAAAGCTTTTATAACAGGTTCAAAGAACCCTGTATCTTGTAAAATACCAAAAAATAAAATGGCGAAGATAAACATGGTCGCCACTGGCAATACTTTGATAATCCCTTCTTCAAAGAAAGATTGAATGTCATTGATACCAAATCCTGCTATGAATGCCCCAACTAAAGGTACCATGACCATGGCGACAATTGGACTTGCTTTTCCCCAAATCAGCAAAACAACAATCGTTAAAATAATCAACAACCCAACAAACGTTAACATAAGTCCCTCCCCCTACAATAAACCGTTTACATTTGTTTACTCTTTGTATACCACTGGCAATGCAGTCCCACATCTGCATTGAAAAAAAGGGTACCAAAAATATGAGTATTAGGCAACCGCTTTCATACCTATACAATGGTAAAAAAGGATTTTGAGCCCAATCGTGGTGCGGGATCAAACATGTCAAAAAATTTAGATAAAAAATAACATTCAATTGTATATCTACAAATAAATGAAATTATATAGGTAATAAGGATTGCCAAAATATAAAAGCGCCCAATGAATGGACGCCTCTTTCAAACTATTTTTTCAAAATGACGTATTCGTAAGGCTCAAGTTGAAGCTGTTGAGACATATGCTGTCCAGTCAGCATGTTTTCATAGCTTTCCTCTGAATTTATGGAAATGTTCTGCTGCTGTTCTGTGAAATTCATCATAAATACATAGTCCTGTGTACCATCTGTTCGTTTTTGTACACTGACTCCCTCTGGGATCGTAGAGGATAGGACAGGCTTTATGCCATTACCTGCGATGAGATCTTCGTAAAACTCATCATAAAAACCCTGCTCATTCTCGGAAGCGATATAATATGCTTTCCCACTCCCGAATGAACGGACAGTAAGCGCTGGCTGGCCTTCATAGCAGCCGTTCTCAAAATGTCCTAACACTGAGGCTGTTTCTGGGTGAATGGATTCGCAATATTGGCGGACATGGTAGGTGCGTCCATTCCCTGTGGTCATCATGACATGCTCATTTGGCATCAAGGTGTTGATTTCCTCTGCCCAAATGCCAAGTACATTGCGGAGAGGGCCAGGGAAGCCACCGAGGAAACAGAGGTCGTTTTCGTCGACCATGCCGCTCCAATATGTCGCTACGAAAATGCCGCCCTCTTTGACAAAGGCTTCAATCTTTTCTGCAACGCCTGGTTTGATCATATAGAGCATTGGACCAATCAGGACTCGATAGGATGAGAAATCCTTTTCCATTCCGACAATGTCAACAGGGATGCCCTTTTTCCAGAAGCTGCGATAGTGAGTTTGACAAGCCTCCACATAGCGCTTGTTTGTATTATTTAAGCCTTGAGCATCATCAATCGCCCAGTGGTTTTCCCAATCGTATATGATCGCGACCTCTGGTTGAACCGATGTACCCGTAATCGGCTGCAGCTGTTCTAGTTGTTTACCTAGATCGGCCACTTCTTGAAACACACGCGTATGTTCATGTCCTGAATGATCAACCACTGCGCCGTGGAATTTCTCAGAGGCGCCTCGGCCTTGTCTCCACTGGAAATAAAGTACGGAGTCTGACCCGTGGGCGATCGCCTGCATGGCAGAGAGGTGTGCCATTCCTTTGTGTTTGACCTTATTCACTTCATGCCAGTTTACGAGGCTTGGCGTGCTTTCCATGACGAGAAACGGCTGTCCGTCCTTTAATGAACGATATAGATCGTGAACAAAGGCGACGTTAGACGCTAATTCGGCGGTTGTTTCTCTGCCGCTATGCCATGTAGGGTAGCTATCCCATGAGATCACGTCGACTTCTTTTGCAAATTGATGATAATCGAGCCCAAGGAATGGACGCATATGCGGATAGTCGCCCATAAAGTTGGTGGTCACTGGGATATGAGGCGTCAATTCTCGCAGCGGCTCAATCTCATTTTGATAAAAATTGATCGTTTGAGCTGTGACAAAGCGCTTCCAATCTAGGTTCATGCCGTGAATCATGTGCTCCCCATGCGGTGCTGGTGACTCGATTTGTGACCAATCAGTAAAGGTATGGCTCCAAAATCCCGTCCACCAGGCTTGGTTCAAAGCTTCAAGGTCATGGTTGTATTTGTCTTTCAGATAGTGCCTAAATGCCTCTTGGCAAAGATCACAATGACATTCGCCGCCGTACTCATTTGAAATGTGCCACATGATTAGAGCTGGATGATCCTTGTAGCGTTCAGCAAGCAGACGGTTGAGTGTATTCGTTTTTTCTCGATAAACCGGTGAGGTGAAGCAATGATTATGTCGAAGCCCGTGTAAGTTACGCTGACGATTCGCTTCAACACGTAGTACTTCTGGATATGTTTGTGACAGCCAAGCCGGTCTTGCCCCGCTTGGCGTTGCGAGAATGGCGTGAGCCCCTTGCTCTGCCAAGCGGTCCATGATGTCATCCAGCCATGCAAAGTCATACTGACCTTCTGCTGGCTCTAGCTTACTCCATGCGAAAATGTTGATGGAAAATGTTTGACAGTGTGCAAGCTTCATTAATCGAAAATCTTCGTCAATGATCTCTGGCATGTGGAGCCATTGATCTGGATTATAATCGCCACCATGCAAAAAGCCTTTCACATTTGGGTGAACGAGCGGGTAACGCTTTCCCATTTTGTCACGTCCTATCTTTTTCAAATTACGGTGTCATTTGTTTAAATACATCAAGAGAAGGCAATGCTTTTCCGTTGAAATCAAACATGGCCTGATTTTCCCAAGCGTTTCCAACTGTGCCGGTTGTTTGGATATAAGCCAGCCCGTATTGACTAGACCACGGAGCGCCTTTCGCTGGAATCCAAAGTGGCTCCCAGTAAAAGAACCCTTTCCCGCGATTGTTTTTCACCTGTGAAATTTTTTCTGATACGTCTCGTATAAAAGATGCCTGCCCTTGCGGTGAAGCTGGATAGCCGGCAGTATTGACAGAGTCTTGATTAAATGAGTTTTCTAGGTTGTCACCATTTGCTGTCGTAAACCCATAAGCGGTTTCCACCACGATGACGTCTTTGTTATAGCGGGCGCTAATGTCGTTCATATTGGAGGAAAGGCCGCTGAATCCGCCGTCCCAATAAGGGTAATAAGATAAACCGATCGTATCGAATGACACGCCTCGTTTTGTGATTTCATCAAACCACCAGCGGGAAGCGCCATTATCCCCTCCATGTGCAAGGTGAAGCATCACTTTGATGTTCAAATCAACAGAGCGAACAGCATTTGTACCAGCCTTTAGCAGGGCAGCGAGCCGGTCAAATTCACCGCCACCTTCACCCCAGCTTTTGCCGTTCGGCCACAGCATACCTGAGTTTAATTCATTCCCGACCTGTACCATGTTCGGCAGGGCATTTTGCGCTCTCATTGCTTTTAGCACATCACTAGTGTACGTACCGACAGCCTTTTCTAAATCGCTTTGTGAAAGGGACGTCCAAGCTTTCGGTTTGAACTGTTTACCAGGATCGGTCCAGAAATCACTATAGTGAAAATCAAGCAGCACATTCATGCTTTGTGCTTTTGCGCGTTTCGATAGAGCGATGGCTGTGTTTAAATCATTTGTTCCGCCGTTATAGGCACGGCCTTGGTTGTCGTATGGATGGTTCCACAGTCTGATGCGCACGTAGTTGACGCCTTTATCCTTTAAGAGTTTAAGCGGATCAACCTGCTTTCCGTTCTGATCATAGTATCTGCCCCCGCTTCTTTCCACTTCTGCAAGCATCGAGATATCTGCTCCTTTAATGAAGTCACCTGGCAGTCCATTGATCGGCTTAACTGAAATCGTATCTGCTTTTGCTTCAGGCAGAACACCTAATCCTATAAGAAAGAAAACGACAACAGTGACGAGCATCCATTTCTTCATCAAATCTCCCCTTATCCTTTTGTTCCGCCTTGTGTCAGGCCGGATACAAATTGTTTTTGTAAAACAAGAAACAATAAAGCGACTGGAACAGCAATCAGTAAAGCCCCGGCTGCAAAGGTCGTGTAGCTGGCACCCATTTTGTCTGAAACAAGATTGTACAGACCGATTGGGAGCGTATACATTTCGGGTGAGCGGACAATGACACTTGAGATGATGAAATCACCCAGTGGTCCTGTAAATGAATTGATGGCCACAACAGCTAAAATCGGCTTGGCGAGCGGCATGATAATTTGGATGAAAATTCGGAAATGCCCTGCGCCATCCATTCTGGCTGATTCATCGAGATCCTTTGGAATCGCATCAAGATAGCCTTTCATTAAATACGTATTCATTGGAATTTGTCCACCTGCATAAATCAAAATCAGTGCAAGGTGGCTGTTAATCAGTCCAAGCATTTGAGCTAGAACAAAAATGGCAATCAGTGCTGAAAATTGTGGAATCATTTGCAGCAGCAAAAAGAGCATCAGTCCATTTTTCCGTCCTTTGAATCGGAACCTAGAAAAGGCATAGCCTGTAAAGCTGACAAGAATGAGCGTTAAGATCATTGTGGCAATGCTGATCTTCATTGAGTTCCAATACCATTTTGCATAAAGTGCGCCTTGACCAAAGAACAGCTCGGTGAAGTGACTGAACGTTGGATTCTTCGGAAACATGCTTGTGCTCATCAGGCTGCTGCCAGGATTAAACGAAGCGCCAATGGTCCAAAGAAGTGGGTACAGAATACAAGTGGAGGCAATGAAAAGGATGAAATAAGTGATACTCAAGCGAATGAGCTTTTTCTGTTTTGATCCCATATCACATCATGTCCTCCTCTTTGAATGAATTCGTTCTCTTAAACTGCCAGAGTGCAATGGCAATGACAAAGATCGAAAGCAAAATCGTGACAGCGGCAGCGAGTGCGTATTGAGAGGACTGCATCGTTAGTTTGTAAATCCAAGAAACCAATATGTCCGTTCCTCCAGCTGTTGACCCAGCAACAGGCGGTCCGCCGCCATTAAATAAGTAGATGATATTAAAGTTGTTAAAGTTAAACGTATATTGCGTGATTAATATGGGTGCAATTGAATAGAGAACAAGCGGTAATGTGATGGAACGGAACTTCTGAAAGAAGTTGGCCCCATCAATGGTCGCAGCCTCGTATAAATCTTCAGGAATGGCCTGTAAAACACCGGTTGTCATAATGAAAACAAAAGGGAATCCAAGCCAAGTCTGCATCGCAATGAGGGCAATTTTGCTCCAAAATGGATCTGTTAGCCAAGGCTTTGGATCAATTCCAATCGATGCAAAAAGGGTATTGTTGATCGCACCGAATGTATCATTGAACAGCCCTGCAAACACCAAAATGGTCACAAAGCCCGGAACAGCCCAAGGCAGAATCAATATCGTTCTAAAAAAACGTTTTCCTTTTAAATCCTTCTGGTTGAGCAGAACGGCTAGAAAGATGCCGACGGCACATTGAAGGGTCGAAGCTGCCAATGTCCACACCACAGTCCAGCCAAGTACATCAATGAAGGTGTCTCTCCAAATATCAATCGAAAAGATATTTTGAAAGTTCTTGATCCCCACCCAATCGATGAGGTTGGCAGGAGGTGAGTGGTATAAATCGTAGTTCGTAAAGGCAAGCGCAAAGCTGAACATAATAGGAAAGACAACAGAGAATAGAAGTAAAAAGAAAGCAGGAGTGCTCATTAAGTAAGGAAAGCCTTGGTCGATGAGCTGATGATATTGAGCACGGATGGAATGAAGCGGAACCCCTTGATCACGTTTCTTTCCGTTTATAAATGCATCACGCATCATAAGTACATAAAAGCCGATACCAAATCCAGCTGTTAAAAGCGCAATAATTCCCTTTGCCAAAAGGAAAACCGAGTTGTCACGAGGCAGCATCGTACCAAGTGTGAACAATCCCCAGAAGCCAATATTGAATAAATCATAAAACACAATTAGAAAAGAGACGCCGAACAGGAAAAAAAGTGTCCCTTTGCCGTACTGTTTGTTGTATATTTGCCCCATCCCGGGTATAAAGGAGAACATTAGCGCCCGTCTCCGGTGTGTCTTTGATTCCACTGTGTGTGTGCGGTCTAGTTCAAGGTTACCCGTCACGTCTAACACCTACTTCATATGAAATTAGATTAAACACGGATAGCCTGATAGACGCAAAACTAACCGTGTTTGATGTTTATTTGGAGTGATTCGCTTTAATTTGAGAGTCGATTTGTTTGACCGCATCATCAAATGCTTTTTTCACATCTGTACGGCCGGTTGCAATCAGCCCTAATGCGCTATCAATCGGCTTCCACACCTCGGCCATTTCTGGATTGTTCGGTGTCAGCGTGGCATATTTCGTTTGTTTAGAAACAGCATCCGCATTTGCGTTTTCAGTAATAATTGGATCTTTCATCAGCTTTTTCACTGGTGGTATTTCCTCTGTTACTTCAAAGCGTTTTTTCGAATTTTTTTCGTTTGTGATAAACTCAACAAATTTCTCAGCGAGTTCTTTATTTTTAGAATAAGAGGAGACGTTGTAGCTCTTCACACCTAAGAATGAGCTCATATGTTTTCCGTTAGAGAGTGTAGGCAGCTCAGTGACGCCATAGTCAACGCCTGCTTCTTTATATGGGCCAAATGACCACGGACCAGAAATAACGGCAGCTGCCTTTTTCTCTGTGAATAAAGAGTTGAGAACGTTGATCCCTTGTTCACCAATGATGCCTTTCGGGAAAAGTCCTTCGCTAAAGAATGTCTCAATATATTTTCCGCCTTCAATGGCGCCATCGTTATTAAGACCAATGTCATTGACATCATAGGAGCCATCGCTTTTCTGTTTGAACATATAGCCCCCTGATCCACCTAATACACTTTGTGCGTAGTAAATTTCATCCCATTTCGCGACAAAACCGTATTTTCCGTCCTTCGTCAGCTTTTTCGAAAGGTCATACCAGCCATCAAGTGTAGTTGGTGCCTTTTTTACAAGATCTTTGTTATAGAAAAGCACAGTGGTTTCAACGGATTTTGGCAGACCATACAGCTTGCCATCCACCGTTTGAGATTGAATAGCTTCGTCTGTGAAGGAATCAATCACCTTCTGATCTGGTTTGATTTCCTGTAAGAGCCCCTCAGTTACCGCTGATCCAATTTGATCGTGAGGCATGGTGATGACATCAGGACCTGTCCCGGCCGCTCCATCAAGACGAAGCGCTTCAATTTGATCGGCATATGCCTTTTCGACTACTTTGATTTTCACGTCGTTGTGCTTTTCGAATTCTTTTACAGCATCCTGAATTCCAGCAGACTTTTTAACATCCTCCCAAACTAGCAAGGTCTTTGTACCTGTAGATGCTGGCTGTGTACCACTTGAATTGTCATCTCCTGGTCCGCATGCTGAAAGCAGCAGCACAGCAGTGCCAGCGACTGCCGATAATGTCGCCCATTTTCCCTTTTTCATTGGTAATCCCCTCTCATTCTTTTTTCACAGAAAATAAGAAAACGCTTTCTTAATGTGAGAATATCAACTTGAGTAAAAAAAGTAAACATATTTTGTTAAATTTATTAAGTAAATTTTTTTACTCGTGTGAAGAGAAAAGAAGCCCTCCTCATGAGGAAGGGCTCCTTAGCTTTTTTATATGGTGCTTTTGCGAAAGATCGGCTCTGAGGCAATCAGTACAGTTTTAGGTAATATTCTGCCGTCAACTAGCCTTTCTAAAAGTAAATCGATCGCTGTTTCACAAAGTAAAGATGTATGGATATGATAGGTTGTAAGCGGTGGTGAGACATATTGAGAGATGTGAATATCATTGATGCTAAAAACGCTGACGCGATTCGGTAAGGAAAACCCGCGCTCATTTAATGCCTGTAAACAACCAATGGCAAGAGGATCACTTGCGACGCAAAAGGCGGTTGGCAGATTATCACCGAGCTCGTCGATCGCCTTCATCATCAGCGAATACCCTTCATCTACAGAGAAATGGTGGCCGATAAAGATTAATCGCTCATCCAATCCATTGTTTGCTGTCATGTACTCACGGAAAGTCGTTTCACGAATATCTGGAATATGCACATTGGAATTGAGATCAAGGTCTGTCCCGCCAATGAACCCAATCGAGTTGTGCTGTTTTTCGATAAAGGAATCGATGATCTTTTCAACAATTCGTTTAAGATTTGGTTTGACAGAATCAAAGCGGTCTTCATCTGGCGACGTATCAATAAAGACGATATGTTTTGTGATGTCATATAATTGATCAAGTTCTTCCTTTTTAAATCGGCCAATGGCAATGATCCCTTCTGTAGAAGGATCAATGGAGTGAAGGCCATCAGATGGATTGTAAGCGGTAGCATTCAAGCTCCGAGTATTGGTCAGTTCCTCAATGCCCAAACGAATAGATTTAAAATAAATATCTTCAAGCTCTTCCTTCTCGGTCATCCAATAGAGAAAGGCAATTTTTTTTAATGAATGTTTGAATGTCTTTTTTTGATAGGACAAAGCTTCCGCGGCGGCATATACTTTCTCGCGTGTTTGATCCGTAACAGATAAGTTGGGATCTTGGTTCAGTACGCGAGACACAGTCGCAATCGATAATCCAGCTTTTTCGGCAATGTCCTTTATTTTTGCTGCCAAGTCAGCACCTCCTATAGAAAATATCTCCTCTCAGTATAGAGTCTTTAAAAAAATTAGTAAATATTTTTATTAAAAACTCCCCATCAAGGTAGTCCTTTACGCAGTGGCGATGAATTAGTAAGATATATGTGATGAAGGTGTTGGATTAAGATTTCTGATAGGAGAGGGACAGATGTATTACGATGCATTGAAGACATTTGTGACAGTCGTGGAAGAGAAAAACTTTACAAAAGCAGCTCAGAAGCTACGGATTTCTCAGCCGAGTGTCAGTCTTCATATCAAGAACTTGGAGCAGGAATTCCAGACCGTTCTGCTCAATCGTTCGCCGAAGCAATTAACCGTCACACCAACTGGAGATATGTTGTACCATCGATCAAAGCAAATCATTCGTTTATATGAACAAGCGAAGCAGGATATTTATGAGCATCATCATCTGGCAAGAGGGAAGCTGACGATTGGTGCGAGTTTCACCATTGGGGAGTACGTGCTGCCGCAAATCTTAGCAGAGTTTCATCAGTTCTATCCACATGTCGATATTGAGGTGGTCATTGATAATACAGAGGCGATCGCCAGGCATGTCCGTTTGTTCCATGTCGATATTGGTCTTATCGAGGGACAGACCAATGACAAAGAACTCTCTGTTGAAACCTTTCTAGAGGATGAGCTTTACATCGTTGCCCCATTAGATCACCCGTTTGCAAAGAAAAAGGATGTCACGATTGATCAATTGCAAAACGAAACATGGATCACGAGAGAAGAGGGGTCAGGTACCGGAGAATACTTGCAGCATGTGCTGAAATCAAATGGACTGAAAGCGCGTACTTTTGTGACATTTAGCAGCAACCAAGCCATTAAAGAAGCTGTCATCCACGGGATGGGGCTATCTGTTTTGTCCAAATACGTTCTCCAGCGAGGCAGTATTGGCGGTGAGTTGGCTGTCATTTCTGTGAGAGGAATGGACTTTAAACGAAAATTCTCTTATGTCGAATCGCCGATGACAGGTGGGAATAAAAATAAGGAATTACTCGTTGAATTGTTAAGGAAAGAGAAAAAAGACGCTTCTCCAAAGTAGGAGGAACGTCTCAGCGTGTAGACAAACCCTCGCATTCGGTGTCAGTCCTGCGTGCCGGTGCTCA
Source organism: Bacillus pumilus (assembly GCF_002744245.1). GTDB lineage: Bacteria > Bacillota > Bacilli > Bacillales > Bacillaceae > Bacillus > Bacillus pumilus_M. Next base: position 5 of record NZ_NKHG01000116.1, on the reverse strand, counting down.
CGAAT
>NZ_NKHG01000077.1 GCF_002744245.1 Bacillus pumilus | reverse complement strand
CCTTCCTAGACTTCAAAGGTTTTCTATCACGCTGAAAAGAAGACAAAGGGCTAAAATATAAATCATTTTAGCCCTTTGTCAACAATCTGAAGCACCTGTCATCTAAACAGGTGCTTATCTATGTCACTTATACGTACTTGCTGAAAACATGTCGTTTAGTTCTGCTGCGCGTTTTGTCGCTGTTTTCACACAATCGACAATCGCTTCTTCAAATTGATAGGAAGCAAGTGTGTTCAGTCCGGCTTCTGTCGTTCCACCTTCGCTAGTGATTTCTTTGCGCAGGTCAGCAGGTTCTTTTCCGCTATCCTGAAGCATATTGGCGGCGCCTGCAATCATTTGGCAAATGAGCAATTTCGCTGTTGCTTGGTCCATGCCAAGTTCAGAAGCGCCTCGCTCCATTCCCTCGATCAAATGATAAATGAAGGCAGGGCCGCTGCCCGCGATGGCTGTGACCGCATTCAGCTGTGTTTCATCTAGTACCGTCACATGACCGATCGTTTCAAACAGTTCGACCGCCTTTTCCTTTTGCTTTTCTGTGACTTCATCACTTACGGCAATGCCTGTTGCTGATTGCTGAATCGCTGCTGATGTATTCGGCATAGCGCGAACCACCGCAGTTTTTTCGCCAGCATAGTGTTGAATGGTTTCAATGGAAATACCCGCTAAAATAGAAATAATCAGCTGTCCATTTAAGTGAGGTCGTACGTCAGAAATCCCGCTTTCCGCATCTTTCGGCTTTAAAGCAAACACCAGAATATCTGCTTCTTCATAAATAAAGGAACGGGAAAAATCCGTTTTGACCCCATAGCGCATCTTTAATTCTTCTAATCGTTTTTCGTTTGTTTTATTTGTTACAATGATATCTTCATTTGACATGATGCGGCTTTTTACTAAACCTTTGATCATAGACTCGGCCATCGAGCCTGCACCGATAAATCCAATTTTACTCATAAGCTGCTCCTCCTTGTAGAAAATAAAAAAACCTCTCGTCTGCAAAGGACGAAAGGTTTTTCGCGGTACCACCCTCAATTAGCATGCAAACATGCATACTCAGCTCTAGTCCCTTAACGCGGGAAACGTTTAGGTTTGCCTAACAGCTCAAAGGGCAGGTTCAGCAAATAAGAGGATGATGAAGTCTTACAGCCGGCGGACCTCACTCTCTTGCATCATTATTTTGCTTACTAATCCTTGTCATCGCGCATCTTATATTTGTTGTTCATTATGCATCGATGGACAAGTTTATGTCAATAGGGATGGATAAAAAAATTGACCATCCAAACCGCATGACAGTCTGCCCTTTGCAAGATACAATGAATAAAGAAGAATGCGTTATGATGATCCATGAGTCAAAAAGCAGGAGATGACATATAAAAGTGAAAGAAGAAATCATTCAATTATCCATCCCTACACCTTTTGCTGTTGGGGATGTCCATGCATATGTATTAAAAGGAGAGGCCGTAACCTTAGTCGATTGCGGGCCGATGACACAAGAGGCGCAGCATGCCTTTGTCACTCAATTACAAGAACATCATTTATCGATAGACGATATTGATCAAGTGGTATTAACCCATCATCATGCAGATCATGTCGGTCTTTTAAATATGATGAAACCTCATGTCCGTGTGATCGGACACCAGTTGAATGAACCCTATATTAGTCAGGATTCAGCGTTTAAGCAGCGCCAGATAGACTTTATGGATCGTTTTTTTCAGCAATTAGGTGTGCCGCTTCGTCAAGGTGAGTGTGAAAGAATCGTAAAGCAGTCCTATACATATTCTTGTACTGCACATGTTAATGATATCATAAAAGAAGGCGATCGTTTGAAGGGGCATGAACACTTCTTGGTGATGGAAACCCCCGGACATGCACAGTCGCATCTTTCTTTTTTAGATGAAACAACGGGGAATTTCATTGGCGGTGATTTGCTGCTCACGACCATTTCTTCAAATCCGTTAATGGAAGCACCGGATGAAGGAAAGGAGCGTCAACAATCGCTGCTTCAATATAAAGCATCACTTCACCGATTATTACGTTTGCCAATCAAGACCATCTATCCTGGACACGGTCAGCTGATTACGTCTCATCATGAATTAATCGAAGAAAGATTTAAGAAACAAGAGAAACGGGCAAATACCATGTATCAGTTGCTCAAACGAAAAGAAATGACCGCTTTTGATCTTTGCCGCACGTTGTTTCCAGTCCTGTATGAAGAGGCTTTATTTTTAACCATGTCTGAGACAGTCGGACAGCTGGATGTTCTCTTAGCGGCTGAACAAATTGAAGAAGTGCAAAAAGACGGAATCCTCTATTACCGAGCTAAGGAGTGAGACGCATGGGGCGATTAACAGGAAAGAGAATGTGGATTACAGGCGCATCTGGCGGCATTGGTGAAAAAATGGCGTACTTGGCAGCAGCACAAGGAGCAGAAATCATCATTTCAGCAAGACGAATCGAAAAGCTTGCGGGTGTGAAAGAAAAGATCATGAGTGCTGGTGGGGTGTGTCACATCGTGGAGCTTGATGTGAGCCAGCTTGAGGACATTGATCGAGCGTATCAAAAAGTGGGGGCTGTTGATATTTTGGTCAACAATGCTGGCTTTGGTGTATTCGATCTCGTAGAAGATGCATCCATTGAGGAAATGGTGTCAATGTTTGAGGTCAATGTGTTTGGCTTAATCGCCTGCACGAAAAAGGTCATCCCAGAGATGAAACAAAGAGGGCAGGGGCATATTATCAATATTGCGTCACAGGCAGGAAAAGTTGCCACCCCTAAATCAGCGATCTATTCTGCATCAAAGCATGCCGTTCTCGGATTTTCAAACAGCCTCAGAATGGAGCTGGCAGACTGCGGGGTTCACGTCACAACGGTGAACCCAGGACCGATTGCCACAGACTTCTTTACCATCGCAGATCGCAGCGGTGAATATGTGAAGAACGTTGATTTTATGATGCTTAGTGCTGACAAGGTGGCAGAGAAGGTTGTCTCAGCCATGATGACGAAAAAAAGAGAGATTAATTTACCAGGCTGGATGAACGCTGGCAGTAAATTGTATCAAATATTCCCGTTTTTATTTGAAAAAGCAGCTCGTAAAGCGATGATGAAAAAATAACAAAAAAGAAACCGGTCATCGACTGGCTTCTTTTTCTGTTTGATGGGGCTTAATATTGGTGACGCCAAAGACATTGCCATCAACATCCTCGAAGCTAAAACCACCTAAGTCTGGCTCAGCTAATAGTTGAATATCCGATACTATCACTTCATGCTGGTTGAGATACTGATGGAACCTTTTTAAATCCTTCACAAACAGATCAATCATACTATGTCGAACCCCTGTAAAAGAGTTCATAAAGTAGATTCGTTTCTCGCTTTCTGTTTTGACAAGATAAAAGGAAGGACCCTTGCCGTGAGTAAAGGTGAGCATGGCCGCTTCTTCTGAATGATGTATGACTGTCATGTCTAAAAGCTTTTCATACCAAGAGATGGCCCGACGGATATTTGTAACAGGAATTTCAATGGTGGCAATTTGTTGAATGTACATTGTATTCACATCCTTTTTTATGTTCGTCTAGCAGCCTGCTGAAGTGGATCCCATACACTATTAAAAGGCGGTGCATAGCTAATATCTAAATCCTCAAGGTCTGTGATGGTAAGTTCTTGGTAAAGAGCAGCTGCCATGACATCGATTCGTTTATCTACACCGTTTTTGCCGATGATTTGAGCGCCAAGTAAGGTGTGCTCATCGCTTCTGTAAATCAGTTTTACTTTCATTTTCTGCGCATCTGGGTAATACCCAGCGTGATCAGTACTATCAATCGTCATAGTGGAGTAGGGGAGGTTTGCTTTTTTTGCTT
>NZ_NKHG01000002.1 GCF_002744245.1 Bacillus pumilus | reverse complement strand
AAAACTAAAAAATTTTTTGGTCAAAAAACGAAACCTTTCTTGCTGTTTTTGCGTCTAATGAATTAGAAAACAGTGCTTCTATTATAACCAAAAAAACAGAGGGTGCGCAAAGCCCTCTGTTCATATAAATGATTTGATGTGTTTATTTGAGCACTCTAATTTTCACTCGTTTATTTCCCCATTGATAAGCTGCCGACTTACTTGGGACGAACACATCAATTTTATTCCCTTTTATAGCAGATCCAGTGTCTGATGCAACGGCATATCCATAGCCTTCCACATACACTTTAGAGCCTAGCGGAATGACACTCGGATCAACTGCTATCACCTTTGCACCCGGATTTGCTTTTAAATTAAAGCCTGTAGACGTTCTACCCGTACATCCAGCACAGCTTGCTGTATAGGCAGTCGACGTCACATAGAATTCTCTTCCTGACGATCCATTACTTCTTGAAACCGCAGGGGATGCTTTAGGTTCCTTTTTGGACACTTGTGTACCGATGGCCACTAAACGATCCTTGCTATCTTTTTCAGTCACTTCTTTGATCAATTCTTTAGACACCACTTTGCCGTTTTCTTTCACAATGGCATAGTGCTTCTTCAATTTACCTTCTTCACCTTTTTCAAGCACCTTCTCTTTTCCTTTTTCAAGAGAACGATCCTTTTTACGTTTGGTATCAAAAGCAATTTTCTCTTCCACTACATCGGTGACTTTTTCCACCCGAGTGATCTGAATATCTGCGCTTTTTTTAGAAATGTTACTATGTAACGCAGGCTTGATCTTATCGTGCTTCTTGAGCCTGAGCTCTTGTTGCTTTAAAAAGTCAGCGACCGTAGTCGAAGTGGTCCACACTTTTTTATCTTTGCCTCCATCATTTAAGCTGACCTGGAAGGCCTGCTGAACCACAAGATTCATATTCTTTTTAATCTTGTCATTCTTTCCTGGAGTCACTTGATCGTGCTTCCCAATATCTATCTTCTCATTCTTCAATAATGCTCCAACCGTCTGATCTGTTGTCCATATCGTTTTCTCTTTCCCATCTAGGGTAAGATGAACCGGTATAGCCGCATCATACACAATGTTCATGTTGTCTTCAATCTTTGTATTTAGACTTGGAGAGATATGATCCTCCGCCCTGGTCCTTATCCCAAGGTCTGAAAGCAGCTGTGCTACTGTCTCTTCATGTGTACGAATTGTCTTCTTTTTGCCATTGATCGAAATGGTAATAGACTGCTTAGTGAACTCATGCGCACCGTAAGCCGTCCCAGTTCCAGCTAAAAGCAAGCAAGCAACTAAGAATAAAACCTTGCCTTTTCCTAGCTTGACAGAAAACAGATTTTTCATTTTTTGTACGATGAAAAACGCCTCCTTCTCCTCGGAGAGATTATATAGAGTATCTCAAAACCTGTCAACCCTTCCACCCACTGTACAAAAATGCTCGATTGTAAACCTATTATGGGAGATTTATGGAAGGAAGGGAAGAAAGACTTATCGACAACTTATCCTATGAGGAGCAGCAAACGTGTAGAACTTTTTCGTTATGTTTCACAATTGGACAAGCTTAAACAAGGTTTGACATCATATACTGTCAGTTTATACGGAAAACTTTTTTCGCATTTTCTGTTGTCAATTCAGCAAGCTCTTCAAAGCTTATTTCTCGTAATTCAGCAATTTGTTCTGCGATATATTTGACATAACTTGGCTCATTGCGCTTTCCTCTAAATGGCGCTGGTGTTAAGTATGGGCAGTCTGTTTCAATCAATAGTCGATCACTCGGTATGTCCTTTACAACTTCCTTCGGTTTTTTTGCATTTTTAAATGTCACGGGTCCACCGAATGAAATATAAAAGTTCATATCCATACATGCTTTTGCGATGTCGAGGCTTCCTGTAAAACAGTGCATAATACCTCCAACATCCGCCGCTCCCTCTTCCTTTAAGATCGTCACGACATCTTCCGTTGCGTCACGATTATGAATGATGATTGGAAGGTTCACTTCCTTTGCAAGAGCAATTTGACGTCTAAAGACTTCTTTTTGCACATCTTTTGGCGACTTGTCCCAATAGTAATCTAGACCCATTTCTCCAATGGCAACGACCTTTTCGTGCTGAGATAATTCTTTGATCCAAGCCAAATCCTCATCTGTCATATCAATTGCATCAACAGGATGCCAGCCGATGGCGGCATAAATAAAATCATACTCTTCAATTAATTCCATCGCTCTCGTAATTGTTGGCCGATCAAACCCGACCACCACGATTTTCTCTACCTTTTCACTTTTCGCTCTTTCAATTACCTGCTCTAAGTCTTCATTGTATTGTTCCGCATTTAAGTGGGCATGTGTATCAAATAACATCGTTGATTGCTCCTTTCGACAATTCTCCTAAAAAACAAAAGGTGTTCGACGAAATGTTACACGTGGAACACCTTTGTTGATTTATAATATTTTTGTTCCATTCGCTAGAGATTGATCCACTTCAAGAACTTGCAATTTCCCGCCAGTTTCTCCAGTTAAAATCATTCCCTGGGAAATTTCCCCCCTGAGCTTAACTGGCGTAAGATTCGCTACGCAAACGAGCTTTTTCCCTACCAGTTCATCTGTTTGATAATGCTTCGCAATCCCTGAGACAATTTGTCTTTTTTCAAATCCAAAATCAAGCTGAAGCTTTAGGAGACGATCAGCTTTTTTTACTGGTGCTACTTCCAATACTTGTGCTACCCGAAGATCGACTTTCGAGAAATCATCAAATGCAATTTCTGCTCCCAGTTCAGGTAATTCCGTTTCTTCTATTTCAACTTTCTCTTCCTCTACCTTAGGTGCACTTCCCTGCATTTTCTCTTTAATGTATGCCACTTCTTCTTCAACCTCTAAACGCGGGAACAATGGCTCTCCTTTTTGTACCGTCGCTTGTTGAATCGCACCAAAAGAAAGAATGCTTTCCCAGCTTTTGAGCTTCTCTTCTTCAATTCCAAGCTGGAAGAAGATTTTCTCAGGTGTTTTTGTTAAAAATGGTGTTAATAGCACTGCTGTGATTCGAAGTGATTCTGCTAAATGATACATGACAGAATGCAATTCTTTTCGTTTCGCCTCATCCTTCGCTAACACCCATGGAGCTGTTTGATCAATATATTTATTGGTTCTGCTGATTAATGTCCAAACATTTGAAAGAGCCACCGAGAATTCAAGGTTTTCCATGGCTTCTTCATAGGCTTTCACCGTTTGCTCTGCCACCGCTTTAAGCTCCTCATCAAACTCATTGACAGGGCCTTTATAACTGCTTAACGTACCATCAAAATACTTTTGCACCATGGCAACCGTACGGTTAAGCAAATTTCCTAAATCATTGGCAAGGTCATAGTTTACACGTTCCACGAATCCTTCTGGTGTAAACACACCATCCGCACCAAATGGTACCTCGCGAAGCAGATAATAACGAAGGGCGTCAAGGCCATAGCGATCAATTAATGTGACCGGATCTACCACGTTCCCTTTTGATTTAGACATCTTGCCATCTTTCATGAGCAGCCAGCCGTGTGCGAAAATTTGTTTCGGCAGTGGCAGATCAAGTGCCATCAGCATAATCGGCCAATAAATTGTATGGAAGCGCACAATTTCTTTCCCTACAAGATGCACATTAGCAGGCCAATATTTTTTATATTTTTCATCCTGATCTGTTCCATAGCCAATCGCAGTTAAATAGTTGAATAACGCATCAATCCATACATAAATGACGTGTTTCGGATGATTAGGTACCTTAATTCCCCAATCAAAGGTTGTTCTTGATACAGCTAAATCCTCTAAGCCTGGTTTAATGAAGTTATTGATCATTTCATTCTTTCTTGATTCAGGCTGAATGAATGATGGGTTCTTTTCGTAATAGTCTAGTAAACGATCCGCATACTTACTCATACGGAAGAAGTATGATTCCTCTTTAATCAATTCAACAGGATGTCCACTGTCAGGGCTTTTCCCACTAATGACTTCACCTTTCTCATTTCGCTCAACATCAACAAGCTGTGTTTCTGTATAGAAGGTTTCATCAGGAATACTGTACCAGCCCTCATATTGATCTAAATAGATATCTCCTTGATCAAGCAGCTTTTGGAAGACCTGCTCAATGATTTTCGTATGTCTTTTTTCCGTTGTACGAATGAAATCATCATTTGAAATGTCGAGTTTCTTCCATAATGATTGAATGTCTGCAACGACTGGATCTAAATACTCAATGGGTGTAATATTTTGCTCTTCCGCTTTTTGCTGAATTTTTTGTCCGTGCTCATCTGTACCTGTTAAATACATCACATCATAGCCTTGAAGACGTTTATAACGAGCCATGGCATCTCCTGCCACTGTCGTATAAGCATGTCCAATATGTAATTTTCCGCTCGGATAGTAAATAGGTGTTGTCAGATAAAACGTTTTTTTCTTTTCCGGCATGTTTGAACCTCCCGCGTGTGTGTAAATGTCAAAAACTCCCGCCCAATGGACGAGAGCGGTTATGATAACTTCGTTAAAATGTACAATATGCAATTATTTTTTGCGCTTGTGCTTTCTCTATGATACCATCTTAGCCTTTAAGATCAAGCATATATACATAGAACGGGATGAAATGATCGAAAAAGATGAGTTTTTCGAAAAAAACGACAAACCGCTCGACACTTTGTCGAATATTGTCGTATGAAATCTACTTCCAGATTTACAATTGGCTAATTTAGGGCAAAAGTCTTGTCAATCTGTGTTTATCATTTATCATATTTTCATAGATAAAATCCAAAGAATCCTTATACATCAATAGTTTTATGATCTTTTGACTTTAAGAGTCATATTTTACAAACAATAGTAAACAAAATGATTGACGATTTATGGAAACCTTGTTATGCTAGGAATGTAAGGAATTTGTCGAATAATGACGAAGATAATATTATATTAAGAATAAGAACTTTTTGGGAGGAGAATGAAGATGAAATCTACAGGTATTGTACGTAAAGTTGACGAATTAGGACGCGTGGTGATTCCAATCGAACTTCGCCGTACTTTAGGAATCGCTGAAAAAGATGCTTTGGAAATTTATGTTGATGATGAAAAAATTATTCTAAAAAAATATAAACCGAACATGACCTGCCAAGTAACAGGTGAAGTATCAGACGATAACCTTAAACTTGCTAATGGTAAATTAGTTCTTAGCCGTGAAGGTGCAGAGCAAATCATTAACGAAATCCAAAACCAACTTCAATCACAAAAATAAGTTTTATATAAAAAGGTTCTTGCACCGTTTGCAAGAACCTTTCTTTATTGTTCAATATGATAGGCATCGTATATCATGCGCTTTGGCACACCTCGTTCGACAGCTGTACGCTTAATCGCTTCCTTCGACGTCAATCCTTCCTCTATGTAATGGATCACGTGTTCTTTTTCAGATAAGGGCTTCCACCAAGCTTCTTCGTTCAGCTCTTCTTCTCCTTGATCATTTCCTTGTACCACAAGACAGAACTCGCCGCGAATTTGCTGCTCTGCAGCCCACGTCAGCACGTACTCTAAATCTCCACGAATAAACTCTTCGAATTTTTTAGTCAGTTCTCTCGTAATGGCAATATTCCGGTTCCCCCACACTTCCTTCATAACGGTCAGCGTTTCTTTTAAGCGATGGGGCGCTTCATAAAAAATAATCGTTTCTTGGCGTTTTTTCAGTGCTTCCAGCTGTTTTTTCTTTTCCTTTTTTTGACGATCAAGAAAACCGTAAAAGAAAAATGGCTGAGGTGCGATCCCTGACGCAATGAGCGCTGTTAGTGCTGCGTTTGCACCAGGTAACGGAATCACATAGCCTCCGATATTGGTAAAGTCTCGAACCACTTCAGCTCCTGGATCAGAAATAGTTGGTAAACCAGCATCACTCACTAGTGCAATATGTTTTCCTTCTTTTAACCATTCAATTAATTTGTGACCACTGCTGGCTTTATTATGCTCATGATAACTCGTCAACGGTGTATCAATTTCATATACATGACAAAGCTTTTTCGTTTGTCTTGTATCTTCTGCGGCAATATAGTCTACATCTTTTAACGTTTGTATCGCTCGGAACGTCATATCTTCTAAATTTCCAATCGGAGTTGGTACGAGGTAGAGTATTCCCATATCTGATTGACCATCAAAGCTTTTCTGTGTTTTTCTCATGTGCCGCCTCCTTTTCCATTCGCATTTCTTCTATATACATGTCTTTTTTTTGACGGGTCCATCTTTTGAAAAGATATTCTTGCTGCATTGCTTCCCTTTTGGTTGAAAAGCTCTCCTGGTAATACAGTTCAACCGGGCGTCTCGCTCTTGTATACTTTGCGCCCTTACCACTATTGTGAGCGGTTAGCCTTTTTTGCAAGTCATTTGTATACCCAGCATACAAACTGCCATCTGCACATTTCAATACATAAAAGTAATGATTATCCTTCTCCATACAGTATCGTCCTGATTTCCTCAGTATACTCTTGATCTTCCCCATAAACAAAAAGTGGCGGCAGGATTTTCAAATCTGGCTTTCCATCTTTCATGCCTTCTACTAAGATGGTATTGGCTTCTTTCCCCTGTTTTGGATAAACAAATTGAATTCGTTTTGGCTCAATTCGGTATTTCTTCATCAATTCAACAATCTCAAGCAAACGTCCTGGACGATGAACCATTGCCAATTTGCCTCCTTGCTTCAGCAGAGTGGAAGAAACACGAATGACATCTTCTAATGTACAATGAATTTCATGCCGTGCGATCGCCAAGTATTCATTTTCATTAATTTCATCCTTTGACGGTGTTTTAAAATATGGCGGGTTACATGTAATCACATCTACTTTATGGTTGCCATAGCGCCCTGGCATATCCTTCAAATCACCATGAATCAATTCAATCTGGTGCTCTAATTGGTTATGCTCCACACTTCTCTTTGCCATATCAAACAAGCGTTCTTGAATTTCAACACCTGTAATAGATGCCTTCGAACGAGTCGAAAGCAAAAGCGGCACGATGCCATTTCCTGTACAAAGATCAATCATCTCCCCTTTTTGAATCGGAACATAAGCAAATTTTGCTAATAATACCGCATCCAATGAAAAGGCGAACACTGTTTTACTTTGTATAATCTTCATATCTTCAGCGAGCAAGTAATCTAAACGTTCATCTTCTCTTAATAAAACCATGCTGTATCCTTTCTTTTCCTGTGAAAAAGGCTCCCGATTCAGCGGAAGCCTTTTCTCATTTTTTATTTAAAAATGACAGACAGAACAAACAGTCTCCCTCTTTACGAATGCTCCCATAATGTACATTACAAATATGGAAGCCCTCCTGATATAAACGAGCAAGGTTATCATGACCTTCTCCTATATCAGAATGACTTGGCTTCTGGGCAGAATCATTCTCCACCACAGGCGATTTGTCTCGATCTGACTGATCCAGACGTTCACGCAAGTGCTGATTCTCCATCTGAAGCTGGTGATTTTCTTCAATCACTTCACCGATATGATTTTTCAAATCACCTAGCTGGCGATAAAGAGAACCGATTTGTTCTTCTAAATTGATCACCGTATCAAATAGTTCCTTTTTATCCAAGGTGGCACACCTCGTTACTCAGTTGTTTGTGCAGATACAACGCCTTCTTGTAATAATTCTTCCCAAGTATATTCTATCACTTTTTCTTGTCCGGTTAATTCAACTTGCAAAATTCGTTCTAAAATGTTGAGCCCTACTACCTTTGCAGAGCCATTAGACGTCTGAATCGTTTCACCGATATCCGGTAATTGTTCTTTCGCCGTTTCATACTCATCATTCTCATATTTCAAGCAGCACATCAAACGTCCGCAAAGCCCTGAAATTTTCGTAGGATTTAAAGACAGGTTTTGATCTTTTGCCATTTTGATGGACACGGGTTCAAAATCTCCTAAGAAGGTTGAACAGCAAAGCATTCGTCCACAAGGACCGATGCCGCCTAGCATTTTCGCCTCATCTCTTACACCAATCTGGCGAAGTTCAATTCTCGTCTTGAAGATCGATGCGAGATCCTTTACTAGCTCACGGAAATCCACTCTGCCATCCGCTGTGAAGTAGAAGATGACCTTGTTTCGGTCAAATGTGAATTCAACATCAACTAGCTTCATTTCTAAGCCGTGTTCACTTACCTTCTGAAGACATGTATCAAAGGCTGACATCGCTGCTTCTTTGTTTTCCTCAACAATGAGCCGGTCTCGTTCGTCTGCTACACGAATTACCTTACGCAAAGGGAGAACCACATCGTGTTCATCTACTTTTTTATTCGCGATGACCACTTGTCCGTACTCAACCCCTCTGACCGTTTCTACAATGACACAACTATCATTTTCTATATGAAATCCATTAGGATCGAAATAATAGATTTTGCCCGCTTTTTTAAAGCGAACACCAATTACGTTGTACAAGCTTATCCCTCCTGCAACATCAACACCAATTGCTCCATTAGCCCTTGGGCATTCACGTTGGATTGAAGTCTCTTTTTCGCTTCTAATACAGCAAGGATCTGGTTTGTCACCATCTGCTGTGTGGAATGCAGCGCGTGCTGCTTCATTGTCTGGAATAAGTCTTGATAAATGACTTTATCTTCATTTCCTATTTGAATCGACAATACATCACGATATATAAATAAAAGCATATCCAGACCTGTTTCTTGAAGGTCTTTCTCTTTGAAAAAAGGCATCCATTGATCCTGTATATAAAAAAATGCATGTTCTTTTCGCTGGTGTAAGACTTCATACAATTTTATCACTTTCGCTCTAGACTCTGCAAACTGATCATTTCGACTTAATTCGAGTGCTTCTGCTAAATTATTGGTTAAATTCGACAAAAGTCTTGCTAGATACTGAGCTACACCTTCTTGTAAAAGCTGCTGCTCCAAGGATTGTGGCTGCAGCGGCTGAAAGCTAAGCATCTGACATCTTGAAATAATCGTATCCAGCATTTTATGTGATTGCTCAGTGATTAAAACCGCCATCGTTTCCCGATTAGGCTCCTCTAGAAACTTCAATAAACTGTTCGCGGCATTGACCGTCATTTTGTCCGCATGAAGAATGATATACATTTTCCGATGTGATTCTACACCTGCTTTTGTAAATTCCTCCTGCAATGCCTGTACTTGTGCTTTCTTAATCGATTGGCCGTCAGGCTGCACTAGATGTAAATCTGGATGGTTGCCAGACTCAATCCTTTTGCAGTTTTGACAGGATTCACATGGTTTCACTCCTGCTTCCAAACAAAAAAAGCTCTTAGCCAAAAGCATCGCAGCATCTAGCTTTCCTGTCCCTTTTTTCCCTTCAAATAAGTAAGCATGAGCAAGTCGGTCTTTATCAATACTATTAAAAATCAGCCGCATGACGCGCGGCTGCAAATCATTCATGTCATCCCAGCTAATTGCCATGTTATCACTCTCTATGTGTAAAGGTTAATCAATAAACCTTTTATTTCTCCAATACGTTCAAGCAAATCAATCGAAGGTTTCTCTTGATCCATCATATCCTCTGTTAATTCAACAAGCTTTTCATCTAATGCTTTGACTAAAGCGAGTGTTCGCGTGTTGCCATAAAGGTCAAAGCTCCTTGATGTCTCTATATTTAATCCATTATCGACTGCCTCTTTCACAAAGCGCTTCACAAGTCCTTTAAACCTGGCCAAATCCTTTAGGTTTCGCGACTTTGTCAGCTTTTTACCAAACACTTCGATATCACTCAGCATGACTGTCAGTTGTTCTAAACGCATTTTGCCGCTTTGCGTCTCCATAGAAGCTTTAAAAGAGGCAGACGTCTGGCTTCCTTTAATTGCTTGAAGTTCGCGCTTTTCTAAAAGCAGCCGCATATCTTGATTAATTTTCACAGCAACCCATCCTTAAAATTGATGAAATTGTTCAACTGGCAGAATAAAGACAGTAGCTCCACCAACTTCAACCTCAACAGGGTATGGTACATATGAATCTGCATTTCCACCCATTGGTGATACAGGCGCGATCATTTGATCACGTTTACGGCAATTTTCCTTTATAAGCTGTAATGCTTTATCCACTCGGACATCATCACAACCAATGATAAAAGTCGTATTCCCAGACTTCAAAAACCCACCAGTTGAAGCTAATTTAGTCACACCGAAATGATGTTCAGTCAATACTTTCAGCAACTTGCTGCTATCTTGATCCTGTACAACGGCAACAATTAATTTCATTTGATTGGCCTCCTTTGTTTTAGGCACAGATGACATGCCGATGTCTTCCTCTATATTATAACAACGATTGGGAATCAGGTCATATTTGATTTTTCTTTAATGTGTCCTGAATCAACTGAAGTACTTCTTCATAGACGTCCTGCATCGGCTGAGACGCATCCACAACACGGAATCGTTCTGGTGATTGCGCAATCAACAATTCATAGCCTTCTCTGACCAGCTGGTGGAAATTCAGTGTCTCCATGTCTAGTCGATTTTTTTCTCTTCCTTGGTTGGCATCGATTCTCTTTAGCCCTTCCTCTGGCGTAATGGAAAAGTAAATGGTCATTTGAGGCATCGTTCCATTAATGGCAAAATCATTAATCGATTTTACTTCTTCAATCCCAAGACCTCTCGCATAGCCTTGATAGGCAAGGGAGCTATCTACAAAACGATCACATAAGACGGTGTCTCCACGCTGCAATGCCGGTTCTACCCTCTCAGCCAAATGCTGTCTTCTTGCTGCTGCATACAGCAAAGCCTCTGTTTTCGCGTCCATTTTTGTATTTTTTTCATTCAAAATAACTTCACGAATCTGCTCTGCAATTTCGATGCCACCCGGCTCCCGTGTCGCCATCACTGCATAACCTTGGCATACCATTTCTTCATACACTTTTCGAATCACTGTCGTTTTTCCGGCACCCTCTGGCCCTTCAAACGTGATAAACATACCACTCATAGTGTCTCCTCTTCTATATAAACATATAATTTTCTCTGGTGAATCACCAGACTTGCTTGAACATGAACCTGATGCCCGAGCAAACGGCTTAGCGTCGCAATCTGATCTGCTTCAATGCGCTCTCCCTTCATCATCAAAGGAATGCCAGGCGGATAGGGTATGACCGATTCTGCACTGATCCGGCCTGCTGCTTTTTCAAATGGGACGACTTCTATGCCTTGTCTTTGTTCAACGAGCTCTATTGATGGCGATCTCTTTTGAAGCTGCACCTTGCCTTCAAGCAATGAATCACTTTGTTGAAGGGCCTGCTCTATGCCTGTAAAAGGAACCTCCTTCATCTCACCTAGACCAAAAACGAGTAAGACTTGATGTTCGTCCGCGAGTTCTGGGTGAACCTCTACCGATTCAAGCACCCTCTTTAGTTCATAGCCTGTCAGCCCTTTTGTTGAACGAATCATGCATTTTAATGGATCGGTAGATAGTGAGTCAGTCTCAACGACTTCAAGATGAGAGATACGGTTGAACTGTTTTTTTAGCTTTTCCAGTTCTCTCATCACTCCGTCCAATTTTCTTTTTCCCTTCATCTCTTCAACATAAGCTCTCGCTACATCTAACGAGGCCATAATTGGATAAGAAGGTGAACTGCTTTGAAGCATCGCGAGCAATGTTTTGATACGCTGCGCATCTATTCGATTGCCTTGAAGATGGAGAAAGGACCCCATCGTCATCGCAGGTAGGGTTTTATGTGCTGATTGTACCACCACATCAGCTCCGTAGGAAAGAGCAGATGGAGGAAAGGCACCGCCTAATACAAAATGCGCGCCATGTGCCTCATCAACCAAAACAACGATCCCTGCATCATGGCACAATTTGATCAAATTTGATAAATCAGCTGCATGTCCGTAGTAATTCGGATAGGTCAAAACGATTGCTCGGCAGTTAGGATATTTCGTAATGGCTTGTCTGACTGTTTCATCAGTAACATGTGTTGGCACGTGCGAGTGTCGATCTACCTCAGTTTCTAACATAATAGGTGTTGCTCCTGCAAGCTCGATCGCATGGAATACAGATTTATGGCAATTTCGTTGAACAAAAATCTCATCTCCTGTACCGCATGTCGCCATCACCATTGCCAAATTTCCGACCGTCGTGCCATTCACGAGGAAAAAGCTTTGATTTGCACCATATAGCTTTGCCAATAAATCCTCTGCCTCTTGAATCACCCCAGTCGGGTGGTGGAGATCATCTAGACCTTCAAGCTCCGTCACATCCAGCTGAAGAATTGATGCAAAGTAGGACCGTGCCTCATCAAAAAAGACATCTCCATTGTGATGTCCTGGAACGTGAAAAGAATAAGGCTTCTTTTCCGCATGTTGTGATAATGCTGTATATAAAGGTGTTTTCAAACAAATCGACCCTTTTCACTTAAACGATATCTTATTTCTATTATAACGTTCAAACAAGTGAACTGAAAGATGGATTCTCATTCCTTTATTGGTTTATGATTCGCCAGCTTCTGCTCTGCATCGTACATGTTGCTTTTCAGTTGAGCTCTCTCTTGATTCCCATGCTCTTTCACCTGTAACGTTTCCTGTAATGTTTCGGCTAATTGGCGTTGAACCTTTTTCAACGTATCTATAGGTGTGAAAGATGCGTCTTCAAGAATCTCTCCCTGCTGCTTCGATACCTTTTCATAGGTTTGCTGGATTCGCTGCTCAAGGGCTGAATTCGCTCGCTTCTGAATATGCGTTAACGCAATCGACATCTGGTTGATCCATAGAGGAATAGATGCGGAAACAGTTGATTGAATGTGATTGGCTAATGTATGATTTGTATGCTGAATCATCCGAATCTGGGCGTTACATTGCAGTGCAATTTGACGGCTTAGAAGCAAATCATACTTCCGTTCTTTCAATCTCTCCATATATTCTTCCTCATTGACTTCCTGACTCATCAATTGCTCCTCTAGTGTTCGATCATTTGACCGTTTCATTTCTGATAGGACCTGCTGCTCTAAATGTGTCAATTTCACTTCAACTGCTGCAGCCTGTAAAGTCATCTCTTGGAAATATGACTGATTTTCTTCAAATAAACGCTCTAATAACTTATGGTCAGAAATTAATACGCCCCTTGCGTAACGCAGCCTTGCTGATAATCTCTCTATCTGAGCTTCCGCTTGTTTAAAACGAGAAATGATCTCCTGAGTAGAACGCCTCTCCCGTTGAAACAACCTTAAAAAAAAGCCTCTCTTCTTTGGCAATAAATCCTCGGGCTCCACTAAATGGAGTTGCTGCAAAAAAGCCTCAAGCACATCTCCTATTTGATCAATATCTTTTTTCTCAACATACTGCATCATGTGTTGTGATTGTTCCAATAATCGCTCCTGCACACGTGTACCATAGAAGAGCAGCTTTTGTGGATTGTCAGGGATCTTTTCCGCACGCTGTATAGCCTCTTGTTTTTCCTCATCAGATAAAGTATCAAACACCCGAAACTGAAGATCTGTAGTAGATGCTGATGATGGTGTGACTTGATCTTCTGGTTTCATCGAGTTTGACTCCTTTCATCTATTTTTTGATCATTTTATCTGCCACTTCTAGTTCAATATGAAGGGCTTCTATGTCTCTTCCTAAAACTTGCTGCAAATCGTCCGCCAATTGCTTTTGCAGCTCGGACAGTGTGACTCGAGTTTGGCTCAGTGTCATTTCAAGCTCACGACTGCGATTAGGCTGATTATACAATAGTGCATATTTCTCGGTTAGTTCAACGACAGAATCCAAACTTTCAAAATAAAACCGCTGTGCATCATAAAATCGGTTCGGCTCTTTTTTAGTAATCGTATAAATTCTTCGTGCAAGCCGAAGGATTTCATAATTATGTTTGATCGTCTGTACGTTCTTTACAGCAAATAAAGCTTTCTTTAAACGAACTAGCTTTTGTCCTGCTTCTTTTAGATGCTGTTTTATATATACATAATCACTGCGAGACAGTCCGTGTTTCTTTAAAAACAACCGGAAAGCAACCCATCTGCTCCCTGCAAACATCACACCCCACCCAATCATCGCATACAGTATCGATAATCCAACATGATGATGGAAAACCCCGATACTGACAGTTAAAATCACAAACGAAAAAAGAGTAGAGAGAAAGGCCCATATAAATGTGAAAAAGATTGTTTTCATTTTCATCGACTCCTATGAATAATCAGGCTCTCTGTTTATCTTATTATTTATTACGGGTGATGTCCAAACTAAGTTCCAAAAAACAGGCCCAATCCTTCATAGATCATAAAAAAAGACCATTTCATGGTCTATGAATACAAAGGTGGCGTATGGAGATTCTTCAGCTTTCTAACATAATCGGCATAACTAGGATCCGAGGTCGATGTAGAAATTAACTTTCGCTCACAGTCTCGGCACAAAAACTGATGATATAAATAAATTCCCTTTGTTTTTTTCTCTTCACAAATCAAACAAATCGCTTCTCGCTCTTTTTTGCTCATTGTGACACCTCCACTTATAGCTTCAGTATGCCCTAGCGCTTTGATTTGTATACAAAATTAAGAATGTTTCAGATGGTAGTTTAGTATATGTATCCATATCGGATCGAGTGTTTGTTCCTTTTCTAAAAAAACACAAAAAAG
>NZ_NKHG01000123.1 GCF_002744245.1 Bacillus pumilus | reverse complement strand
TTGTTCTTTGAAAACTAGATAACAATAAGTAATACATTCACATTGAATGCAATGCAAAGTTCATCACACATAGTGATTCTTTCTAAAGTAAGAAATGGTTAAGTTAGAAAGGGCGCACGGTGGATGCCTTGGCACTAGGAGCCGATGAAGGACGGGACGAACACCGATATGCTTCGGGGAGCTGTAAGCAAGCTTTGATCCGGAGATTTCCGAATGGGGAAACCCACTGCTCGTAATGGAGCAGTATCCATACTTGAATACATAGAGTATGAGAAGGCATACCCGGGGAACTGAAACATCTAAGTACCCGGAGGAAGAGAAAGCAAATGCGATTCCCTAAGTAGCGGCGAGCGAAACGGGAACAGCCCAAACCAAGAGGCTTGCCTCTTGGGGTTGTAGGACACTCTATACGGAGTTACAAAGGAATGATATAAGCGAAGAGGTCTGGAAAGGCCCGCCAGAGAAGGTAACAGCCCTGTAACTGAAATGTCATTCCCTCCAGAGTGGATCCTGAGTACGGCGGAACACGTGAAATTCCGTCGGAATCCGGGAGGACCATCTCCCAAGGCTAAATACTCCCTAGTGACCGATAGTGAACCAGTACCGTGAGGGAAAGGTGAAAAGCACCCCGGAAGGGGAGTGAAATAGATCCTGAAACCGTGTGCCTACAAGTAGTCAGAGCCCGTTAACGGGTGATGGCGTGCCTTTTGTAGAATGAACCGGCGAGTTACGATCCCGTGCAAGGTTAAGCAGAAGATGCGGAGCCGCAGCGAAAGCGAGTCTGAATAGGGCGCATGAGTACGTGGTCGTAGACCCGAAACCAGGTGATCTACCCATGTCCAGGGTGAAGTTCAGGTAACACTGAATGGAGGCCCGAACCCACGCACGTTGAAAAGTGCGGGGATGAGGTGTGGGTAGGGGTGAAATGCCAATCGAACCTGGAGATAGCTGGTTCTCTCCGAAATAGCTTTAGGGCTAGCCTCAAGGTAAGAGTCTCGGAGGTAGAGCACTGATTGGACTAGGGGCCCCTACCGGGTTACCGAATTCAGTCAAACTCCGAATGCCGATGACTTATCCTTGGGAGTCAGACTGCGAGTGATAAGATCCGTAGTCGAAAGGGAAACAGCCCAGACCGCCAGCTAAGGTCCCAAAGTATACGTTAAGTGGAAAAGGATGTGGAGTTGCTTAGACAACCAGGATGTTGGCTTAGAAGCAGCCACCATTTAAAGAGTGCGTAATAGCTCACTGGTCGAGTGACTCTGCGCCGAAAATGTACCGGGGCTAAACGTATCACCGAAGCTGCGGACTGTTCTTACGAACAGTGGTAGGAGAGCGTTCTAAGTGCTGTGAAGCCAGACCGGAAGGACTGGTGGAGCGCTTAGAAGTGAGAATGCCGGTATGAGTAGCGAAAGACGGGTGAGAATCCCGTCCACCGAATGCCTAAGGTTTCCTGAGGAAGGCTCGTCCGCTCAGGGTTAGTCGGGACCTAAGCCGAGGCCGAAAGGCGTAGGCGATGGATAACAGGTTGATATTCCTGTACCACCTCCTCACCATTTGAGCAATGGGGGGACGCAGGAGGATAGGGTAAGCGCGGTATTGGATATCCGCGTCCAAGCAGTTAGGCTGGGAAATAGGCAAATCCGTTTCCCATAAAGGCTGAGCTGTGATGGCGAGCGAAATTTAGTAGCGAAGTTCCTGATTCCACACTGCCAAGAAAAGCCTCTAGCGAGGTGAGAGGTGCCCGTACCGCAAACCGACACAGGTAGGCGAGGAGAGAATCCTAAGGTGATCGAGAGAACTCTCGTTAAGGAACTCGGCAAAATGACCCCGTAACTTCGGGAGAAGGGGTGCTTCTTAGGGTGTTAAAGCCCCGAGAAGCCGCAGTGAATAGGCCCAGGCGACTGTTTAGCAAAAACACAGGTCTCTGCGAAGCCGTAAGGCGAAGTATAGGGGCTGACGCCTGCCCGGTGCTGGAAGGTTAAGAGGAGCGCTTAGCGTAAGCGAAGGTGCGAATTGAAGCCCCAGTAAACGGCGGCCGTAACTATAACGGTCCTAAGGTAGCGAAATTCCTTGTCGGGTAAGTTCCGACCCGCACGAAAGGCGCAACGATCTGGGCACTGTCTCAACGAGAGACTCGGTGAAATTATAGTACCTGTGAAGATGCAGGTTACCCGCGACAGGACGGAAAGACCCCGTGGAGCTTTACTGCAGCCTGATATTGAATGTTGGTACAGCTTGTACAGGATAGGTAGGAGCCTTGGAAACCGGAGCGCTAGCTTCGGTGGAGGCATCGGTGGGATACTACCCTGGCTGTATTGACCTTCTAACCCGCTGCCCTTATCGGGCAGGGAGACAGTGTCAGGTGGGCAGTTTGACTGGGGCGGTCGCCTCCTAAAATGTAACGGAGGCGCCCAAAGGTTCCCTCAGAATGGTTGGAAATCATTCGCAGAGTGTAAAGGCACAAGGGAGCTTGACTGCGAGACCTACAAGTCGAGCAGGGACGAAAGTCGGGCTTAGTGATCCGGTGGTTCCGCATGGAAGGGCCATCGCTCAACGGATAAAAGCTACCCCGGGGATAACAGGCTTATCTCCCCCAAGAGTCCACATCGACGGGGAGGTTTGGCACCTCGATGTCGGCTCATCGCATCCTGGGGCTGTAGTCGGTCCCAAGGGTTGGGCTGTTCGCCCATTAAAGCGGTACGCGAGCTGGGTTCAGAACGTCGTGAGACAGTTCGGTCCCTATCCGTCGCGGGCGCAGGAAATTTGAGAGGAGCTGTCCTTAGTACGAGAGGACCGGGATGGACGCACCGCTGGTGTACCAGTTGTTCTGCCAAGGGCATCGCTGGGTAGCTATGTGCGGACGGGATAAGTGCTGAAAGCATCTAAGCATGAAGCCCCCCTCAAGATGAGATTTCCCATTCCGCAAGGAAGTAAGATCCCTGAAAGATGATCAGGTTGATAGGTCTGAGGTGGAAGCGTGGTGACACGTGGAGCTGACAGATACTAATAGATCGAGGACTTAACCTATATTCTAATGTGAAGC
>NZ_NKHG01000122.1 GCF_002744245.1 Bacillus pumilus | reverse complement strand
AACTTGGAAAAGATCCTACAATATCATATCTTCGATATGAAAGATGGGCCTGTAGCTCAGCTGGTTAGAGCGCACGCCTGATAAGCGTGAGGTCGGTGGTTCGAGTCCACTCAGGCCCACCATCTTCTATAAATCGGGGCCTTAGCTCAGCTGGGAGAGCGCCTGCCTTGCACGCAGGAGGTCAGCGGTTCGATCCCGCTAGGCTCCACCAACG